>CAMOCC010000004.1 GCA_946610035.1 uncultured Verrucomicrobiota bacterium
GAAGCTATAGCGCATTTAACCTGCCCATAGTTGCATTTAGTCTGTCCGGCGACCCTGCACTTTTTTTGCATCCCACCCTATACCACTCCGGCCGAATTTATGCTATAATATCAGTTCAAATCCTGAAAGGAAGAAAGAAATGAAGCTCGAAGAACTCAAGGGTAAGACCGTCGGTGTGTGCGTTTCAGGCGGTTTGGATTCGAAGACCATCTGCTGCGTGCTCAAGGACGCAGGCGTGAAGGTGAAGGCGTTCTCGGCGAACGTCGGCCAGCCCGATGAGAAGGACATCAACGACATCAAGACGAAGATGGCCCCGACCGGGGTCGAGACGACCATCGTCGACGTCACCAAGGAGATGGCCGACATCTGCTTCGAGACCGTGAAGTGCCAGGCGATGTACGACGGCGGCTACTGGAACTCGACTGGCATCGCCCGCGCCGTCACCGTCCAGAAGCTCCTCCCCGCGATGAAGAAGGCCGGTTGCGTCGCCCTCGTCCACGGCGCCACGGGCCGCGGCAACGACCAGATGCGCTTCGAGCGCTACACGAATGTCATGGACCCGTCCTTCGGCGTCTACGCGCCGTGGCGCGATGCGGACCTCCTGAAGAGGTTCCCCGGCCGCACCCAGATGGTCGAGTTCCTCGCCGAGCGCGGCATCAAGGCGTTCGTCGGCACCAAGAAGAAGTATTCGACCGACGCGAACCTCGCGGGCCTCTCCCACGAGGCGGAGGACCTCGAGTCGATGGAGACGTCCATGCGCATCGTGAAGCCCACGATGGGCGTGTGGCCCGATAAGGCGCCCAACAAGGTCGAGAAGATCGTCCTCAAGTTCGAGAAGGGCCGCTGCGTCGCCGTCAACGGCAGGAAGATGACGCCCTACGAGGTCATGCTCGAGGTCAACAAGATCGGCGGCAGGAACGGCATCGGCATGAAGCACGCCCTTGAGAACCGCATCATCGGCACCAAGAGCCGCGGCGTATACGAGGCCCCCGGAATGGAGGTCCTCTCGTGGGGCCTCAAGTACATCTACGAGGGGATCATGGACCGTCGCTCCACCAAGCTCTTCCAGGAGCTCTCCAAGCTCGTCAGCGACCAGATCTACGACGGGCGCTGGTTCGACCCCGCGACCCAGGCGGCCCGCGCGGCCATCCAGGTGTGGGCCGACAAGGCGACGGCCGAAATCACCCTCGGCCTCTACAAGGGCAACATCTTCTTCGAGTCCCTCAAGGGCCTCAAGGCTACGATCTACAACGAGGCCGACAGCTCCATGGAGGCTTCCAACGGACTCAACCCGCACAGCTCGCAGGGCTTTGCGGAGATACAGTCCGTCGAAGCGAAGATGCTCGCCAAGGCCGGTCAGATAAAGGTGTCCTGAGAGTCAAGCAGTGTGGTGGAAGAAGAGAAAGATGGCTGAAGAAGAGAAGAAGGAAGAATCGGCGGAGAAGCCCCAGGAGGCCCAAACGTCACCTGAGTCCCAGGAGGCCGAACAGTCCCAGGAGCCCCAATCGTCTCAGGAGTCCCAGGAGCCCCAGGCTCCCGAGTCCGCTGAGCCGCCCGCCGAGGAGAAGCCTGCCGAGGAGCCGCCCGCCGAGCCCGACTGGAAGGACCTGTATGCGCGGCTTCTCGCCGACTTCGACAACTTCAAGAAGCGGACCGCCCGCGACAGGGAGGACACCTACCGCTACGCCGAGGCGGACATCCTGAAGGACATCCTCCCCGTCGTCGACAACCTCGCGCTGGCGCTTGCGAACGCCAAGGACATGGAGGACGATTTCGTGAAGGGCGTCCGCCTCGTCTACGACACCTTCCTCAAGACGCTCAAGGACCACGGCGCCGAGCCTTTCGACTCCGTCGGCAAGGAGCTCGACACCGAGACAATGGAGGCGATCGCCCACCTTCCCTCGGCCGAAGTCGAGGAGGGGAGGGTGTCCATCGAGTCCAGGCGCGGCTGGATGCTCAAGGGCAAGGTCCTGAGGGCTGCGCAGGTCGTCGTCTCCTCCGGCAAGCCGCCGGAGGGCAAGTGAGTTGAGAAGCTGGAATCGGGTGGCTTATGGCTGACAAGAGAGATTATTACGAGGTACTGGGAGTCGCGAAGACGGCTACGGCGGACGAGATAAAGTCCGCCTACCGCAAGCTCGCGATGAAGTACCACCCCGACCGCAACCCCGGCAACAAGGAGGCCGAGGAGAAGTTCAAGGAGGCGGCCGAGGCGTACGACGTCCTCCACGACCCCGAGAAGCGCCAGCGCTACGACCAGTTCGGACACGCCGGCATGAACGGCATGGGCGGCTTCTCCGGCGGCGGGATGAACATGGACGACATCTTCGCCGCGTTCGGCGACCTCTTCGGCGGACGCATGAACGGCGGCGGCGGATTCGGCGGCTTCGAGTCCTTCTTCGGCGGCGGAAGGCAGCGGCGGGAGGATCCGAACGGACCACGCCGCGGCGAGGACATGACGTTCCGGCTCGACATCGACTTCGACGAGGCGATCTTCGGAAGCGAGCGCACGATCGACATCACGCTCCCCTCCGAGTGCCCCGACTGCCACGGCTCGGGCGCTGCCGCCGGCTCGCACCGCGTGACATGCCGCACGTGCGGCGGGCGCGGACAGGTCATCGGCGGCGGCGGGTTCTTCCAGGTCCGCCAGACATGCCCGACATGCGGAGGCGAGGGGACTGTCATCGAGAAGCCCTGCCGCACTTGCCGCGGGACGGGCCACGTCTCCAAGCCGCAGCACATCTCCCTGAGGATTCCCGCGGGCGTCGACGACGGTTCGCGACTCAGGCTTGCGGGGAAGGGCGGCGGCGGACTCCACGGCGGCCCCAACGGCGACTTGTACGTCCTCATCGGAATCCGTGAAAGCGAAATCTTCGAGCGCGACGGACAGGATCTCGGGGTGGACGTCCCCGTTTCGCCCGTCCTTGCGGCGCTCGGCGGCTCGGTCGAGGTCCCCACGCCGGACGGCGCGGCGACGCTGAAGATTCCGGCGGGAACGCCGAACGGAAAGCTCTTCCGCCTGCGCGGCAAGGGCGTGCCGTCCCTTCGCGGCGGATCGCCTGGCGACCTGACGGCGAGGATCGTCTTCGAAGTGCCGGACAACCTGGACCGCAGGCAGCGCGAGGCGCTGGAGGCGTTCCAGAAGCTGGCGACGGACAAGACCTTCCCGGAGGCGCAGCGCTTTGCGCAACGCGCGCGCGTCTTCTACGCACACAAGGAGAAGTTGCGCAAGTAGAATACGCGGCGGACTCGACGTCCGTCGACCACGCGCCCGTGGTGGAATGGCAGACACGGTGGATTTAGGTTCCACTGCTTCGGCATGGGGGTTCGAGTCCCTCCGGGCGCACCACTTCAGAATATGTGAACAACGTCGCGCGCGATTTGTGCGCGGCGGCTTGTTTATGGCGACTTTTCCGCCCCGTCCGCCACGATTTTTGGTATAATACCACAACATCAACGAAAGGATTTCGAAAAATGGCGGATATTCGCGTCGGCATAGTCATGGGCAGCGATTCGGACTGGCCCCTGGTGAAGAAGGCTTGTGAAACGCTCGACAAGTTCGGCGTCGGCTACGAGACGCGCGTCATCTCGGCGCACAGGACTCCGGATGTGGCGATAGACTACTCGAGGACTGCCGAAGGCCGCGGGCTCAAGGTCATCATCGCGGCTGCGGGCGGGGCGGCGCACCTCGGCGGCGTCCTCGCCGCGGCGACGGTCCTCCCCGTAATAGGGATCCCGGTCGCGGGCGGGGCTCTGAACGGACTCGACGCGCTCTATGCGACGGTCCAGATGCCGTCGGGCGTCCCGGTCGCCACGGTCGCCGTGGGCAGTGCGGGCCCGACCAACGCGGCGCTTCTCGCAGTCCAGATACTCGGCACGTCCGACGAGGGGCTTCGCGAGAAGTTCCGCGCCCACAAGGAGGAGCTGAGGAAGAAGGTCGAAGCCGCCAACGAGAGGATTCATCAGAGTTGACTGTCCGGATCGTCTGATTTGGCTTAGCATCCATATTCCAACCACTAACAGAAGATGAAGAAGGCACTAGTTACAGGCGGGGCGGGATTCCTGGGGAGCCATATGTGCAAGAGGCTCCTGGACGACGGGTATGAAGTCACGGCCCTGGACAACCTGTTCACGGGGACGAAGGAGAACATCTATCCGCTTTTCGAGAACCACCGCTTCTCCTTCGTCCTCCACGACGTCACGCAGCCGTTCTGGGGGCAGTTCGACGAGATATACAACCTCGCATGCCCGGCTTCGCCCATCCACTACCAGCACAATCCGGTCGAGACGCTCAAGAGCTCGGTCCTCGGCATGATGAACATGCTGGACCTCGCGCTCAAGACGAAGGCGAAGCTCATCCACACTTCGACGAGCGAAGTCTACGGCGACCCTCTCGTGCATCCTCAGGTGGAGACGTACTGGGGCAATGTGAACACTATCGGCATCAGGAGCTGCTACGACGAGGGCAAGCGCTGCGCCGAGACGCTTGCCGCGGACTACAGGCGCGAGTTCGGCGTGGATGCGAGGATGGTGCGGATATTCAACACCTACGGACCCAACATGCATCCGAAGGACGGGCGCGTCATTTCGAACTTCATCATGCAGGCGCTGTCCGGCGACGACATCACGCTCTTCGGCGACGGCGAGCAGACGCGGTCCTTCCAGTACTGCTCCGACCTCGTGGAGGCCATGCGCCGCTACATGGAGCTGCCGCGCGCGCGCATCGACGCGTTCTTCGAGTCGAAGGGGCTGGGCGCGCCCGTCCTCAACACGGGGAATCCCGGCGAATACACCATCAGGGAGCTTGCGGAGGAGGTCCTCCGCCAGATGCCTGAGTCCAAGTCGAAGCTTGTCTTCGCGCCGCTCCCGGCCGACGACCCGAAGCGCCGGAAGCCGGACATCGCCCTTGCAAAGGAGCTCCTCGGCTGGGAGCCCGAAGTCCCCCTCGCAGAGGGCCTTGCCAAGACGATAGCGTATTTCAAAGGAAAGTTCAAATGAAAGACCTAAAGGAAGCATACAAGACGATCGAGGCGGACCACTTCGCCCCGGCAATGGAAATCTCGTTCATCGACGGCGCGAACCGCCAGACATTACGATACGAGAAGGTGACGTGGAACATCGGCGGCGAGGAGAAGGGGCTCAGGTACGGCGAGAACCCGGGACAGGAGGCCGCGCTCTACCGCCTCGTCAACGGGAACCTCGTCCTCGGCGACGTGGAGATGCTCCAGGCGGGGCAGTACCTAGCGTCCGTCCCGGAGCTCCTCCAGTCCGGCAAGCACCCCGGCAAGACGAACGTCACCGACACGGACAACGCGCTCAACATCCTCCGCTACCTCATGGAGAAGCCGACCGCCGTCATCGTGAAGCACAACAATCCGTGCGGAGTCGCGACGGGCTCGACGCTCGCCGAGGCGTACTTCCGCGCGAACAAGGCGGACCGCCTTGCGGCGTTCGGCGGCGCGATCGCCCTCAACCGCGAGTGCGACATGGAGACCGCGAAGCTCATCGTCGAGAACTACGCCGAGGTCGTCGTCGCTCCCGACTTCAAGCCGGGTGTGATGGACCTTTTCGCGACTAAGAAGAACCTGCGCGTTTTCAGGATCAAGAACATGTCGCGCCTCACCGACTTCGTGGCGAAGCACGTCGTCGACTTCAAGTCCCTGATAGACGGCGGCATCGTCGCGCAGACCTCCTTCAGCGCGAACGCCCGCAAGCCCGAGGACTTCATGCCCGCTTACTGCAACCGCAAGATCACGGACAAGGCCACGGGCGAAGTCACCTACGAGGAGCACAAGATCAAGCGCCTTCCGACGGCGAAGGAGTACGAGGACCTCGTCTTCGGCTGGCTCGTCGAGGCGGGCGTCACGTCCAACTCCGTCCTGTACGTCAAGGACGGCGCGACCGTAGGCATCGGCACGGGCGAGCAGGACCGCGTGGGCGTCGCAGAGATCGCGCGCGACAAGGCGTACACCAAGCATGCGGACTGGATCGCCTGGGAGAAGTACCACCTTCCGTTCAACGACCTCCGCCTCAAGTTCGGCGAGGAGGAGGGCGCGAAGAAGCAGGCGGAGGTCATGGAGCAGTCCCGCGCCGAGAAGGGGGGGCTGCCCGGCTGCGCAATGGTTTCGGACGCGTTCTTCCCGTTCAGGGACGGACTCGAGGTCGGCATCCGCGAGGGCATAACGTCCGTCGTCCAGCCCGGCGGGGCGATCCGCGACTGGGACGTGATCGACTGCGCCAACGACGCCGGCGTCGCGATGGTCTTCACCGGCCAGCGCAGCTTCCGTCATTGATTGCTTGGCACGCTTGAGCGATATATGATATAATTACTGCACTATGGATACGGTAGACACATCGAAACTCGACCTTTCGTCGCTTGGCTCCCTCGACTTCACGCCCGCATGGGCGCGCAAGGACGCCGGCGTCACGATTGGAAAGACAACCCCCGAGCGACGTTCGGACGACCGCCGGCCCGCCGGGGATCGCAAGGGCCCCGACCGCGACCGCAAGCCGGGCGGCGACCTCAAGCCGTTCGACAGGGACCGCAAGGCGGGCGGCGGCTTCGGCAAGAAGCCGTTCGACCGTTCGCGTCCGCGCTTCGAGGAGAGGCCTAAGCCCCTGAACGTCGATGTGAAGATCCTCCCCGAGACGAAGGCGCTCGGCACGATCATCCGCAAGCTCCAGCAGGACTTCCACGCCTTCAAGCTCAAGGACCTCGCGTACTTCTTCCTGGACAATCCGCAGTCCGTGCTCCTCAAGATCACGCCGAAGCCCCCCGCGCAGGGCGAGCAGCCGAAGCCGCTCGGCTTCCACCAGTGCAAGGCGTGCGGCTTCGCGTCCAACAACGAGGCGGACGTCGTCTCGCACATCGTCGCCGCGCACCTGGGCGACTACTTCGATTCGAAGGAGGTCGACTGCGAGCCGCCGAAGGGCAACTTCAACTGCGTCGCCAAGTGCGGACTCTCCGGCGTCCTGCTCGGGCCGCCGAACATCCACGAGTTCAACGCGACGGTCCGCGAGATGATAAGGACGCGCTATCCGGGCATGACGGAGGAGCAGTACCGCTCGCACATCGAGATGGTGCGCGACCCCGAGGCGATCGAGGAGTGGCGCAAGGGCGCGGTCAAGCGCACGATTTTCACCGCGAAGGGCGCGGGGGAAGGCTCGCAGACATACACGCGCGAGCAGGCGGAGGCCGAGTTCAAGCGCACGATCCTGCCGTCCATGCTCGACGTCCCGAAGCACCTCATGATCACCGCCGACGTGGCCTTGAAGAGTCCGCTCCGCCCCCTTCAGTGGGCGGCGAAGGACGCGCTCGAGGCCGAGCGCCGTGCGCCGTACAACATGTGCTTCGCTTTGCGCGGGGCCTTCCACCACAGGAAGATGCACTTCTTCAGGGCGAACGATTCGCGCGGACCCGAGTTCGTCATCGGCATCGAGCCCAAGGCGTTCGACACCGCGCACGCAATTCCCGAGCTTGCGAAGGTCGCGACGTTCATAGCGGAGAATCCGTGCTCGGCCAAGGCGGACATCGCATCCGACCCCGAGTCGGAGAAGCACCTCTCGTGGCTCGTTTCGACCGGGCACGTAATCGCCTTCACGAACGGCGTCTACTCGGCCGTCGAGAAGTTCCCGAAGTACGGCCCCCAGTGGCGCAAGAAGAAGACGGGGTCTGATAAGGTCGAAGTAGCGTCGGATAAGGTTGAGGCAGTGTCGGATAAGGTCGAGGCAGCGTTGGATGGCGGCGCGACCGCCGACACTCCGGCACCCGAACCGGCCCCTGCGCCCGCCGCGCCTGCGCCCGTCGAACCCGAGCCTGCGCCCGCCGAACCTGCGCCCGTCGAACCCGAGCCTGCGCCCGCCGAACCTCAACCCGAGGCCGCCGCCGACCCTAAATGACCCTAAATGACCCTAGAAGACTCTAGAAGACCCTAAAAGACCCTATAACCATCGAAAATGAAGATTCCTCTAAGTTGGCTGAATGAATACGTCAAAGTCGACGACATCGACCCGAAGGAGCTCGCCGAGAAACTGACTCGCGCTGGCTTGCAGGTTGAGTCGGTCGAGTCCGTCGGAGGCGATCCGCTGTCCGACCTCATCGTCGTAGTCGAAGTCCTCGAGTCCGTGGCGCATCCCAACAGCGACCACCTTCACGTATGCAAGGTGACGGACGGGACGACCGAGTACCAGGTGGTCTGCGGCGCCCCGAACATGCGCGCCGGCATCAAGACGGCGTTTGCGAAGATCGGGGCGCTCATCCCCGAGGGCGGATTCAAGATCAAGAAGGGCAAGCTGAGGGGCGTCGAGTCGAACGGGATGTGCTGCTCGGAGAAGGAGCTGCACATCGGCGCGGGCGAGGCGGGGATCATTGAGTTCCCGGCCGACACGCCCACTGGCGCGCTCGTCCGTGACGTCGCGAAGCTCGAAAGGCCGGAGGTCGTCTTCGACATCGAAGTCACCTGGAACCGTCCTGACGCGCTGTCCGTCGTCGGCATCGCGCGTGAATACGCGGCGATACTCCATCGCGAACTGAAGATGCCAGCCGTCGACTTCAGGGAGGGGACCGTCCCCGTCGAGGACGAAGTGAAGGTCGTCGTCGAGAACAGCGTGAAGTGCCCGAGGTACACGGCCCGGGTCGTCACGAAGATGACGCCGGACGCTCCGTCGCCCGAGCTGATGGCCAAGAGGCTGGAACTGTGCGGGGTCCGCTCGCTCGGCCTCGCCGTGGACGTCACGAACTACGTCATGCTCGAGCTTGGCCAGCCGCTGCACGCCTTCGACCACACCAAGCTCAAGGACCGCACCATCGTGGTCCGCGACGCGAAGGACGGCGAGACGATGAAGACTCTCGACGGGGTGGACAGGAAGCTCGATCCGTCGATGCTCATGATCTGCGACTCCGAGAGGCCCAATGCCGTCGCCGGCATCATGGGCGGCGAGGATTCGGGAATCGCGCCCGGCACCACGACCGTCATGCTGGAGAGCGCGCTTTTCGAGTGCGCGTCCACAAAGGCGACGGCGACGAAGCTAGGCCTTGCGAGCGAGTCCAGCTACCGCTACATACGCGGGGTGGACAAGGACCTCGCCGACTTCGCGAGCCGCAGGGCGGTCCACCTCCTCCAGAAGTACGGGGCGGCGGAGGTCGCGAAGGGCGTGATCGACGTCGACAACAGGGCGAAGCCGCTCAATGCGGACGTAACGCTCAACTTCGAGAGGGCCCGACGCCTCATCGGCATACCCGTCGGCAACGACGGCATGGTCTTCATCCTCAAGTCGCTCGGCCTCACGCCGCGCACGACGGGGATGCTCTACGCAGGCATCGAGGAGGTCGCGTTCGGCATTCCGAGCTGGAGGTACGACCTTTCGCTCGAGGCGGACCTCGTGGAGGAGATCGCGAGGATTTACGGGCTGGACAACATTCCGGACACGATGCCGTCCGCGCCTTCCGTCTCGTCCCTCAGCGACGCGCCCTTCAAGGCGAAGTCGCGCGTGAGGGAGGTCTGCCTCGCGCTTGGCTTCACGGAGGCGATGCACTACTCCTTCCTCTCCAGGAAAGAGCTGGACGAGTTCGACACACGCGCGGCGGCGGACCGCCTCGTCATCCCGGACCCGGTGTCCGTCGAGTACGGCGTGATGCGCGACTCGCTCCTTCCCCAGATGATGGGGTCCCTTGGGCGCAACGCCTCGCACCAGCTCGAGAACGCGATGCTGTTCGAGCTCGGCAAGGTGTTCTCCAACGCCGGCGGCAAGCCGTCCGAGTCGGAGAGGCTCGCGCTCGGCTTCTTCGGTCCGGTGGGCCGCGAATCGCTCAGGAGGCGCGCGGCCGTCACCGAGGAGGAGGCCGTACTCTGGATGAAGGGCGCGGTCGAGAACCTCGTCGCGAAGCTCCACGCGGGGCATTTGGAGTTCGTCCCGGCGGACCATCCGGCGTTCGCGAAGGGGGCGTCCCTTGAAATCAGGCTCAACGGCAGGAAGATCGGCGTGCTGGGTGCGCTTTCGGCGAAGCTACGCCATCCGTACCGCCTTACGACGCAGATGGCCCTTGCCGAGCTCGAGCTGAAGATGCTTCTTACAAAGGTGGACGCGGTCGGCAAGGTCTCGGCAGTGCCCCAGTTCCCGCTGGTGAGGCGCGACATCGCGCTTGTCGCCGCGGCGAACGTCGCCAACGCGGCGATAGAGAAGGTGATTAGGAAGAACGGCGGCAAGACGCTGGCGAAGGTGTCGCTCTTCGACATCTTCAAGTCGAAGGACCTCAAGGACGGAAGGCGTTCGCTCGCCTACGCGCTCGAGTTCCGCTCGGCCGAGAGGACGCTCACAGACCAGGAGGTGGGCGCGGCATTCCAGTCCGTCGTGGACGCCCTGAAGGCGACGGACGGCATCGAGGTGAGGGAGGGCTAGGAAATACAGACGACGTGGGTCCTGTGTTGCACGCGGATTGAGCAGATATTTCTTCGACCGACATTTTGAAAGAGGGCGTCAGCCCTTACTTGGAACGAGGGTTCCGGAGGTTCTGTGCTACGGCAATGTGGGATCTTTTACTTGAAGGGAAGGAAGGTTCATCAGATGCGAAGTGTACTTTTGTGCATCATGGCGGCGTTGTCCATCGCCGCCGTCGCCGCCCCGGCGGGCGCGGCGGCGCCTGCGGCGCCCGCGTTCACAAGTTCGTTCCAGAAGCCGCCGTCGGCTAGCCTGAAGGCGCTGAGGGCGACTGTCGGCAAGCCGTTCAAGGAGGGCTACGTCTTCATAGACGGACGCTACCTCCCGCCGCCGTACAAGGTCGAGCGCTGGGGGACGGTCCTTAGGATCAACGGCGTGCAGGTGACGTCGGAGATCGTCCCGTGGGACGAGTTCGTGAAGACGCAGACCGGAGTGACGGCGACGAAGAGCGAGTCTCCCCTGTCGGACGACATCGGCGCAGCCGAGCCCGAGCCGGAGCCGGAGCCCGAGCCGGAGGAGGAGATCGACGACGACGACAGCTCGCTCGACGATCTCTTCGACGACGATCCCGCGCCCAAGAAGAAGAAGCCGGCGAAGCGCAAGACGTACAAGCCGAAGCCGAAGAAGCCGACCGTCACCGTGACATACTCCTTCGACGGTGAGTTCACGCCCAACGAGAAGACGAAGGCGTATGTTGAGAAGATCAACAAGGAGCGAACCCGCATCGACAAGGGCCTGAGGTCCGGCGGATACTTCTGCTTCAGCTCCAAGTACTCCACGGTGTCGGGGGACTCCGGTGCGGCGAAGCACATCATGCAGAAGCTTCCCGGCCTTATGAAGGACTACTCCAGCCTCGAGTCGTTCTCCGCGGCGGTTAACGCGGCCGGCTTCTCGTACCTGCCCCCCGCCCTGGTCAACGACCTCTTCAAGAACAGAATCGTCTATCCGCAGCTGATGAAGCGCATAAAGGACGCGGAGGAGGAGCGGAAGTGGATGTCCCTCGGGTTCTGAGGCGCCTTCCAGAGGCGCCTTGAGCCCGCATGGCAGATTTTTTGCATTTTTTCGCCCCGCCCGTGCGTATTTTGTGATATAATATTCGGAACGCTTGACAAAGTGCAAGTGGGTGAATTGTATACTGGAGAGATATGGCCAACCTAAAAAAAGCCCCGAAGAAGGCGAATTCGAAGGCGACGAAGCGAGAAGTGGCGAAGGCGAAGCCGTCCGCAGTGGGCGTCGAGGCGCTTGACGACGACGATCTTGTCGGCGACGAGCCGTCTTTGTCCGACGACGAGGACGACATTCCGCCTGAAGACGAGGACATAGACATCGAGGCCGAGGACATCGACGCCGACAAGCTCGTCGCCGAAGTGGAGCGTGGCGAGGGCGGCGCGGAGTCCGAGGACGACGAGGGGGACGTCGGCCTTGCGAACGTGCCTCTGCCGAGCTTCGCGGACGAGGACGCCTCGATCGACGCCGAGACGGTGCTTCCCTCCATGGAGGGGATGTCGATCCTTCGCGAGACCGAGCTCAACGACGTGATCAACGACGTCAAGCGCCGCAGCGAGGCGAACGGCGGCTACATAACCTACGAGGAGCTGAACCAGATACTCCCGCAGAACATCGTCGACGCCATACAGTCCGACCGCTACCTCAAGATACTGGAGGCGCTGGGGGTGCAGGTGCTCCGCGAGGAGGACGTGAAGAAGTGGATAGAGGCGAAGAACCAGAAGTCCACCGATCCCAAGGCGCGCGCGGCGGAGATGATCGAGGATCCGATCCGCATGTACCTCCACCAGATGGGCCAGGTGCAGCTTCTCTCGCGCGACGAGGAGGTGGACATCTGCCAGACCATCGAGGATGCGGAGGTGAAGACCCGAGAGATGTTCAACAGGTTCCTCTTCGCCCCGTCGATGTACGCCGGGCTCCTCGACAAGCTCGAGGGCCAGTGCGAGAGGTTCGACCGCATCGTGACGGACAAGTTCGACGAGAAGCGCGACGCGTACATGGAGCTGATCCCGGGCTTCCGCAAGCAGATCGCCGAGGTCGAGAAGCGCCTGAAGGAGGCGAGCTCCAAGTACCTCTCGACGCTCGCGAAGCCGAACGTGCCGCCGACGACGCTGCGCGGCGCCGAGAAGACCCTTTCGAACGCGCGCGCGGCGCTCAAGCAGACCTTCTTCGACCTGAGCTTCAAGCAGAAGGTCCTGGAGACGCTCTGCGCCGAGGCCGACGAGCGCATCTACCTGCCGTACCGCCAGCTCGTCGCCAAGCAGGCGGCGCTCCTCACGGCCAAGGCGTCGAAGAAGCGCGACACCGAGCTCGCCTCCCTCAAGGAGAGGATGACGAAGCTCGAAGAGCTCTTCGGCATGCCGCCGGAGGAGTTCATGACGACCTTCGCGGAGCTTCGCAAGGTGCTCAAGGCCGGGCAGATCGCCCGCACGAAGATGGTCGAGGCGAACCTGCGCCTCGTCATCTCCATCGTGAAGAAGTACATGAACCGCGGGCTCAGCTTCCTCGACCTCATCCAGGAGGGCAACACCGGCCTCATGAAGGCGGTCGAGAAGTTCGAGTACAAGCGCGGCTACAAGTTCTCCACGTATGCGACGTGGTGGATACGCCAGGCCGCGACGCGTGCGATTGCGGACCAGGCGCGCACCATCCGAATCCCCGTGCACATGATCGAGACGATCAACAAGCTCATGCGCGTCCAGAAGAAGCTCATCCAGCGCCTCGGCCGCGAGCCGACCGAGGCGGAGCTTTCCGCCGAGATGTCGATGCCGCCTGACCAGGTACGCACCGTGAAGCGCATGGCCCAGCAGCCGATCTCGCTCCAGTCGAAGGTCGGCGACAACGACGACGCGCACTACGGAGACTTCATTCCCGACGTCACGAGCGAAAATCCGTTCGAGGTGACCGAGGGGCACCTGCTGAAGGAGAGGCTGAGGGACATCCTCGAGACGCTCACGGACCGCGAGCGCCAGGTCGTGGACTTCCGCTTCGGCCTCACCGACGGCTATTCCAGGACGCTAGAGGAGGTGGGTCGCCTCTTCAACGTCACCCGCGAGCGAATCCGCCAGATCGAGGCGAAGGCGCTCAGGAAACTGCGTCATCCGAGCCGCATGAAATCGCTCGGTGACTTCCGTAACAACTAAAGAGACAAAGAAAGGGAGAGTAGAAGGAAAATGAATAGTATCGCAAACCTGTTCAAGGGGGACAACCTAGTCCCCGCGCTGATCGTAGCAGTAGCCGCGTTCCTCCTGGGCGTGGTGGTTGAGATGATCATATGCAAGCTCGCCTGCAAGTGCGGCGGCAAGAAGGGCGGCGAATGCCGCAAGGCGGCGCAGAAGCCGCAGAGGAAGGAGGAGCACTTCGAGAAGCGCCATCCCGCGCCTGCGGACGGCTCGATCGAGATCTACGTCGGCAACCTCAGCTACGACCTCACCGAGGACCAGCTCCGCGCCGCGTTCGAGGCGTACGGCAAGGTCAACTCCGCGCGGATCATCACGAACCGCTACAACAACAAGTCCAAGGGCTTCGGCTTCGTCCAGATGCCCAACCGCCCCGAGGCGGAGGCGGCGGTCGCCGCTCTCAACGACAAGGACCTCATGGGCCGCAAGATGAAGTGCAACGAGGCCAAGAACGTAATCTGACCGGCAGACGGCCGAAGGGGATTCCATGAACATGCCTAGAGCGCTCATAGTGCTGGCCGAGGGCTTCGAGGACGTCGAGGCGGTCACCGTCGTAGACGTCCTGCGCCGCGCAGGCGTGGAGGTCGTCACGGCCGCCCTCGCGGACTCGCCCGATGTGATGAGCGCGCACGGGATTTCCATGCGCGCGGACGCCCTCTTCGGCGATGCGGAGAAGGACGACTACGATGTCGTCATTCTCCCCGGCGGCGGACTGGGGACGGAGAACCTGAAGAAGTCGGACGCCGTCCTCGAACGCCTCCGCCGCCAGAAGGAGTCCGGGCGCCTCATCGCGGCGATCTGCGCCGCGCCCACGGTCCTCGTGGAGGCCGGCGTCCTCGACGACGGGCAGCACGTGACGTGCTACCCGACGTGCAGCGTCGACCTGGACCGCCCCTGCGCGGGCGTCCCGGTCGTAGCGGACGGCAATGTCATCACCGGTCAGGCGCCGGGTTCGGCGATGCTCTTCGCCCTCGTAATCGTCCAGACGCTTCTCGGTGACAGGGTCGCCCGGAAGGTCGCAGTGGGCCTTGTGACGGACGTGCTGTGAGACGCCTGCTGACCCTGCTGCTTGTTGCGCCATGGCTGGCTTCCGCGAAGACGGAGGTCAGCTTCCTTTTTTCCTACGACCCCGACCACCCCGAACAGCCGACCACAAGGCGCATATTCGAGCTGAAGAAGTCCGAGCCGGACCTCGAGCCCGTCAAGTGGGGCGGCCTTGCGCTTCCGGGAGGAGGCGGACGCACGGCGTTCATGCTGGCGCTCGCCGCAGACTCGGCCCCCGATGTGTACAAGGCGTGGTTCCACATCCTCCGGCACGACGTGGAGCAGGGCTTCGTCTATCCGCTCGACGAGTGGACGGGGGCGGGCGAGCCAAGAGACCTCTGGGACCGCGTCCGCACCTGGAACGGACACGTCTGGGCGCTCGTCGAACCGGGCGTCGCATACTACGGCATCGTCTACCGAAAGGACATCGTCGCCGCGAAGGGGCTGGACCCCGAGTGTCCGCCGAAGACATGGTCCGAATTCCGCGACTGGTGCGCGGCATTGTCAACTCCCGACCACCCCGCCTTCGCCATAGAGAACCGCGCATGGGGGTTCCTCCCGTGGGTGCAGTCCGCCGGCGGCGACGTAGTAAGAGAAGTTAAGAGCGAAGGGTTAAGAGTTAAGAGTGGCTCTGGCCACCATCCACCAACCACCAACCACCAATCACCAACCACCTACGAAGCGGCGTTCGATTCGCCGGAGGCGGTGAGGGCCGCCGAGTACCTCCAGGGACTCGTCAGGCTCGGCGTCGTGAGGGGACTGCCGACGCTCACGCAGGCGGACGAGGTGGGCAAGCTGTTCTCGGCGGGCGACATTGTCGCCGTCTTCGGCGGAGAGGATTTGGTCAGGCGCCTAACCGAGACGCTGAACGTGCCGGCGGAGGCGATCGGACTCATGGCGTTTCCGGCGGCGGACGAAGGCGGCATCCGCGTACTTCAGGCCCACAGGCACTTCTACGCGATGAGCGAATCGGTCGCAAGGCGTCCGAAGGAGGAGCGCGACATGGTCTGGAAGTGCCTTTCGGCGCTCGCATCGCCGGACCTGGCGGACGCCGAGATCAGGCGCAACGTAGCGGAGGGGCGCGCCCAGTGGTGCCTCCCGAAGGACTTGAGGCGGCTGGGCTACGATGCGGAGCTTGCAATGATACCGTCCGGCATCCGGTCGATGTACGACGACCTCGAGAAGGGCGAGATCAAGGCCGTCACCGAGCCCTGGGTCGGCTTCTGGCAGGCGGCGGGAGACATCGTGCAGCGGCGCTTCCTCGGGCTTCTGCTGAGCCCTGCATCCGGCGGTACGCTCGATTGCAGGGCGGCGTTGAAGTCGATCACCGAGGACGCAAACAGGGGCCTGATGTTCGAGAGCGACCGCTCGCGGATCGACGACGCCCGCCCATGGGCGAGGGTGATACTGGGGGTGGTGCTCTCGGCGGCGCTGGTTGCCGGGTGGCTTGTCCTTCGCGCCCGCAAGGGGAGCGAAGGCAGGTCGGCGGCCAAGGCGGGCAGGGAGGAGCCCCGGTCGGGCAAACGCTCCGGATACGCCCCCTGGCTCTTCCTCGCCCCCGCCGTCGCCTCGATACTGGTCTGGAGCTACTATCCGCTTTTCAAGGGCGCCTTGATGGCGTTCCAGGACTACAGGATAGTGGGCGACGCAGGCTGGGTGGGCCTCGACAACTTCATACGCGTCGCGACCGATCCCGGCTTCTGGAAGGCCTGGGCCAGGACTTTCGAATACGTCGCGCTTACGCTCGTCCTCGGTTTCCTCTCGCCGATACTCCTCGCCCTGATGCTGTGCGAGATTCCGCGCGGCAAGATATTCTTCAGGTTTCTCTACTTCCTCCCGCATCTCACGAGCGCGCTCGTCGTTACGCTCCTCTGGAAGCTCATGTTTGCGGCGGGTCCTGACGGCATACTCAACCAGCTCTTCGCCGTCTTCGGCGTCGCCCCGCACGACTGGCTGCAGGACCCGGCCTGGGCGATGGTGTGCTGCATCCTGCCTGGAGTCTGGGCGGGGGCGGGCATAAGCTCCCTCATCTACATCGCGGCCATCGAGTCGCTTCCGCGCGACTACTACGAGGCGGCCGCGCTCGACGGCGCTGGCATCTTCGCGCGCTTCAGGCACGTGACCTTCCCCCAGATTGCGCCGCTCATGGTGATCAACTTCGTCGGTGCGTTCATCGCCGCGTTCCAGGGGATGGGGTCCATCTTCCTCCTCACCTTCGGAGGGCCCGGCGATGCGACGCAGGTCGTCTCGCTCCAGATCTGGAAGGAGGCGTACAACAACCTCCGGTTCTCGACGGCGACCACGATGGCGTGGTTCCTCGGCGTCGCCCTCATCGCCTTCACCTACATGCAGATAAGGCTCCTCCGACGCGTGGAGTTCCGCCAGGCGTCGATGAATTGATTCATTTGCCGCTTCCACTCCAGACTGATTTTTGATACAATTATGAAAAATCATGCGGAGGGAATCATGGAACATTTCAAGACGGACAGTCAGACGTCTTCAGTCGGCCTCACAAGGCGCGATGCGCTGAGGGGCTTTGCAGCGCTTGCGGCGGTGGACGCAGCAGGGGCCTTCGTGCTCGATTCGAAGGCCGGGGTCGCAGAGGAGCTGAAGCTGCTGGACGAAGGCGTGCTTTCCGGGCGTTCGCTTGAGGCTGACGTCGTGGGGCGCGCGGCGGCGGCCATCTTCATCGCGGGCGGCGTGAGGTCGGTCCGCTCGCGCGTCATGAGCGACGGCGCGGCGGAGCTTTTCGCCGCGGCCGGAGTGAAGGCTGAGTGCGAGGAGCGCGTCCCGTACATCCTGAACCGCAGGCGGACGGGGATGTGCCCCATGGAGTCGGCCGTCAAGGACCTCCGCGACGTCGGGCGCATGGTGTCCGTACTTCGCGGCAGGGTCGCGTCCTGAGCGGCATTTTCCCAATCAACCGAAAGGAATACATCAATGGCTTGTTTCTCAGTTCCGCTGGCTGGTGCGCTCGTCGCCGCCGGCGCCGGCAAGATGGGCGCGGTCAAGAAGAGCCGCAACCCGTTCCTCGCCAAGCTCCACTGGCTTGTCAAGATGTCGCTCGGGGGGAGCTTCCTCCTTGCGATAGAGCACATCTACCACGGCGAGATCATCCCCGTGCCGCCGTTCCTCACGGCGATGAAGGATCCGTCCGACACCGCGGCGATGCTGCACGAGATGGCCACCGTCGGGGTCTCGATGGCCGTCCTCCTCGTCGTCGCGTGGATCGCCATGGTCGTTGTCTCCACGGCAGTAGAACGTCATTCGGGGAAGGAGTCCTACAATGTGTGAGATAATGACAGTCGCGGCGGCGGCGCTGTTCACGGTCCTTTACTTCACCCGCTGCCGGACGCGAGCCGTCTTCACGACGATGATGATGTTCTGGGGCGCGGCGCTGATGTGGTCCGTCGACTGCATGCACGGCTATTTCTTCCCCGAGGAGGGCGAAGCCCCGCAGTTCTTCGACCTGAGCCGCGAGGACGCGCTCCTTGGCGTGATCGTGCTTGCGGCCGGACTCTTCGTGTTCGCCATCCTGGCGTATTTCGACCACGCAGCCAAGGCTGCGGACATTCCCGCTGAACTTGGATGACAGGCGACACCTTCGAGGACATCGGCTTCGCCAAGGTTGACACAGGCCGCGAGCTCCGCCAAGGGCTCGCGGAAGTCGTCTACGGGGCCGGAAAGACGGCGGACGAGATAGTCGCCATAGTGGCGCGGCTCAAGGCGTCCACACGCCGTCCCGTCCTGGTTACCCGCGTCGACGAGGCGAAGGCGCGGGCGCTCCTTGCGGCGGAGCCCGCGACGCACTGGGACGCGAAGAGCCGCCTCGCCGTCGTCGGCGAGGTGCCGCCGCCTGACGGCAAAGGGGTGATCGCGGTCGCCACCGGCGGGACGAGCGACGGCGCGGTCGCCGAGGAGGCGGCGCGGACCGCCGAGGCGCTCGGCAACAGGGTGGCTAGGATATACGATGTCGGCGTCGCCGGAATCCACCGGCTCCTGGCGCATGCGGACGAACTGCGCCGCGCGCGCGTCGTCATCGCGATTGCCGGAATGGAGGGTGCGCTCGCCACGGTGATCGGCGGACTTGTCTCGTGCCCCGTCGTCGCCGTCCCGACGTCAGTCGGCTACGGCGCGGCATTCGACGGACTCGCCGCGCTCCTCTCCATGATGAACTCCTGCGCACCCGGCGTGAGCGTCGTAAACATCGACAACGGATTCGGCGCGGCCGTTCTCGCCTCAAGGATCAACCATCTATGAAGACAGTATACTTCGACTGCAGGACCGGCGCGGCCGGCGACATGATCGTAGGCGCGCTGCTGGGGCTCGTCCCGGATGCGGACGCTGCGGTGCGCAGGTTGAACGCCATGGGCGTCCCGGGAGTCGTGATGACGGCGGCGGACGCCGTGCGGGGCGGATTGAAGGGCGTTTCGGTGGAGGTCAGCGTCCACGGCGAGGTGGAGGGCCACCACCACAACGACGCTGGCCACGACCATCACCACCACCATCATCACCATCATGCGACGCCGGCAGAAATAGACGCCGTCATAGGGGCGCTCAATGTGTCCGACGATGTGAAACGCCATGTCCGCGAAGTCTATGCGCTCATTGCCGGAGCGGAGGCGGAGGCGCACGGCGTTCCCGTATCCGAGGTGCACTTCCACGAGGTGGGGGCGATGGACGCAGTGGCGGACATAGCATCGGCGGCGCTTCTCATTGAGGAGCTGGGTCCGGTGCGCGTCCTTGCGGCGCTGCCCGAGGTCGGCGGCGGATTCGTCCGCTGTGCGCACGGGCTCCTGCCCGTGCCGGCGCCGGCCACCGTCAACATCCTCAAGGGCGTGCCGTTCACCTCCGGCGCGGCGGACTGCGAACTCATGACCCCTACGGGGGCCGCGTTGCTGGTCCACTACGCCTCGGCGTTCGGTCCGTGTCCCGCCATCGCGGTGGAGCGGACGGGGTGCGGCTGCGGCGCGAGGGAGCTCGCCGATCGTCCAAACGTCCTGCGGGCGTTTCTGGGCGACGTGAGCGAGGGAGAGTCCGGCGCGGGAGGTCCGAACGGACGCGTTGTGGAGCTCAAGGCGAACATCGACGACATGACCGGCGAGGATCTTGCGCACGCATGCGAGCGCCTTCGCGCGGAGGCGGGCGTCCTCGACGTGTCGCTCGCGCCTCTTGCGATGAAGAAGGGGCGCGCGGGGCATCTGCTCGTCGTCCTGGCGACGCCGGAGCGGGCGGACGCCGCGGCGGCCGCCGTGCTGCGAGAGACGTCCACCTTCGGCGTCAGGAGGGCGGACATGGAGCGATACGAGCTTGCGCGGCGGGTCGAGGCCGGGGCGGACGGCGTCCGCGTGAAGACCGGCGAAGGCTGGGGCGTCGTCAAGTCGAAACGCGAATTTGCGGACCGCGTCAAGATTGACAAGCGCTGAAAATCATGTTAAACTGATTGCAGTGAGTCGAAAGTGCGGCTCACATCCCAACAGAAGAAAGGAATGCGGAAATGAAGAAATACGTTTGCCAGGTTTGCGGCCACGTCTACGATCCCGCCGAGAACGGCGGGGTTGCGTTCGAGGATCTTCCGGCGGACTGGGTGTGCCCGCTCTGCGGCGTGGGCAAGGACCAGTTCTCCCCGCAGGAGTGATCCCGTAGGCGGTGGAATCGAAACCTTTTGACACAGGGGTGGGACGAAATGTCCCGCCCCTTGTGCTTTTCTGACGTCTCGCAGGGGCTGGCACGCCGGTGCTTTAGGAAGGGCGTTGGCACAAAGAAAGGAGTAATGAGATGAATACAATGATGAACATGGATCCGTGGAGCTTCCTGGACGACTTGATCGACACGTCGAGCCGGGCGTTCAGGAACGTGAGGGCGCGTGCGGCGGGGCGCTTTCCGCCGGTGAACGTGTACCTGGACGATGATGCGGTGATCGTCGACCTCGAACTCCCCGGCAAGACCGCGAAGGACGTCGATCTCACGCTGGAGGCGCAGGCCGTGGTTGTTTCGGACAAGCCGGCGGTTGCGGCCGAAGCGGAGGGCGGCAAGGCGGAGGAGGTCCGTCCGGCGTGGATCCGCAGGCTGGAGCTTCCGTTCCGCGTGAACGCGGGGAAGGCGAATGCGAAGTTCACGAACGGCATACTCCGCATCGAACTTCCCAAGGCCGAGACCGAGGGCGTGAAGCGCATCGCGATCGCGGGCTGAAATCGAAGGAAACGGTAAAGGAAAGGAGAACCTGAAATGGACAATGAGAAATTCGTGGTGCCGGGCGCAACCTACACGGAGAACCCGGAGGGTTATGAAGTCAAGGTCGTCCTGCCCGGAGTCGGCAAGGAAGACGCCGAGCTGCACATGGAGGGTCGCACCCTGACGCTGAAGACGCATGCGAAGTTCCAGAACCCGGCGGGCTTCAGGCAAGTCGCGGCGGAGTTCGAGCACTCCAACTATGCGATGAGCATGGACCTCCCCGACCTGGCCGATCCGTCGACGCTGGCGGCGAAGCTGGAGAACGGAGTGCTCACCGTCACGGTGAAGAAGCGTCCCGAGTCGCAGCCGAGGAAGATTGCGATAGGCTGAGATGCGCCGAAGTGTCGCATCGATGCGGGGGGACCCTGCCGGGTTCCTCCGCATCGATTTTTTTTACGATTCCCCATTGACGGATGCGGGGTCGGTTTGATATACTATGTGACCAATCACAAGGCCAGGTTAGCACAGTTGGTAGTGCGGCTCATTCGTAATGAGCAGGTCGGGGGTTCGAGTCCCTTACCTGGCTCCAAGTTGGCGGGAGTAGATCAATTGGTTAGATCAACAGATTGTGATTCTGTGGGTTGCGGGTTCGAGTCCCGTCTCCTGCCCCAGACCTGAAAAGGATAGTAGGCCATGACGGTTGTCGAGAGTTTGATTGAGTTGCAGGAAGTAGACGGGCGGATTCGCGAGCTCGAGGTGGAGCTTAAGGACCTGCCGCGTCGGAAGGCGTTGGAAATGGCGCGGCTCTCCGGGGTAAGCGCCGATCTTCAGGCGGCGAAGGCCGGCCAGGAGTACGCGAACCAGCGCGTCAAGGGCTACGAGGCCGACGCGCAGGCGCTCAAGGACAAGATCCAGCAGCTCAAGACGACCCAGGCGGGTCTCAAGAGCAACAAGGAGTACCAGCAGTATTCCATTCAGATCGACCTCGTCAGCCACGACCTCGAGGCCACCGAGAACAACCAGCTTGCGGCGATGGACGATCTTCCGTCCGCAGAGAAGCGCATCAACGAAGCGCAGGCGAAGTTCGATGCCGAGAAGGGCGGGGTCGACGCCTTCTGCGCCGAGATCGACGAGCGCATCGCGTCCGTCAAGGCCGAGCTCGAGGAGTGCAAGAAGGATCGCGCCGAGAAGGCCAGGAGCGTCAACGACCCCAAGTTCATGCTCTACTACGAGCGTCTCAGGATGAAGCGCTGGCCGGTCGTCGTCCCGCTCACCCACGACGGCGTGTGCGACGGCTGCCATCTGGTCCAGCCGCCGAGCGTCGGCCAGCTCGTGAGCGCCAACGCCAAGAACGGCGCGGAGGGCAAGCCCCAGAGCATCGTCGCGTGCACGATGTGCGGCCGCATCCTCTACGGAGACATCTGAGTCAAGGTTCTTTGAAAACTTTCTCCTGAAGCGACGCGCGTGTGACCGGTCGCGGCCGCGAGGCCGAGGAAAGTCCGGACTCCACAGGGCGGAGGATCCGTCTGTCAAGGACGGAAGGCGCGGGGAAAGCCCGCGTGATGGAAAGCGCCACAGAAAATAGACGGCCCCGCAAGGGGTTACGGTGAAAAGGCGGTGCAAGAGACCACCGGTGCGGCTGAAACGACGCATGCCTGGCAAGCCCTCCTCGGAGCAAGATCAAATAGGGAATCGACGGGCTGCCCGTCCGAAGGGGCCGCAAGGCGCCTAAGATTCCGGGTTGATTGCTTAGATGAATGATCGGAGCCGTCTTTTCCGTACCCAATCGGCGAAGTCGGTGAACAGAATCCGGCTTATTCGCCGCGCGTCGCTTCAGGGGAATGTTTTCCGCAGGGAGGTTGGAATATGGATTCCGAAACATCGCAGAAGTTTGTCTGGCACCGTCCCGCGGACGTGCCGACGACGGTGTTCCTCGACTTCACGTCCGAGGCGGAGTCCCGCATCGGCCCCTCCAACGGCGATCTCCTGTCGAACGTGGACGCGGCATTGAACGGCGCGGAGACGTTCGACTTCCTCCTGGACGCCGCAGAGGCGGATGTCTCCTCTCGCGCGGACAGGTGGGTCGCGTCGCGCGCCGGGGCGTCCGACGCGGAGCGTGAGGCGCTCCGCCGCCAGTACATGTACCACCTCGCCTACATTCACGAATTGATCTGGCGCAGGAGGAACGGACCCGCCCTCTTCGAGCGCAAGTCGGGCGTCACCCCGGCGCCGGACTTCCTCCCGTGCACGGCGTGGCAGGTCCCGGCGCGCAGGCTCGGGGCGTACCGGACCGTCGGCAGGGTGTGGAACTGGGCGTCCGTCGTGACGATCACGGGCTTTCTTCCGATGATCATAATCCCGACTGCCGTATCGGAGTTCACGGACGCCGCAGGCGTCAAGTACTTCGCCTTCGTCGGCGCGTGGCTTGTGGCGGCGTTCCTGTTCCTGTCCGGCTACCTGTACTGCAGGTCCCTGAGGGGCTGCTGATCGCCCATTGCGTCCGTTTGCAGCGGGGCCCCGATTGGGTAGTGACGGTGTGCTCAGTCTGTGCTATAATCGTGGCATGCAAAAATCCATTGTCGCCATATCAGTATGCGCCCTCGCGGCGGCGGTCTTCGCCGCAGCCGAGCCGGCGTCCGTCAAGAACCACACTTTCACCCTCGGCGACGCCGACTTCCTTCTCGACGGGAAGCCGTTCGTCATGCACTGCGGCGAGATCCACTACGCGCGCATCCCGCGTCCCTACTGGCGCCACAGGCTCCAGATGCTTCGCGCGATGGGCTGCAACGCCGTCGGCTGCTACATGTTCTGGAACTACCACGAGCGCGAGCCCGGGAAATTCAAGTGGGCCGGAATGGCGGACGCCGCGGCGTTCTGCAGGATGGCGCAGGAGGAGGGGCTGTGGGTCATACTGCGTCCCGGACCCTACGCATGCGCCGAATGGGAAGGCGGCGGCGCACCATGGTGGTTGATGAGGGAAGAGGGGAAAGGGAAGCCTATTTCGATGCGGTCGTCCGATCAGCGCTGGCTGGAGCCTGCCAAGAGGTGGATCACCGAGGTCGGACGCGTGCTCGCGCCGCTCCAGGTCACGCGCGGCGGTCCGATCCTGATGGTGCAGGTTGAGAACGAATACGGACTCCACGGGAACGACGTCAACTACATGCGCGCGCTCCGCCAGGCCACGATCGACGCCGGGTTCGAGGTCCCGCTCTACGCGTGCAATCCGCCGCGCGTCACGCAGAACGGCTTCATTCCGGAGCTTTTCCAGGCCGCGAATTTCGGCGGCGATCCCGAGCAGCGCTTCGGCGTAATCCGCCAGTTCCAGCCGAAGGGGCCTCTTATGTGCGCCGAATACTACCCCGCCTGGTTCGACACGTGGGGGCAGTCCCATCACTACGCGAAGAGCGACCGCGAGTTCTTTGGCCCGATCGACTGGATGCTCGAGCAAGGCGCGAGCTTTTCGCTCTACATGGCCCACGGAGGGACGTCGTTCGGCGGATGGGTCGGCTGCCGCAATCCGTTCGTCCCCAACGTGACGAGCTACGACTTCGAGGCGCCGATCAACGAACACGGCGCGCCCAACCCGTCCTTCGCGAAGTTCCGCGACCGCATGGCGAAACATCTGAATCCCGGCGAGTCGATTCGCGAAATGCCGCAGCCGGTTCCGGTGAAGGACTACGGAAGCGTCACGCTGCGCCGCACGGCTTCGGTCGACGCTCTCTGCACGCGCGAAGTCAGGATCGACTCGCCGGTCTTCATGGAGCGGCTCGGACAGGGCTTCGGGCTCGTCAGCTACGAGACGTTCGTCCCTGCGGAAATCGGAGGCGACATCCGTTTCGGAGACATCCACGACTTCGGCTACGTGTTCCTCGACGGAAAGCGCCTCGGCACTCTAGACCGCCGCCATCGCGGACTCAAGGTCCATGTGCCGCGCGGTAGGGACGGCAAGGCGCGGAAGCTGCAGATCATCGTGGAGGCGATGGGACGCATCAACTCCTCAAGCGGCATGGAGGACCGCAAGGGGCTCAACGGTCCGATCCGCCTCGACCGCACCACTCTGAGCGGCTGGGTCGCGCGCATGATGCCGATCGATCCGGACGGAGAGGACATTTCCGGCCGGGCTCAGGTGGGCGGCGCGTTCTCGGGCGATGCGGACGTACCGGCGCTTTATTCGGGCGAGCTGGAGGTGGCGGACGAAGTTCCCGCGGACACGTTCCTCGACATGTCGTCTTGGCGCAAGGGAATCGCGTGGGTCAACGGACGCAACCTCGGGCGCTTCTGGTGCATCGGCCCGCAGCAGACTCTCTACGTCCCGGGATGCTGGCTGCGCAAGGGAAAGAACAGCGTCGTCGTTCTTGATTTCTTCGGTCCGGGCGAGAAGGGCGCAGAGGTCGCCTTCAGGGCAAAGCCCGTCCTTGACGTGCTCAGGCCGGAGCTTGACTTCAATTCAAAGAAGCGTCCCTCCGCAAAGATGGGCGGAGGAGAGCTTGCCGCGTCAGGAACCTTCCCGCAGGGCGAGGCCGCGCAGGTAGTTATGTTCGAAAAGCCGATGCGCGGCAGTGTCTTCACCTTCGTCGCCGATTCGGTCTACGACAAGAAGAACACCGCGTCCGTCGCGGAGTTCGACTTCCTCGACAAGGAGGGAAATCCGATAACGTCCTTGGGCCTTCAGGTGACGGGCGTGGATAGCGAGGAGGAGATACGCGAGGACGGCGTTGCGGAGAACGCGATTGACGGACAGGTCGAGGCGTGCTGGATTGCGCCGAACCGGTCCGTTCCGCACTGGATCGAGTTCACCGCGGACAAAAAGACCGACATCTACGGAATCCGCTACACCCCGCGCCAGGGCCGGGACGTCGGGCGCATCCGCGACTGGAAGTTCTTCGTCCGCTGAAAGGGGCTTCAGGCAGGTGTGTGTGGATGGGGGCTTGTCCGCCGCAACTGCCGGCGACAGGCGGGCACGACATGCCCAACGCCTCGCACCTGTGCCTGTCGAGTTCGTCCGCACTTGACGGAACTGCGCATTTCCACCCAAGAGGGTAGCGACGCGCGCGGCCCGATTATGCTATAATATCACAAAAGAGTTTAATGTAATTAGGCATAACCAATCCAACAGAAGAAAGGAAGGTTTTCAAGATGGAAAAACTCAGCTATGCAACGCTTGAGAAGCAGGGCTACAAGGGGTATCTCCTCAAGGATGCGCCGGAGCGCGTCCTCCAGTTCGGGGAGGGCAACTTCCTCCGCGCGTTCGTCGACTACTTCTTCGACCGCCTCAACGAGGAGGCCGGCTTCAACGGCAAGGTCTGCCTCGTTCAGCCCATCGGCGGCGGCGAATTCGTCCGCAAGGCGCTCAACGAGCAGCAGGGCCTCTACACGCTCTACCTGCGCGGCTTCGAGAACGGCGAGAAGGTGAACTCGAAGCGCATCATATCGTCCGTCTCGCGCTGCATCAACCCCTACGTCGACTTCGACGCGTTCCTCGCGAACGCCAAGAACCCCGACTTGCGCTTCATCGCGTCCAACACGACCGAGGCCGGCATCGCGTACGACCCCGCCTGCACCTACGACGACAAGCCGCCGTCCTCGTTCCCGGCGAAGCTCACGCGCTTCCTCTTCGAGCGCTTCCAGGCATTCGACGGCGACAAGACGAAGGGCTTCGTCATCCTTTCCTGCGAGCTCATCGACCACAACGGACAGGAGCTCAAGAAGTGCGTCCAGAAGTACGTTGCGGACTGGAAGCTCGGCGACAAGTTCGCGAAGTGGGTGGACGAGGCGAACACGTTCTGCTCCACGCTCGTGGACCGCATCGTTACGGGCTACCCGCGCGCGGAGGCGGCCGCCCTCAACGAGCAGAACGGCTACGAGGACAACGTGATCGACACCGGAGAGTGCTTCGGCTTCTGGGTGATCGAGGGCCCCCAGTCGATCGTCAAGGAGCTGGGCCTCGACAAGGTGGACCTTCCTATCCTCGTCGTCGACGACCACACTCCATACAAGCAGCGCAAGGTCAGGATCCTCAACGGCGCGCACACGTCGTTCGTCCTCGGCGCGTACCTCAAGGGCTTCAACATCGTCCGCGACTGCATGAACGACGACGAAGTGCGCGGCTTCATGGAGGATACGATCTACAACGAGATCATCCCGACGCTGACGCTTCCCGAGCAGGAGCTCAAGGATTTCGCCCATGCCGTCACCGAGCGCTTCAAGAACCCCTTCATCGACCACCGCCTCCTCGACATCTCGCTCAACTCGGTGTCGAAGTGGAAGGCTCGCTGCCTGCCGAGCGTGAAGGCGTACTTCGAGAAGTTCGGCAAGCCGCCGAAGAACCTGTCCGCCTCCTTCCGCGCGCTTGTCGAGTTCTACGGACGCGGCGAGAAGTGGAACGCGGAGGGGACGGCGCTCGAGGCGAAGAGGGGAGAGGACACGTACCTCGTCCGCGACGACAAGAAGGTGCTCGAGTGGTTCCTGGCGAACCGCGGATGCTTCCTCGACGAGCTCGTGAGGAAGTGCGCGGCCAACGTCGACTTCTGGGGCGAGGACATCAACAAGTACCTGTAGTCGCCAATCGCCAATCACCAACCACTAACCACCAATCACCAAATGGACTCCATTCAGATCAATCCGAAGGACAACGTTGAAGTTCTGCTCAAGCCGCGCGGGGACGTGCCCGCCGGGCACAAGATCGCCTTGCGCGACATAGCGGAAGGCGAGCCGATCGTGAAGTACGGCTTCCCGATCGGAGTCGCCACGAAGTCCATAAAGGCGGGCGAATGGGTTCATACCCACAACGTGAAGACCGGCCTCAGCGAGAAGTCAGACTATCGCTACGAGCCTGTCGGATTAGGGTCGGATAGGGTCGGGTTAGGGTCAGATAGGGACCCTAACGACCTTAATCCGACTCTAAGCGACTCTAATCCGACTCTAAAAGACCCTAAATCTACCGCTTCCTTCCAGGGCTACCTCCGCGCCGACGGCCGCGCGGGAATCCGCAACGAGATCTGGATAATACCGACCGTCGGCTGCGTCAACTCCGTCGCCACCAAGCTCGCGGCGGACAACCAGTCCCTGGCCAAAGGCTCGGTGGAGGGGATTTACGCCTTCGAGCATCCGTACGGCTGCTCCCAGACGGGCGCGGACCATGCGCAGACGCGCAAGCTCCTCGCGGCCCTCTGCCACCACCCGAACGCGGGCGGCGTCCTCGTCCTCAGCCTCGGTTGCGAGAACCTTACGCCCGCGCAGTTCCGCGAGGCCCTCGGTCCCGTGGACGAGTCGCGCGTGAAGTTCCTCGTCTGCCAGGACGTGGAGGACGAGTTCGAGGCGGGCGGCAGGCTCCTCGCAGAGATCGCCTCCGCAATGGCCGACGACCGCCGCGAGACGCTTCCCGCGTCAAAGCTCGTCGTCGGCATGAAGTGCGGCGGGTCGGACGGGCTCTCCGGCATCACGGCGAACCCGACGGTGGGGCGCTTCAGCGACCTCCTCGTCTCGCTTGGCGGCTCGACGGTACTCACCGAGGTCCCCGAGATGTTCGGCGCAGAGCCCATGCTCTTCAACAGGGCCGAGTCCAGGGAGGTGTTCGACAAGGCGGTGAAGGTCGTCACGGACTTCAAGCACTACTTCACGTCGCACGGCGAGGTCGTATACGAGAATCCGAGCCCGGGCAACAAGGCCGGCGGCATCACGACCTTGGAGGACAAGAGCTGCGGATGCGTCCAGAAGGGCGGAAGCGCCCCGGTCGTGGACGCGATAGGCTATGCTGACCGCGTGGTGAAGCAGGGTCTAAACATTATGTCGGGCCCAGGCAACGACCTCGTCTCCGCGACCGCCCTCACCGCCGCGGGCGCACACCTCGTCCTTTTCACCACGGGACGCGGAACGCCCTTCGGCGCGCCCGCGCCGACGGTCAAGATTTCGACGAACACCCCCCTCTACAACAAGAAGCGCAACTGGATCGACTTCAACGCCGGAACGGTCGCGGAGGGGACCGAGACTCTCGACCAGGCGGGTCGCCGCCTCCTCGAGTTCGTCCTCAAGGTCGCCTCCGGCGAGCGCACACAGTCCGAAAAGCGCGGCGCCCGCGGCATCGCCATCTTCAAGGACGGCATCACATTGTAGTCGCCAATC
Organism: uncultured Verrucomicrobiota bacterium; assembly: GCA_946610035.1. GTDB lineage: Bacteria > Verrucomicrobiota > Kiritimatiellia > RFP12 > UBA1067 > UBA1067. The sequence continues at coordinate 28,959 of CAMOCC010000004.1, forward strand.
GCTCGTTTTTCGGGCGTTAGGTTGGTTTTTCGCATAAAACACAATCAACCGATTGTGTTTTATCGATATCGTGTACACAAGAGGTAGATAACTTTTTACAATTTCCCTCTTGTCAGACCACAATATTTAGTGTATCATAGTGTCGTTTTCCACTAGGGGAGGTTCTTCTGGTGGAGAAGATGTGGATTTCGCTTCAAAAACATCAAAAAACCGTCAAAACCAACTCAAAGGGGGAAACCGTCAAATGAAACAGATGAAGATCATCAAGCGCAGCGGCGAGGAGAAGCCGTTTGATATCACGAAGATCGCCAACGCGATTCGCAAGGCCAGCCAAGTCGTTGATGTCAAGGATGCGCTTTCAGAGGGTCGCATCAATCTGATTGCGGAGGAGGTCGCAGGCGTGTGCGCCGGGCGCGACCGCGCAATGACGGTCGAGGAGATTCAGGACGTCGTCGAGTCGAAGATCATGGAGATGGGCTCGCACGAGATTGCGAAGAAGTACATCGTCTACCGATACAAGCGTGCGCTCGCCCGCAAGGCGAACACGACGGACCAGCAGATTCTCTCGCTCATCGAGTGCAACAACGAGGATGTGAAGCAGGAGAACTCGAACAAGAACCCGACGATCAACTCCGTGCAGCGCGACTACATGGCGGGCGAGGTGTCGAAGGACGTGTCCGCGCGACTCCTCCTCCCCCCGGACGTCGTCCAGGCGCACAACGACGGCGTCATCCACTTCCACGACATGGACTACTACGCGCAGCACATGCACAACTGCGACCTCGTCAACCTCGAGGACATGCTGCAGAACGGGACGGTCATCTCGGGGACGATGATCGAGCGTCCGCACTCCTTCTCCACGGCGTGCAACATCGCGACGCAGATCATCGCGCAGGTGGCGTCCAACCAGTACGGCGGGCAGTCCATCTCGCTCACCCACCTCGCGCCGTTCGTCGAGGTCTCGCGCCAGGCGATTCGCAGGGAGCTCTCCGAGGAGTGCGCCGAGGCGGGCGTCGAGATGTCCGGCGCGGCGTTCGACGCCGTCGTCGAGAAGAGGGTACGCCAGGAGATCAAGAAAGGCGTCCAGACGATCCAGTACCAGGTCGTGACGCTCATGACGACGAACGGGCAGGCGCCTTTCGTCACCGTCTTCATGTACCTCGGCGAGGCGAGGAGCGACGCGGAGCGCAAGGACCTCGCGATGATCATCGAGGAGGTCCTGAACGAGCGCATCAAGGGCGTCAAGAACGAGCAGGGCGTCTACATCACGCCTGCGTTCCCGAAGCTCATCTACGTCCTAGAGGAGTCGAACGTCCGCGCCGGCTCGCCCTACTGGTACCTCACCGAGCTCGCCGCAAGGTGCACGGCGAAGCGCATGGTGCCGGACTACATCAGCGAGAAGAAGATGCGCGAGTACAAGCTCTCGAAGGGCGAGGAGGTCGGCCACGGCGACTGCTACACGTGCATGGGCTGCCGTTCGTTCCTGACGCCCGACCGCTCCGGCAACGGCTTCGACAACGTCGCGCGCGCCAAGAACTACGAGCCCGGCAAGCCTAAGTACTACGGACGCTTCAACCAGGGCGTCGTCACGCTCAACCTCGTCGACGTCGCGCTGTCCGCCCACGGGAACATGGACGAGTTCTGGCGGATCTTCGGCGAGCGCTGCGAGCTCTGCCACAAGGCGCTCCGCTGCCGCCACGAGAGGCTCCTCGGGACGCTGTCCGACGCGGCCCCGATCCTCTGGCAGTACGGTGCGCTCGCGCGCCTCGACAAGGGCGAGAAGATCGACAAGCTCCTCTACGGCGGCTACTCGACGATCTCGCTCGGCTACGCGGGGCTGTGGGAGTGCGTCTTCGCGATGAACGGCAAGAAGCTCACCGAGCCCGAGGGCGAGAAGTTCGGCCTCGAGATCATGGAGAAGCTCAACGAGTTCACGGCGAAGTGGAAGGCGGCCGAGAACATCGACTACTCGCTCTACGGGACTCCGCTTGAATCGACGACCTACAAGTTCGCGAAGTGCCTCCAGAAGCGCTTCGGCGTCATCAAGGGCGTGACCGACAAGAACTACATCACGAACTCGTACCACGTCCACGTGACGGAGCACATCGACGCCTTCGCGAAGCTCGCGCTGGAGTCGAAGTTCCAGAAGCTCTCGCCCGGCGGCGCGATCAGCTACGTCGAGGTCCCGAACATGCAGCAGAACATCCCTGCGGTGCTCTCCATCATGCAGTACATCTACGACCACATCATGTACGCGGAGCTGAACACGAAGTCGGACTACTGCCAGGTGTGCGGATTCGACGGCGAAATACAGATCGTGAAGGACGACGCCGGCAAGCTCATCTGGAAGTGCCCGAAGTGCGGCAACACGGACGAGTCGAAGCTGAACGTCGCGCGACGCACGTGCGGCTACATCGGTTCGCAGTTCTGGAACCAGGGCCGCACACAGGAAATCAAGGAGCGCGTCCTGCATGTGAGCTGACAAGACGGTGCGCCCATCCGCATCCGTGCGACAGCGGCAGGAAGTACAAGAAGCGCTGCGGGAGGAGCGCTTGAGGAGGATGGTGTGAACTACGCCAGTATCAGGACGTGCGACATCGCGAACGGAGAGGGGGTCCGGGTCTCCCTCTTCGTTTCCGGCTGCACCCACAAGTGCAAGGGGTGCTTCAACGAGGAGGCGCAGAGTTTCGCCTACGGACATCCCTTCACCAAGGAGGTGGAGGACCGGCTCCTCGAAGCGCTGGCGCCGGACTACATCGCGGGGCTCACGCTCCTCGGCGGCGAGCCGATGGAGCCTGAGAACCAGCGCGGGCTCATCGGCTTTCTGCGCCGGTTCCGCGAGATGTACGCCGGGAAGAAGACGCTCTGGATATACACTGGCTGCATCTACGAACTCGACTTGCTGCCGCCGACCGGCGACGCCCTGGGCATGGAGGTCAACTCCCCGCACAAGAAGTGGCGCACGGAGGTGACGGACGAGATTCTCGCCATGACGGACGTCCTCGTGGACGGTCCCTTCGTCGAGTCTCTCAAGGACATTTCGCTCCGCTTTCGCGGCAGTTCCAACCAGCGGTTGCTGAAACTTCATTGACGGAAGGGCCGACAGAGCATGATGTCTCTTTTCGAAGGCAGGAAGGTCGGTCTTGCGCTTGGCGTCGGCGGGGCCCGCGGAGCGGCCCACCTCGGCGTGATGCGCGCCCTCAACCGACATGGAATCAAGATACATTGCGTTGCGGGTTCCAGCAGCGGATCCATCTTCGGCGCCATTGTCGCCGCAGGATGCGTCGACAGGGCCGAGGAGTATTTCAAGACCCTCTCCCGATGGAAGGCGTGGCGGATGATGTTCGAGCTGAGGCTTCCGCTCGGGGGCGGACTCATCACAGGCAAGCACATCGACAAGATGCTCCGCGACATCGTCCCGTACACACGCTTCGACGAGCTTAAGATGCCGTTCGCGGCGGTGGTGACCGACCTTTACTCCGGCGACGAGGTCGTCCTGCGCGACGGCGACCTCCTGAGCGCGGTAAAGGCGAGCTATTCCGTCCCGGGCCTCTTCACCCCGGTGCTGCGCGACGGACGCTGGATTGTGGACGGCGGACTCGTGAATGCGATACCGGTGGCGGCGTGCAGGGATATGGGGGCGGACATCGTGATCGGCGTCGACGTGAACCTCGGCAAGAACTTCGCCCGCCACAAGCAGCAGCCTACGGAGAAGAGCCCCTCGTTCGCACAGGTGTTCGTCCGCGTCTGCAAGATCATAGAGAAGAAGTGGACTCAGAACGTCCTTCTTACGGATCGCCCGGAGATCCTCATCCAGCCGTCCGTCGGCAACATAATCTCGTCCCGCATCCGCCACATCAACTTCGCCATCCGCGCCGGAGAGGTCGCCGCCGAGCGGGCCCTGCGCGAATACGCGGGGATTCCGCTCGTCGACGCGTAAGCCTCGTCCGCTACTTCCGCTTGGATTTGGAGCCGGAGTGTCCGTGCTCGCGCCTCGGCTCGCTAGAACGCCTCGCGGTGTCGTTCGACCGCCTTGGTTCGCCATGCCGACTCTGGATTGACGCCTTTCTTCCCGGCGTGGGCCTATTGACGGACGGCCGTGTCGACGGGCGATTGCGGTTCGGCTCCCTGCGCTCAATGTGTCCCTTGCTCGGGGGCTGCGCCGTCGGCTTGTGGTCCGGTTTGGAATGTACCGTCGGCTTGTGGTCCGGCTTGGGGTGTGCAATCGTTACGGGCTTGGGCGGCGGAGGAGGCATGCGCCGCACCTCTTTCTTTTTGCTGTGACGATGCTTGTCATGGTGTTTGTCGTGGTGCGAACGCCCCAGCGAGGCTTCAATGTAGATGTCCGGCTCGTCGTAGTACGTCTCGCTGACGTATGTCGGATGGACCGCGGCGTCGTACACGGCATCATCGTATAAAACCGGCGATGTTACGACAGGTGTTTCGACAATAGGGGTGGAGACGACAGGGGTGGCGACCGCCGGGGTGTATGTCGCCGGGGAGTAGACTGAAGTACGGTATGCTCTGCCCATCGGTGAGAAGCATCCGGTCAAGGCCGTTCCTGCGATAGCCGCCGCCAATGCTCTAGTGAAGTTCTTGTTCATATCGCACCTCCGTTCATTGTGTTTCCATCATGTTAGGGAATCGAGCGGAGAGAATCTGACACGCAATGCGTGGATTTGAGGCAGGGCGGGGAAAGTATTGCCCTGCCTCCCAGATAGCTGCGAGGCAGGAGAAATCTTTCCGCGCCGCTATGCCGGTTTTTTTGATATAATGTCAATGTCTAATTGAGATCTGAGATGTCAAAGATATTCGACAACATTGAGACGAAGTCTGAAGAGGGGCTGCATGCGATCCTGGCGAATGCCGGGGTTGAGCGCGCGGACTTCTGGTCGGGTATTTCAACTTGCGCGGATGGAAGCAGGTTGCCGTGACGTATTTGACGAAATGAAGGGTATGACATGAGTATTACCGACTATCTGAAGAAGATTCGTGACAATGCCTGGAATACGGCGCAGCTCGGACGGGAGTTTGAGAAGTTCGTCAAGAAGTTCCTGTTGACTGAACCATCGTTCAAGTCGCAGTTCTCTGACGTGTGGCTGTGGAGCGAATGTCCGTTTGCGAATGGCAACGATGTCGGCATTGATCTTGTTGCAAAAAACTTCTTTGGCGAGTATGTGGCGATTCAGGCGAAGTGCTATCAGCCGGGCACGCAAGTTGACAAGGCCGATGTCGATACATTCCTCTCGGCGTCGGGTAAGCAGATCGCGCCGGATGGCAAGGCGACCTTTTACTCCAATCGCATCATTATCGCAACCAACGACAATTGGACGAGTCATGCGTCCGAGGCGATTGTCGATCAGCAGATCCCTGTCACGCGCATTGGACTCAATCAGATCCAGAATGCCGCGATAGACTGGGATAAGTTCTTCAAGGGCGAGAAGAAGGTCGTCGTCAAGAAGGAGCTCCGCAAGCATCAGGATGCCGCACTGAAGGATGTGGTCGAAGGTTTCAAGAAAGCCGACCGAGGGCAGCTCATTATGGCTTGCGGTACGGGCAAGACCTATACCTCGCTCAAGATCGCAGAAAAGCTTTGCCCAAAGGATGGCAGCGTTCTTTTCCTTGTTCCGTCTATCTCGCTTCTAGGGCAGTCCCTTCGCGAGTGGTGCGAACAGGCGGAGTCGCCTTTGACTGCGTTTGCCGTCTGCTCGGATGCGAAGGTGACGAAAGACCCGGATGACACCTCGCTCGCCGACCTCGGCTTTCCCGCGACCACATCTGCCGCGCAGCTTGTCGGCTATGGCAAGAAGCTCAAGAAGAATCCGCCGAAGGGATTGACTGTCGTATTCTCCACCTACCAGTCAATCTCAGCCGTCCACGAGGCGCAGGAAGCGGGTGCGTTCGGCAAGTTCGATCTGATCATCTGCGACGAGGCGCACCGCACAACGGGCGCGATCTTCAAGGGACGCGAAGAGTCCGAGTTTGTCCGCGTCCATGATGCCAAGTTCATCAAGGGCGTGAAGCGTCTCTACATGACGGCAACGCCGCGCATCTACGGCGAGAACGCCAAGAAGAAAGCAGATGACGAATTCATCGAGCTTTGCTCCATGGACGATGAGTCCAAGTACGGACGTGAATTCCATCACCTGACGTTTGCGCAGGCAGTCAAGGAGGAGCTGCTGACCGATTACAAGGTGTTGATCCTTGCCGTGGACGAGAAGGACATGCGCGAACTCCATCTTGCAGATCGCGATGGTGACGGTGAGATAGATTCGGTCGATCAGCTGGCGAAGATCGTTGGCACGTGGAAGGGGCTCAACAAGCAGATCTACAAGGATGACGAGAAGTTTCTTGGCAACGATTTTTCGCCGATGCGCTCGGCCGTTGCGTTCTCGTCCACCATCGCGGACTCCAAGTCTTTCACGGGGCAGTTCAATGCTGTCATTGACGAACACTTTGGCGAGGACGAGAAGTTGCAGCCGGTGGCAATCAATCACGTTGACGGTGGCATGAACGCACTCTATCGCTCGCGCATGATCGAGTGGTTGCGCGAGGCGAACGAGGAAACGGGATGCCGTATCCTGTCCAATGCCAAGTGCCTTTCGGAAGGTGTCGATGTCCCCGGGCTGGACGCGGTGATCTTCCTCTCGCCCAAGAACAGCTTTGTCGAGGTCGTTCAGGCCATTGGGCGCGTCATGCGCAAGGCGCCGGGCAAGCAGCTCGGTTATGTCATCATCCCCGTGTTGATTCCGATGGGGATGGATGCGTCGGAGGCGCTTTCGACCAATAAGCGGTTCAAGGTCATTTGGGATGTCCTCTCGGCGATTCGTTCGCATGATGAGGCGTTTAACGCGCTTGACAACAAGGTGGACATCATCCGCGTCAAGCCTCCGAAGAAGCGCAAGCCAAATGTCGGTCCGGGGCCTGGCAATCCTGACGCTGATGATCCCGACGGCGAGGAAGATCCGCCGATTATAATCGACGCCGAACGCTTCAACGAATACAAGAAGGCGATACAGGCGAAGCTCGTCAAGGCGTGTGGCGAGCACAAGTACTGGAGCGTCTGGGCCGCGGAGATTGCCGATATCGTCCAGACGCAGATCAAGCGCATCACGGCGCTTTTGAAGGACGAGAAAGGGCCCTACGAAAAGGACTTCTCGAAGTTCCATGCCACGCTGAAATCGAATCTCAACAACACGGTGACGCGGGATGAGGCGATTGCGATGCTGGCGCAGCAGCTGGTGTCAGCGCCGATTTTCGACGCCCTTTTCTCGGACTACCAGTTCATCCGCAACAACCCGATTTCCAAATCGCTCGAAAAGTTGCTGGCTCGTCTCAACGAGAACATTGACAAGAAGGATCGCGAGACGCTTGACCGCTTCTACGAGTCGGTGCGCCACAAGGCGAGCGACAAGACGACCGCCGCGCAGAAGCAGCAGATCGTCGTACAGCTCTATAACAACTTCTTCAATATCGCGTTCAAGGACACGGTCGAGAAGCTGGGCATTGTCTATACGCCGGTTCCGGTGGTGGACTTCATCGTGAAGTCGGTGGAGCGCGTCCTCAACAGGCATTTCAAGGCGTCGATTTCGGATAAGGGCGTCCATATCATCGATCCCTTTACGGGAACAGGTACGTTCATCACGCGCCTCCTGCAGTCGGGCATCATCAAACCGAAGGACTTGCTCTACAAGTACACCCACGAGATTCACGCGAACGAAATCGTCCTCCTCGCCTACTACATCGCGGCAATCAACATCGAGTCGGTCTTCCATGACCAGATTGCCGACGGCAAGTTCCATCCGTTTGACGGCATCGTGTTGACCGATACCTTCCAGCTGGGAGAGAATTCAGATGACTTGCCGGGTATCTTTCCCGAAAACTCCGAACGTGCTGCCAAGCAGAAGAAGCTGGACATCCGCGTGGTGATGGGCAACCCGCCGTATAATGTCTCAAAGGGGACAAGTTACCCGAATTTGGAACGACGCATTGCCGAGACGTATGCGCAGGGGACTGATGCGGTGAACAAGAATTCACTTTACGATTCCTACATCAAGGCATTCCGCTGGGCGTCTGATCGCATCAAGGATCGTGGAGTGGTGGCGTTCGTCACGAACGGCGGCTGGCTCGATGCTCAGGCGATGGACGGTTTCCGCAATTCGCTTGTGAAGGAATTCGACCACATCTATGTTTTCAACCTTCGCGGTAACCAGAGAACACAAGGAGAGGTTTCACGTCGTGAAGGAGGGAAGATATTTGGGTCGGGTTCGCGTACGCCTGTCGCAATTACGATCCTTGTGAAGACGGGGGGGGGGCGAAATGAATAATGATTCAAAACAGCGCAGTGCCGCACTTGGCATTGTCGCCGCCGTCCGCGAAATCAAGGCGGCGATTCTCAGGACGCGCTACATGGCGGCGCGTCTGGCGAACGCGGAAATGCTCAAACTGTACTTTGGAACAGGTGCGTACGTTTCGGTGAATTCACGTAAAGGAAAGTGGGGGACCGGGGCAATCGCCGAGATTTCCTCAAGGCTTCAGCAGGAGTTGCCGGGGCTGAAGGGTTTCTCGGAAAGTTCAATCAAAAGGATGCGACGTTTTTTTGAGGTGTGGTGTCCGGAGGCAATTCGTCAATCGGTGATTGACGAATTGGCGACTGACAGTAGTTTGCCCATGGCAAATCGCCCATCGGCAATGGGCGATTTGTCGGGAAACGCCGTCCTTATGGTTGCAGATTCCGAATTTCGCCCATCGACAATGGGCGAAATGTCGGAAGCGGACTTTGCATGCTTTTGCGCTGTACCATTCACGCAACACACGGTGTTATTCGAGAAATGCAAGCAGCCAGAAGAGATGTGGTACTACATTCGGCGTGCGGCTACTGAGTTTTGGAGCGTGACCGCGTTGAAGACGCATATAAGAGCAGGGGACTACAGGCGGCGAGGCAAACTGCCCAACAATTTCGCGCTGACGATTCCCGCGCCGGAACTTGCCGTGAGGGCGGCAAGGATGTTCTCGGACGAGGTGTTCCTTGAGGGCATCAACGTCGGTGAAGACGAAGGAGACGTCGACGAGAGGCTGCTGGAGCATGAGATCGTAGCAAACATACGCAAATTCATGATGTCGCTCGGACCGGACTTCTGCTTCATGGGCGAGCAGTTCCGCGTCATAGTGCAGGACGAGGAGCAGTTTATCGATCTTCTGTTCTACAATCGAGCGCTGAAGTGCCTGATTGCCCTTGAGCTGAAGGGCGGGAAGTTCAAGCCTGCGTACCTTGGACAGCTTAACTTCTATCTGTCCGCGCTCGATGACAAGGTGAAGAGACCCGACGAGAATGCGTCCATCGGGATTGTCCTGTGTCGCGAGGCGAACAGGGGTTTTGTGGAGATGGCGATCCGCGACATGACGAAGCCAATGGGTGTCGCCGTGTTCCGAAGTGACAAAAGGGTACCCAGGGCCTATCGCCAGCTGGAGCCAATGCTCAAGGGGCTGACAGAGATTATGGAGGACCGGTCATGAGCGCGACAATCCATTATCACGACATCGGCGATTACTTGAGCCGCGAGGAGAAGCTGAAGATCATCGACGACTTCGGCGACATTTCGGGCATTGAATGGCAGGCGCTTACCCCGGACAAACACGGCGACTGGCTCAACAAGCGCGACAGCGAATTCGACGACTACATCCCGCTCGCGCCGGAAGAGAAGTTCGACTATCTCTCGAAGAGTTGGTTCACGGTCAATTCATCGGGACTCAAAACTGGAATGGACGACACCGCAACCGGCTATTCGAGACAATGCGTACTTGATGCGGTCAAGAAAAAGATTGGCCATTCAGAAAAGCCTAAAACCGTCGAGTATTCCTATCGCCCGTTCAACAAGCAGTGGCTCTACTACGACCGTGAGACGAACCAACGCCAATACCGCATACCCAATATCTTCCCGCTCGGCGACTCTGCGTCTCTGCGCGAGAAAAAATACCCTAACAAGGTGATATGCGTTACAGGCGCTGGCGGTTCTAAAGACTTTTCATGCATCATCACTGACGTGATTCCCGACCTTCATTTCTGCGGCGACGTTCAGGCCTTCCCCTTGTATTGGTATGAGGAAATCAAAGCCGATACATCTGTGATGGAACTGCCGGGGCTTGAAAAGCAGAGTGGCTACATCAAGCACGATGCGATCAGCGATTTCATCTTGTTGGAGTTTCGCAAGATTGCCGGGCCGAGGGTGCAGAAGGAGGACATCTTCAACTATGTCTATGGCGCATTGCACAATCCCGATTACCGCGCCAAATTCGCCGCGGACTTGAAGAAGCAACTGCCGCGGTTGCCGCTCCCGAAGAATCGCAGGGAATTCGAGAAGATCGAGAAAATCGGACGCGAACTTGCGAACCTTCACTTGCACTACGAGGAAATCGATCCGTGGCCGCTTGATGAAATTGCCGCGGGCAATATTGATTATCGTGTGGAGAAGATGGCGTGGGCGAAGGACGGCAAGACAGTCCGCAAGGACATGCTCGTTGTGAATCCGTCGCTCACTCTTACGAGCATCCCGAAGGAAGCGCACGAGTATGTGGTCAATGGCCGTACGCCGCTTGAATGGTTGATTGAACGGTATCAGGTTTCCATCCATGCCGAGTCTGGTATCAAGAACGATCCGAACAAGTGGGGAGAGGAACATAATTACCCCGAGTATATCGTCGAGTTGGTGAAGCGCATTGTCCGGCTGAGTGTCGAGACCGTGCGTTTGGTCTGTGAACTTGGCGACGGCAAGAAGGCTGCCGCGAAAGATACTACACGGGCACATCCGAGCGCCACGCCGCCGTATTGGTGGAAGTCCGGCAAGTGGGGCGTCGCTTCGCCAATGCCGGAGGGCGGTCATGTCGTCATGGGCCTCAAGCACAAATGGTACGACAAGATAGAGGCAGGGCTTAAGCACGAAGAGCAGCGAGAGGTCAAGCCATTCTGGGATGCGAAGCTTGCCGGGCGCAAAGGCAAGGAGCTCCGCGCCGTGACCTTCATGAAGGGCCAGGCCTCCACGGAGCAAATGACCTGGGAAGTCCTCCGCGTCGATCTCCGCGGCAACTACTACTGCCTCGAACTCGGCAAGAGGATTGCGTAAAGTTATCTGAAAGGAGTAAGTCATGAAAATTCTGTCGAACGAGCCAATCGGGAAAGATTTGTTTGAGGGACAATCTCAAGAACGAATCGCGGATTTGATTTTTAAGAGCTTGGAAGCGGCTCGGAACCCTGGCGATGCTGATGTTCGTATTTCCGGTAATTCAGTTGTGGGGATTGAAGGTGGTTGGGGATGTGGAAAGAGCAATGTGCTAAAGATATTAGAGACTAAGCTAGATAAGGTGTTGGAAGATAAGAAAAAGGTCTACAGTGTTTTTCTGTATGATTTATGGGGAAGGCAGCAGGATTTGCAACGGAAGATCATTCTGCAAGATTTGGCTGCACACTTGAAAAACAAATGCCATATTGATAAGGATAAAGAAGTACGCGAATTGATTATTAAGAAAACAGAGGTGGGGAAAGAGTTTGTAAAGAAGGGCTTGATTGCGCGATTGCTTCCTGTGGTGTTGAGCGGATTTGTGACGGTATTCTTGGCGACGGCGGCATTGAGTAAAGAGGATTGCTGGATGCGAGGTGTCTCGGGATGGTTGGCGCTGAGTGTTGGAGTTGTTGTTTGTGTTTGTGGGTTGGTGGGAGTTTTGAAATATAAAGATGATGCGTTTGCTGCCATTACGGAGTTCTTGGGCAACATGTTGCTGATTAAGACGAATGGGGCAGAATTGCCACGTATGATGTATGAGCACCAATACAGCGTAACGGTTTCAGACTTCTCAAAATTATTGACGGAAATCGCAAACGAGTTAGTGGCGAAGGGAAAACATCTAGTTGTTGTGTTTGATAACATCGATCGGCTGCCAATTGACAAGGTGAAGGAGTTTCTGTCGTCTGCTCATATTTTGTTTGCAGAGCGAAAGGAGACGATGTTGACAAATATTCATATCATTATCCCGTTTGATAGAAATAGAATTCTTGCTGCGTTTGAAGGGCAAGATGGTAATGATTATATTAACAAGACATTTGATGTGGTCTATCGGGTGGCACCTCCTATCCTAAAGGACTGGGAAAAGTTCTTTCTGGAGATGTATAAAGAGGCAACTGATGATGAACCAGCTCTGCTTGAACAGCGTCTTGAAGTTCAAGATGTTTTCAATGTCTTGTCATCATCCCGAGATTTAACGCCGCGGGCAATCATTGCATTTTTGAATTCGATTACGGCTTCTCATAATGTTCTTGGAGATAGTGTGCCTATAAAGGCAATTGCGGTGTATGAGCTTGCCTGGAAGCCGTATGAGCAGAAGATGGTTCTTGATAAGGATGAGGCAAGCAAACCTGAAGCATCGGAACTTAATGAAACGCGGATTAGAAAAGGGTTGTTTATTCCGAATAAGTTGCTTCGAACAAAATATTTGGGCGATGAGAACTGGCAGAAATGGATGGCTGCTATTGTATTTCAAGTTGAGGCGACACGAGCTGGGGAGATTCTAAATTATAATTTGTTACAGGATGCATTGGAGAATGGCAAGAGTGATGTTGTTTCGACGATGAGCGATTTGTCGAGTTTTCGGTTGCTGTTTGACAGGGCGCTTAAGGCGGTCCGTAATCCGCAAAATATCCCTACGGCAATTCATGACGTGATTGGAGACAATAAGGAGTGGTGCTGGGACAGAGTGAATGAAGTTCGAGGTGCGGATATCGCAGCCGTGAGGAGTTTGTTTCCCGATTTAGACGAGTGGCATAAGGATATGCTAAAGAATGTAAGTGATTGGCATGGGTATGCGAGTGTTCTTTTGCAGCGAAACAAGCCAATTAAAGAACGAGGTGTAACTAAGGTCTTGTTTGCGCAAGCCCGTAATGTTGATGATGTTCTGAAAGAGGTTGGACGATCATTGGTCGGGGCGTTTCCGGCTGAAGATGTTGAGCCAGCACAGTATCTTGAATTGTTGAATGAGGCAAAGGAGCGAGCGTGTGTGCTTGGTTGGAAGTGTGGTGTTGGACAATTTGACAAGTATGTTGTCGGATTGATGCAGGCTGGTGGCGGTGGGGCGGCTGGAGCAGCATATGTTCCTGATGATATGATCCCTGGGATGACGCAAACAAAGCAAGCGTTTGAGGGTGTCAGACAAGTTGGAGATCCCCATGTCACTAATGTAGATTCCGTATTAAAGGTTATAGAACATTTAAGCGAAGGGCGAATCAAGACGGCTCTTGAAAGTCCTTATGTATCTGAGTTTGTCAGAGGAAGGCATGTGGCGGATGAGGAGCGTTGTCGTGCGGTTGCCGCGGCTATACGTGGTGGCGTGAGCGTGGAGAATGGTGTGCCATTGTTCGAATTCCTGACTGATACAAAGTCAATTCAGCATGCAAAACAATTGGCTGATTTTTTCACCAAATATGTTAGCGAGGAGACATTGCTTGAAAAATTGGCGGCTAATGCACATTATCCTGTTTATGTGGAGGCGACGAAGCTTCTGTTAATGAAATCAAGGGCAAAGCTGGATCAAAGCAAAGTCGAGATGCTTCTTGAAGTTTTTGGGATGGCAGTTCAAACGCTTGGCATTGATCCGCAAATTTTGTTGGAACGAATGCCGGAGCTTCCGAAGATTGAGACGGCGAAGCATGAAAAGTGTTTTAATCATCAGACATTGTCTCAGTTAAAGAAGTGTGGTGGTTCAGTGTGGAATTTCGCGGTCCAATCGGTTAAGGCGAATTTTGACGCCTTTGATAAAAATACTTGGATCACGAAATTATCCTCTCCGACTCCGCGATGGACTCCTCGGGCGGCTGTGGATGTCGATTATGCTTGGACTCCCTTGGCTTTAGAAAGCGCAAAAGATGTTTTGTGCATGGTTGCTACTGGCAAGATCCAAGATGACAAGCTCCCCTCTTCGGAGACGTGGAGCATGATAGTTAGTGATTTTGAAAGTAAACATGTTGGCGTAGGGGAATGGTTCAAAGATGTAAAAGACCAAATAATTGCCTTCTCTGGCACTATAACAGCTAAGGCATTTGCCTTCCTTGCTCCATGGCTGTTTAAATATGCTTCGTTTGGAGTGAATAAAGATGAGTTGCGTAAGTTGCTTCCTGACGCGACTGTTCGCAAGAACGAAGCTTGCAAGAAGATTATGGCAGAGAATAAGGACGCCGTGATGCAAATGTTTAACAAGGGCGATGCGGCAACGCAAGATGCTTTTAGGGCATATGTCACTGCGGAACTTAATGCTCATCCTGATTCTCCCTTGTCGGTATTTAAAGAATTCTTGGGCGGCAAATAACTCAAAAGTAGGGAGGGGAGTATGTCCGAACGTATTCAGATGATAACACATTGGAAGGTGGTGAACCTTATCAATGAACTCGAAAACGGAAATCTGCGCATTCCGCGGTTTCAGCGGGCCTATGTGTGGGAGCCATCCAAGGTCGTCAAATTACTGAACAGCATGTACAAGGAATATCCAATCGGGACATTCTTCCTTTGGGAAACGGATAGAGGCATGGAATGCTTTTGCCGAAAGGTTCCGCATTTGGATCTTCCTGACAGGCCCGAAGCGGGAAGGTTCTCGTTTATTCTTGATGGCCAGCAGAGAATTACGTCTCTCTACGTTGGGCTTAAGGGCAAAGTCATTGAGACGAGGGACTATTCAAAGATTTGTTTCAATCTCGACAAAAAGGAATTCAGGATTCCTCGTCCTCGGCCTGAGGCGGGAGACATTCCTGTCTATAAACTATATGACGCAACGGAATCCCAGAAACTCGTTGCAGAATACAGTACAACCGGACGAGCCAGTGATGTTCCCGAAATTATCAATTGCAGTACATTGCTGCGACAATATCCGTTGAGCGTAATCAAGTCTCTCAACATGACGCTCGATGAAGTTGTGGAAATCTTCGAGCGCATCAATCAGGGCGGCAAGCGATTGTCGCTTTTTGATCTTGTCCATGCTTCGGTTTGGTCTGAGGATTTCGATCTGCGGGAGAAGATAGAGGAAGTCAATGCCGAACCCGCGATTAAGCTTTTCGGCGAAATCGGCGCGGAGATTTTCACGCAATCGCTTGCGCTGAATATTTCAAATGATTGCACAAACCGACATCAGTTGGAGTTGACCAATCAGGATTGCCGCACACATTGGAAGCGCACGGTGGAGTGTATCAGGCTCGCCGTTGATTTCATAAAGAACTTCGGCGTTCAGCAAATGGCGATTATCCCATATCCTAGTTTGTTGGCAATCGTCCAGCACTACTTCTTTGTGGCGGATAAGGATGTGATTGTACAAGATGACAAGGCGTTGATTTCTGATTGGTTCTGGACAGCGACGTTCTCGCAGCGGTATTCGAGCTCGACTTTGTCGCGGATGAACGAGGACGCCGTTTGGATACGAGACCTCATCGGCGGGAATAAGACACCGCGTGTCTTCGCGGTTAAACTGACCCTGTCCGATTTGCGCAAGGCGCGGATGAATCAGCGTTCTGTGATTAAGAATGGCGTATTGTGCATAATGGCTATGAATGCGCCGGTTGATTTTGACAATGGCGATGTTGTTACGTTAGATAAGACGAATGCTTCGCGTGCGAACTCCAAGGAGAACCATCACTTCTTCCCGTATTCGCTTTATGGAGAATTCGCGCTCACGAAGAACGACATCAATTCTGTCTTGAACTTTGCATTCATTTCAAAGAGACTTAATGGCGAAATTCTCAACAAGAAACCATCGGTGTATTTGGCCAAATATGAGGCGGCCAATCCTCGGATCGGTGATAATCTGATGCTTCATTACATTACGTCAGATGCATTTGCTGCGGCGAAGCGCGATGACTTCGAAACCTTTGTCAGCATTCGCGGCACAAGCTTATTAAACAAGATAGAGGAGCTTTGTCGCGTGAATGACAATGTTGAGACTCTTTCTGCCGCAACGATTGATGTGGACGATGATGCGGACGAGGAATCATAAATATTTTGGCATATGGCAGACAGAGATGACATATTAAAGGAGCGGCAAGAGCAGGAGTATCTTGGCATCTGGTGGATTCCCGGTGACGACGCCGAGCAGCGCAATGTCTCTGGGGTCATGCGAATTGCCGAGGGCGAAAAACTGGATCTGTAACTCTTGGGCACCTTTTCGCCGGGCGAAAGGCAATTTGCCTTTGAGAATTATCCTGTCGTCAATGGCGCAAGTCATGGGTTAAAGCGATTTACAATGTTCGATGTGTCGGTTGTGGGTCGGGAATCTAACGGATCGGAACCTGCAGAATTGGACGAAACCAAGCTTTGGTGAATATTGACCAAACCAACCGCGGCTAATGTCTTGAGGATGTATTCACTCTTTGGCTTGGATCAAAGTTTCTCACGGCTGCAAGTGGTCAAGGAAATGCCCATGAAGCGTGCTGCTGCATGGAAGTTTCTCGCGAAGCTGCACAAACTCGGTTTGACGGAGCCAGTGCTAGGTGAGGGACGTGGGCATAACGGCATCACAAGGGTCGCGCCCTGGCGCAAGGCCGGGGGCGGCCTTGCCACATCATGCGGCGCGGTAAAAAAAACGTAAAAAAAAAACGTAGTGACTTTTCGTCCGAATTATGGTTTACTATGTGACATATCGCGAGGAATTGTGTAACCTTTTCCGCGCGATGTGTATACAGGGCAGAAACGGCTTCGACGCATACAACAGGAGGCAAGACCATGTCTGTCAATCTAGACAGTGCGCAGTTCAGGCAGTTCGTGCAGTTCGCCGAACGCCAGGCAAACCCCGCTAACAGCGAAGCTCACGGACGTCCATTTCGGACAGACCGTCGAAGCGCCCGTGTTGAAAGACAAGGTCAACGTAGGCTACGTCAGAGTATGATGAAGAGATTGGTGTTCATCGTCGCTGCGGCGACGGCGTGTGTGCTGCTGTCCGTCCTGCGGCAGGGGGAGGTCCGGGAGGCGCCCGCGGCGACGGCGGAGGAGCGCGGCGGCGCGTCCGCGCCGTGGAAGGCGGGCGGGGCGACATGCTTCTTCGCCGACTTCAGAAGCGGGTCGTGGGTCGAGGGGGACGGCGTCGTCAAGAAGGTCCTTCCGGACGACACGACGCCGCCATGTCATCAGCGGCTGCTGGTGGCCGACCCGACGGGGCGCACCGTTCTCATCGCCCACAACATCGATTCGTGGGGGTGCTTGAAGGACGTGAAGGCGGGCGACAGGGTCGCCTTCAGGGGCGAGTTCATCGACAACGAGCGGGGCGGAGTCGTCCATTGGACGCATCCCGATCCGCGCGGACGCAAGCCCGGCGGCGGCGGGTGGCTCAGGAAGGTCGGCCGATAACTTGCGCCGCGTCCGCCATAAGCGATGAAAATATGGTATAATATTCGTCAATATGGCAGAAAAAGTTTCATTCGAGGCGCCACGTGGCATGCGGGACTTCTATCCCGAGGACATGAAGTGGCGGAACAAGGTGTTCGATGCATTCCGCGCGGCGGGCGAAGCGGCGGGCTTCGACCCCTACGACGCGTGCGTCGTCGAGAGCTACGAGCTTCTTGCGCGCAAGGCCGGCGAGGAGGTCGGTGAGCAGATATACCACTTCCTCGACAAGTCCGAACGCCACCTCGCGTTGCGCGCGGAGATGACGCCCACGCTCGCGCGCATGGTCGCGCAAAGGCAGAAGGAGCTTGCGTTCCCGCTCAAGTGGACGACGATTGCGCAGTGCTTTCGCTACGAGCGCATGACGAAGGGCAGGAAGCGAGAGCACTACCAGTGGAACATGGACATCATCGGCGAGGAGTCGGTCCTTGCGGAGGTCGAGGTCCTCGGCGCGGCGGTGGACGCCCTGAGGCGCATGGGCCTCACGACGGCGGACTTCAAGGTCCACGTGAGTTCGCGCAAGTTCCTCGGCGAGCTTCTCGCCGCGAGCGGCATAGCCCCGGAGAGGCACGCGCAGGTGTTCCTCGCCCTCGACAAGCGCGGCAAGATGCCTGATGCGGAGATCGCCGCGATGCTGAAGGACGGGGGCCTTTCCGACGGCGAGGTTGAGGCGACGTTCGGGATCATGGAGACGAAGTCCTGCGAGGGCTCGCCCGAGCTCGTCGAGCTCTTCCGCCTTGCGGAGGTCGCGGGCTTCGCCGACGCGCTCGTCTTCGACATCGGCGTCATACGCGGGCTCAGCTACTACACGGGAGTCGTCTTCGAATGCTTCGACACGGCAGGGGAGTTCCGCGCCATCTTCGGCGGCGGCAGGTACGACAACCTCCTCACTACGATAGGCGGCGAGCCGGCGACGGCGGTGGGCCTCGGCTTCGGCGACGTCGTCGTGACCGAGCTTCTGAAGTCGCGCCTCGGGGCGGACGCCGCATGCGCCAAGAGGGGCGTGGCCGTCGGGTTCATGTTCCCGGAGCAGAGGGACGCCGCGGTGAAGCTCGCGGCAAGGCTTCGCGCGGAGGGTGAGCGGGTGGACCTCGCGCTGCGTCCGCAGAAGCCGAAGAAGTTCTTCTCGCACGCGGACTCCACGAACGCCGCGAAGGCGGTGTTCCTCGGTCCGGACGACGTGGCGAGGGGGTCAGCAAGGCTCAAGGACATGACCGAAAGGACCGAAAAGGACATATGCCTCTAGATCCCGTACTTGCCGCTCTGACGTCCCGCTTCAGCAGGGTTCGCACTGGCCTCGCCGTTGGATTCGACGGCGAGGGGGCCATGAACGAATTCAAGGCGCGGTGCGGCGGCGTATGGGCGGCTGCGTCGGGGACGGAGGAGCTTCCGTTCGAGGACCGCCAGTTCGAGGTCGTCGTCCTGGAGCGCCGCTCGGTCGGCCGCGACTGCGTCCACGAGGCGCACCGCGTCCTCAAGCCGGACGGCTGCCTCTTCTTCACCGTGCCGGAGCGCACGGGCAAGCAGGAGGGCTTCACCCCTCCGGAGATATACAAGGTTGTCCGCGAGGGCTTCGACATCATCGAGCTCAAGCGTCCGAAGTGGTGGACGTTCGGCCGCTGCGGACACACGATCACCGTCTGTGCGCGAAAGAAGGCGTGGCGCGAGCACAGGGGGCTGTTCACCGAGGGGTCGCTTCCCTTCACGCCTTTCAGGGAGAGAACATGAAAAAGACGCTTTTTGCCCTAGCCGCGGCGATTGCGGCGTCCGTCGCGCTTCATGCGGCGGAGGACTCCAAGGACCTCCTCCTCCAGCTCTTCAACGCGCGCCTTGCGGAGAATCCGCGGCGCTTCGCCGAGGCTGCGCGCGAGGTCGCGGACGATGCGCAGGGCGGCATGGCGCTCCAGCAGTTCGCTATCGCCCTCGTCGCCGACTGGCCGGACATGCCGGCCGACGTCCTCGAGGACCTTCCCGAAGAGACGCTTGCGCGCTACCGCGCGAACCGCTCGAAGATAGAGCTCGCCGCAAAGAACAGGGGCAATCCCTTCGCCTGGTACATGCTAGCTCTGGACGCGAAGGACCATGCGGACGCCATACGCTGCCTCAGGAAGGCCGTCGAGCGGAACAACGAGCAGGCGCTGAACGAGCTCGGCATCCGCCTCGTCACGTCCGCGAACGCCGCGCTCGGAGCCGCCTACGACGAACTGAACCGCCTTGCGGAGTCGGGCGCCGGGGCGGAGGCGCTCAAGGCCGCGCGCGGAAAGGCGGCGTCCGCCAAGAACCGCTTCGCCGCCGCCCAGCGCGAGGCGACGGGGTACTTCCGCAGGGCGGCGGACAAGGCGGACGCGAACGGCTGCTACAACTACGGCATGAGCCTCCTGAAGGGACGCGGCTGCAAGCCTGACACCGCGAGGGGGCTCGAGTTCCTGCGCCTTGCGGCGAAGGACGGCCAGCCGCAGGCGATGAGCGCCGTCGGCGAGTGCTACCGCGACGGCGTCGGATGCGCGCGCGACCCGGTCGCGGCGGCGGCGTCCTTCAAGCAGAGCTGCGACCTCGGCAATCCGAACGGACAGCTCGGCTACGCGCTAGCGCTCCTCGTGGGGGACGGCGTCGAGGCGGACCAGAAGGCGGCTGTCGCGCTTCTCAGGAAGGCGGCGGACAGGCGGATCGTCGAGGCGATGCGCATCTACGCGAAGTGCCTCCTTGACGGAGTCGGATTCGATGTCGAGAAGACGGACGGTCTCGTCTCCCCCAAGCTCGACGAGGCCCTTGAGCGCAACAAGTCCGCCGCCGCCAAGCGCGACCACGAGGCCGTCGCATGGCTCAACCACTGCGCCAGCGTACTCTACGACGCTCCGTCCATGACGCTCCTCGCGGACTGCATGAGGGACGGGCGCGGCGTAGACAGGCGCGAGGCGGCGGCGGTCTACTGGTACTACCGCGCCGCGATGGGGCACGGCTATGCGCCTGCGATGGTAAAGCTCGCTGAATGCTGCGAGGAGGGGCTTGGCGGACTCGTCAAGAGCCACGAGGACGCCTTGTGGTGGCGCACAAAGGCGCGCGCCGTGGAGGGCGACCGCATGGCGGGGATATGGCTTTCAAGCCACGAGCCCGGACGCTTCGACAAGCTCCCCGACGGGGTATGGAAGGGAAGATGAAGTCCGCGCTCGCCATCATGCTCGCGGCGTCGTTCGCAACCGCCGCGCTCGCCTCGTCCGAAAGCTCGGACGCGATACTGAGGCTTCTCAACTCCAGGTCGGCCGGAAGCCCCCTCCGCTACGCGCAGGCGGCTTCCGTCGTAGCTGCGGACGCGAAGCGCGGGCTTCCGCTCCAGCAGTTCGTGCTCGCGATAATCGCAGGCGACCCTGATGCGCCGTCCGCCGCGCGGATTCCCGACGAACAGCGCAAGGCGTTCCTTGAGGGGGCGCGTCCGAAGATCAAGGCTCTCGCCGAGAAGGGCAACGCCTTCGCGCGGTACCTCCTCTATCTGGAGTCGGGGGATGTGGACCAGCTGGAGCGGGCGGCCGCCGGAGGCAACGTGCAGGCGCTCAACTCGCTCGGGACGAAGCGGCTCACGGCCGCGCTGGAGCGTCCGGACGAACCGGGCTCGCGTGCGGCGATGGAGCAGGCGTTCGGGTTCTTCAAGCGCGCCGCCGCGACGGGGGACGCCAACGCGATCAACAACGTCGGGATATGCCTCATGAACGGATACGGGTGCGAGAGGGACGAGGCGGGTGCGCTTGAGTGCTTCAGGAAGGCGGGCGAGTCGGGCCACCCCGAGGCGGTCAACAACGAGGGGCGCTTCCACCGCGAGGGCATAGTCGTCGAGAAGAGCTTCGAGGCCGCGTTCAACTGCTTCAGGAGGAGCGCGGCGCAGGGCAACACGTGGGGGCAGCTCAACTACGCGCTCGCGCTGATGCGGGGCGAGGGCGCGCCGCGCGACGTGAGCCGTGCGAGGGAGCTGCTCGTGTGCATAGCGATGAAGGGCGTCCCGCAGGCGATGGACGTGCTGGCGGACCTTTACGAGCGCGGCGACGACGGTGTGGAGGCGGACGCGATGGAGTCGGCCGTGTGGACGGTCCGCGCGCGCGCGGCGAGGGGCGATGAAAACGCGGCGAAGTGGCTTGATGCCAACGGCAAGCGGCTGGGGAAGTCCGGCGGAGGCGTGAAATGAAGATATTGATGATAGGCGACGTGGTGGGGTCGCCGGGACGGAGGATCTTCAAGCGGGAGATTCCGCGCATCAGGCGCGAGATGGACATCGCGGCCGTCGTGGTGAACGCCGAGAACTGCGCCGCGGGGTCGGGCATAACCGCCGCGCTGGCGAAGGAGCTCCTCGAGTCGGGGGCGGACGCGATAACGCTCGGCGACCACACGTGGGGGCAGAAGGAGTTCGCGGGGCAGATAGACTCCGTGGACAGGTTGGTGCGGCCGGCGAACTACGACACCGGATGCCCCGGCAGGGGCTGGCGCATCGTCACGATGCCGACATTCTCCTTCGCCGTCGTCAACCTCCTCGGCAGGGTCTTCATGAACCCGGCGGACTGTCCATTCAGGGCGGCCGACCGCGTCCTCTCGGAAATCCCGAAGAACATCCCGGTCTTCGTCGACTTCCATGCGGAGGCGACGAGCGAGAAGATTACGCTCGGGTACTACTTGGACGGACGCGTCACCGCGATTGTGGGGACGCACACGCACGTGCAGACGTCGGATGCGCAGGTCCTCCCCAAGGGGACGGCGTACCTGACCGACCTCGGGATGACGGGGCCGTACGTGAGCTCCATCGGACGAGACCTCAAGCCCGTCACCAAACGCTTCATCACGGGGATGCCGTCGAGGTTCGACGTCGCCGATGGTCCCAGCGTCCTCGAGGGCGCGGTGATAACCTTCGACCCGGCGACGAAGACGGCGTCCGCAATCGAGACGCTAAGGGTCCGCGAACCGTACCAATGACTATCCTCTGGGACTGGAACGGTACGCTGCTGGACGATACCGACGCCTGCGTCGCCTCGCTGAACCTCATGCTGGAGCGGCGCGGCGTGAAGCCCATAACGCTCGAATTCTACAGGCGCGAGTTCGCGTTCCCCGTCCGCTCGTTCTACGAGAAGATAGGCGTCCGCCTCGAGGACGAGGACTGGGACCGGCTCGCGCGCGAATACCACGACACGTACCACGTCCAGCCCCTCAGGCTCAACGCCGAGGCGGTGCCCGCCCTCGAATTCGCCCGCGCCGCCGGGATGCGCCAGTCCATAATCTCCGCCATGCGGCAGGACATGCTTGAGCGCGACACCGCGGCGTTCGGGATCGCCGGGTACATGGACTACATATACGGGACGGACAACCTGAACGGCGGCTCGAAGCTGTCGCGTGCGCGCGAACTCCTCTCCCGGCTGGGCGAGCGCGACATGCGCGAAGTCGTCGTGATAGGCGATGCGCTGCACGACTGGGAGGTGGCGGAGGACCTTGGAGCGAGGTGCGTCCTGTTCTCCGGCGGCGGACACTCCGCCGAGCGCCTGGCGCGCGTGGCGCCTACGACGGACTCCCTCGTCGACTGCATACGGCTCGCCAGGTCGCTAGGCGAGGCTCTTCCCGACCCAGTCGCGCGAGTGCCAGCGTCGCATTAGTATCACGCCGCGCAGGTTCTCGTCGAGGGAGAAGGCGATCCACGCGCCTACGAGCCCCCATCCGAGCGGGAATGCGAAGAGCCATGCGACGCCGACGGCGACGCCCCACTGGAAGACAATGCCGACGACGAGCGGGTATATCGGGTCGCCTGCGGCGCGGAGGGTGCTGCATGCGAAGATGTTCCTGACGCGTCCGACCTCCAGCGTCACGTCTATCCAGAGGATGATCGTACCGAGGCGTATGATCTCCGGGTTGTCGGTGAGAATGCGGAAGATGAACGGCCCCGCGAGGGCGAGCGGGACGGAGCCTGCGAGGGTGACGACGAGGCTGCTGCGCACGAGGAGGTTCCCCATTATGTAGGCCGGACGGTAGCTGCGCCGGCCTACGAGGTGCCCGATGAGGATGTCCCCTCCCTGCGTCACGCTCAGGCAGAAGAGGTAGACGAACATGATCATGTTGACGGCGTATGTGCGCGTCGTCAGCGCGTCCGTCGAGATCCGGTTTATGAAGTACGTGATCACCACCTGAGAGAGGCAGTAGGAAATCTCCTCCCCGATGGCCGGGATGCCGAACTTGAAGAGGTTTGCGAGCTCGCGCCACGGGAAGGGCGTGAACAGGGAGATCGGGAAGCGGCGGATGTGGACGCGGGTGTGGATCGCGGCGAGGAGGGCGAAGGAGACGACGCGACTTACGGCTGTCGCCCACGCGGCGCCGGCGACGCCCATTTCGGGGCATCCGCAGTGTCCGAATATGAGAAGGTAGTTCCCCGCGACGTTTACGACGTTCGCGATCGCCGTGACGACCATCGGGGCCTTCACGCGGTCGACGCTCCTGAGCGATGCGCTGAAGGTGAAGGCCAGCGCCTGGAAGAAGGACAGCGCGCCCGTGATGCGCAGGTAGACGGCGCCTTCGGACATCAGCTCCTCCCGGAGCCCCATGAAGCGGAGGACCTCCTCGGCCCGGAGGAAGAGGAATGCGCTCGCGGAGAGCCCTACGACGGCGTTGACGGCGAGGGCGATGCCGACGACCTGGACGAGGCGCCTGCGAAGGCCCGCGCCGTGGTACTGGGCGCATACCACGCCGACGGCGACGGAGACGAACTGGTAGACGAGGAAGACCAGCATGACGAGCTGGTTGTCGAGCCCAACGGCGGCGACTGCGCCGTCCCCGCAGCTGGAAAGCATGAACGTGTCCACCGCGCCGACGAGCATGACGAGTGCTATCTCCACGAATATGGGGAGTGCCAGTTTTCTCAGCCTTGTCCTAAGCGGTTCCATGTGCGCCGCGTATTATAGCATATCTCGACAGAGTCTGGCTACGGCGACATTGACTGCACCGTCCAGTCGCGATTCGTTTGTAAATGCGACGACGGACCCGTTACACTTAATGTAAAGCGAGGGCGCGGTATTCGCCGCCAGGCCCGTGTTTCAGGCGGTTGGCACGGTATTTGCTAATGTGTTCGGCGGATGCATGGAGCGTCCGGAAAGGAAACACAAATGGAAGAAGCGATGAAGGTGACGGCGTTCGGCGCGGACGTGTTCGGCGCGGAGGCTATAAAGGAATACCTCCCCAAGGAGACGGCGAAGAAGCTTCAGGGGACGATCGAGAAGGGCGAACCGCTCGATCCGTCGATCGCGGGCGAGGTCGCCCACGCGATGAAGCACTGGGCCATGGATCGCGGTGCGACGCACTACACGCACTGGTTCCTCCCGATGACCGGCGCGACCGCCGAGAAGCACGACTCCTTTCTGGAGCTCAAGAACGGCGAGCCGATCATGGCGTTTTCGGGCAAGAACCTGATCGTCGGCGAGCCGGACGCGAGCTCGTTCCCCTCGGGCGGCATACGCTCGACCTTCGAGGCGCGCGGCTACACGGCGTGGGACCCGACCTCGCCCGCGTTCATCAAGCGCCACGGCAACGGCGCGACGCTGTGCATACCGACAGCCTTCTGCGCATACACGGGCGAGGCGCTCGACAAGAAGACGCCGCTGCTGAGGTCCATGCAGGCGCTGGACAAGTCCGTTAAACGGCTGATGAAGCTCTTCGACCTCCCCGAGGCGCACGTCGGCTGCACGCTCGGCGCGGAGCAGGAGTACTTCCTCGTTGACAAGAAGTTCTGGGAGAGGCGCCCCGACCTCGTCATGACGGGCCGCACGCTCTTCGGCGCGCCGTCCGCCAAGGGGCAGCAGCTGGAGGACCACTACTTCGGCATGATTCCGCAGCGCATCCTCGACTTCATGCACGACGTCGAGCTGGAGCTGTGGCGGCTCGGCATACCGGCGAAGACGCGCCACAACGAAGTCGCGCCGGCGCAGTTCGAGCTCGCCCCGCAGTTCGAGGAGCTGAACCTCGCCACCGACCACAACATGATCGTCATGGATACGCTGAGGAACGTCGCAGAGCGGCACGGCATGAAGTGCCTCCTCCACGAGAAGCCGTATGCGGGGGTGAACGGGTCCGGCAAGCATAACAACTGGTCCGTCAGCTACGGCGGAAGGAACCTCCTCGACCCCGGCACGAACCCTCAGGAGAACGCGATATTCCTCACGGTCCTGTGCGCAGTCATCGAGGCGGTCGACAAGCATGCGGATCTCCTGCGCGCCTCGGTAGCGGGCGCGGGCAACGACCACCGCCTCGGCGCGAACGAAGCGCCGCCCGCGGTCATCTCCATCTACCTGGGCGACCAGCTCGCAGAGGTCGTGGACCGCATCGAAAGGGGAGTCGCGGGTGTCGCGAAGGAGGCCGGCGAACTAAAGGTTGGCGTGGATACGCTGCCGCCGCTGCCGAAGGACGCTACGGACCGCAACCGCACGTCGCCGTTCGCCTTCACGGGCAACAAGTTCGAGTTCCGCGCGCCCGGTTCCAGCGTATGCTGCGCGGGTCCGATGACGGTCCTCAACACGATTGTCGCGGAGGCCGTGGACCGTCTTGCGGACGAGCTCAAGAAGAGCGGCACGACGGGGAAGGCGAAGCCCGGCGAACACACGGAGGCGTTCCACAAGGCGCTGCAGGAGATCCTGCAGAAGTCGCTTTCGGAGCACAAGCGCGTCATATTCAACGGGAACGGCTACGAGACGGGCTGGCTCGATGAGGCGGCGAAAAGGGGCCTGCCCAACGCGCCGACATCCGTCCAGGCGCTCGCCGCGCTCGACAAGAAGGAGAACGTCGCGCTCTTCGAGAAGTACGGCGTCCTCTCCGCGAGGGAGATTGCATCGCGGCACGAGATACTGCTCAACGACATAGCGGACAAGGTGCGCATCGAAGGCGCATGCGCCCGCGACATGGCGTCCGAGATGATCCTCCCCGCGGTCAAGGCCGAATACGCCCTTACGGTCGACGCCTTCTCCAAGGCGGAGCACACGGGCGTGTCAAGCGGGACTGCGGCGCTCAAGGAGGACCTCGTCGAGCTCGGCACGGGGCTTGACGCCCTTAAGTCCGGCATACGCAAGCTCGATTCGGCTTTGGACGGGAAGCGCACTGACACAGTCTTGAACGAGATGCGCGCGCTGCGGCAGACGGTCGACACCATGGAGCACCGCGTCGCGGACTCGAGATGGCCTCTTCCCAAGTATCGCGACATGCTGTTCCTGTATTGATGCGGCAAACCGGAGCGCCCTCTGCCACATGGGTGCGGATGTGGCAAGGGCGCCCCCGCCCTTGCGCGACTTGACTGGGAGAAGCGTCGTCTCGACGCTTCATGTAAAGGGCGTTGAGCGGTCGACTTCCCAGTCACACCCTATTCGCCTCCCTCGCGTGCTCCTGATCCTTTTGAGCCCGCGCGAGAGTTGTGAATGTCCGTCGCGGAGCGAACATCCTTTCTTGCGACAAGTTTTTTTAGGCAAATGGGTAGGGTGCGGGGCGGGGAAAATATGATATAATAGTAGCATGAAAAACTATCTAGCGATCGACATTGGCGCCAGTTCGGGGCGCCACATCATCGGAAATGTCAGGGACGGCAAGATTTCGCTTGAGGAGGTCTACCGCTTCGACAACGGCCAGATCCGCAAGGGCGGACACGACTGCTGGGACATCGAAAAGCTCGTGGAATCGGTGAAGGCGGGCATTGAGGCGGCCATGGCGAAAGGTCCCGTCGACTCCATCGGCATCGACACGTGGGGCGTCGATTTCGTCCTCCTCGATGCGGACGGCAACCTCGTCTCCGATGCGGTCGCCTACCGCGACGCGCGCACGGCGGGAGCGGACGCGGAGATCGAGTCCCAGGTCCTTTCCTTCGCAGACCTCTACTCGCGCGCCGGAATCCAGAAGACGAGCTTCAACACCATCTACCAGCTCTGGGCGCTCAAGAAGGAGCATCCCGAGCAGCTTGAGAAGGCGGCCAGCTTCCTCATGGTGCCCGAGTACCTGAACTACCGCCTCACCGGGAACATCGTCCACGAGTACACCGACTCCTCGACGACTTCGCTCCTGGACGCTGCGAAGAAGGACTGGGACTGGGACCTCATCGACCGCCTCGGGCTCCCCAGGCGCATCTTCGGCAAGCTTGAGATGCCGGGCGCGACGGTGGGCGAGTACAAGGGCGTCAAGGTCGTCCTCCCCGCGATGCACGACACCGGGTCGGCATACCTCGCCGTCCCCGCGCGGGACGACAAGGCCGTGTACCTTTCGAGCGGAACGTGGTCGCTTCTCGGAGTGGAGAACGAAAGCCCGATCACTACGCCCGAGAGCTGCGCGGCGAACTTCACCAACGAAGGCGGCGCGTGGGGACGGTACAGGTTCCTCAAGAACATCATGGGACTCTGGATGATCCAGTCCATCCGCCGCGAGCTGAACGGCGTATCCTACGTCGAGGGGAAGGGCGCGGAGGCGACGGCGACGGCGCTCGCGGCGCTTGCGGACTACGAGAAGGGGCGCAAATACTCCTTCAACGACCTGGAGATGGCGGCAAGGGCCGCGGACTCCTACCTGGTCACTGTTGACGTCAACAGCCAGCGTTTCCTCAATCCGGCGTCGATGATCGGCGAGGTGATGTCCGCCGCCGGCGAGGAGGGCCTTGCGCCGAAGACGGTCGGCGAGGTGATGCAGTGCGTCTACAAGTCGCTTGCGGAGTGCTACGCCTCGGCGATTGCGAACCTCTCGGAGTTGACCGGCAAGACATACACCTCCGTCAACATCGTCGGCGGCGGTTCGCAGGACAAGTACCTCAACGCGCTCACGGCGGAGGCCACGGGCCTCGAGGTGTTCGCGGGACCCGTGGAGGGGACCGCGATAGGCAACCTGATCGTCCAGATGATCGCGGGCGGCGAGTTCGCCGACCTTGCCGAGGCGCGCAAGGCGATTGTCCGCTGACAGACGTTCCTGTATGGGAAGGCGCCTCAGCAGAGCGAAAAGGAGAATGGTCCGGACGGGCCGCCGCATCTCCAAGTCCAGCTGGAAGTTCTTCTGGGCCGGGGGCGGCATTTCGCTCAGGACGGGGCGGTTCCTCGGCGAGTCCATGCTCGTGGGCATCCTCGCCGGGTTCGTCGTCGTCGGCTTCCACTGGATGCTGAGGCTTGGCTGGGAGTACATATTCAACGCGCCGTGGAGGACGGAGCATCCGTGGGTCATGGCGCTGCTCCCGGCCGTCGGCGCGCTCCTGGGCTACATTCTCATAAAGCGCTTCGACTCGCTGGAGCACGCCCGCGGGACGGACAGCGCCATCCTCGCCTACCACAGGCGGCACGGCTACGTCCCGCCCGCCGTCATACCGGTGAAGTCCACGGCGTCGGTCCTCACCGTCGCGTCCGGCGGTTCGGCGGGATACGAGGGCCCGGTGACGCTTCTGGGCGCCTCCTGCGGGAGCCTTGTGGCGTCATGGTTCGGACTCTCATCCCATGCGCGGCGAATCCTCATGACGGCGGGGCTTTCGGCCGGCATCGCGGCGCTCTTCCAGGCTCCGCTCGCGGGCGCGATCTTCGGGTTCGAGATCCTCTACTCCTCAAGCGACGTCGAGTACGAGCCGATACTCCCGTGCTTCATAGCGTCCGCCATCAGCTACACGATCCACGCCTGCTTCTTCGGATGGGAGACGCTCTTCCACATGCCGGAGGCTGCGAGATACGACAACGGGCTGAGGCTGCTCCCCTATTTCGTCCTCGCGCTCGTCATCGCGTTCGGGGCGAGGTTCTACATCAGCGTCTTCCGCGCGGCTGAGCGGGCCTTCGCTCAAGTGAGGCTGCCGGGGTCCGTCAAGGTCGCGGTCGGCGGGCTTGCGACGGGGCTTCTCGGGCTCTTCATACCCGAGATACTCGGGACGAGCTATCCGACCATCGCGAGGAGCCTCGATCCGTCCGGCGTGACCGTCTGGTGGCTTCTCGCGTTCTTCTTCGTCAAGGTAATCGCAACGTCCTTCACCGTCGGCTCGGGCGGTTCCGGCGGCGTGTTCGCCCCGGCGATCGCATGCGGCGGCACTCTGGGCGCGGCCGTGGGAATCGTCTGCCACTGGGTGTGGTCCTCGATAGGCGTCCATCCGGCGTCCTTCGCGCTCGTGGGCATGGCGGGGTTCCTCGCAAGCTGCAACCGCATCCCCATCGCGGCGATCGTGCTCGTATCCGAGATTTCGGGCAACCACCAGCTGCTCCTTCCGGCGATGTGGGTGTGCTGCATCAGCTTCTGGATCAACAACGGCTGGACCCTCTACCGCAGCCAGGTCCACAACCGCGAATCCTCCCCCGTCCATTAAAATGATATTTCCAGTTGAATTTTCACCGCCAATATGAGAAAATATTAGGCGATAGCCAGGAATGGGTCCTGACTTAGGTCTTAAGGAGACAAAGATGAAGAAGTTGAGTCTGGTTCTGCTGTCGTCAGTAATCGCTGGTACTGTCCTCGCTCGCGACATGTACAGCAACGAGGAGCACCCCGTCACGTGGGTCGAGCTCAGCCTTGCGACGCCCGTACAGGTGCCGCCTGCGAACTGGACCGTCAAGGGCCTCCGCTGCAACCTCATATACGGCGAGAGCTTCGACGTCTACGGCATCGACCTCGGCTTCGCGGGCCTTGCGCGCGGTTCGGCTGCGGGCATCAAGCTGTACGGGACCGTCGACTGGGTGGACGGCGACTTCGCCGGCGTCCAGGTCTCCGGCCTCTCCGACGTGGTTGTCGGCAACGCGACCGGCCTTCAGCTGTCCAGCCTCGTCAACTATACGCGCGGCGAGTTCACGGGCGTCCAGCTCTTCTCGCTCGTAAACTTCAACGGCGCGTTCAACGGCGTCCAGCTGGGTGGCTTCAACTACGACAAGGGCATCTGCTGCGGCTTCCAGCTCGGCGTCGCCAACGCGGCGGTGAACGAGTACCACGGCTGGTCCATCGGCGCGGTCAACTACGCCGAGCGTCTCTACGGCCTCCAGCTCGGCGCGATCAACATAGCGGCGGAGAACGGTCGCGGTGTCCAGATCGGCGTCTTCAACTGCGCCAAGTCCTATACGGGGCTCCAGATCGGCGTTCTCAACGTGCTCGACAACGGCGAGCTGCCGATCATGCCCGTCCTCAACGCGCACTTCTAAGTTTCACAGTAAACGGAATCGGGGAGTTTGGAAGTTTGGAATCTTTTGACTCCAGGCGTCCAAACTTCTTGATTTCATAAAAAAAACGAACAGAAAAGAGCAAGTAACATGTCCAATTGCTGTATTTTCGCCGGCCAGGGTGCACAGGTTCCCGGCATGGGGCGTGATTTCGCCGAAGGCGACCAGGAAGTAATGAAACTCTTCGACACGGCCAACGCCGTGCTTGGATTCGACCTCAAGAAGACGTGCTTCGAGGGCCCCGCCGAGGAGCTCACGAAGTCCAACATCTGCCAGCCCGCGATATTCGTGACGTCGTATGCGGCCTACCTCACGCTGCAGAAGCGCCGTCCGACCGAGTTCGTCTGCGCGGCCGGCCTCTCCCTCGGCGAGTGGGGCGCCCTCTGCGCGGCGGGCGTCCTCGACTTCGACTCGACGCTGAAGGTGCTCGAGGCTCGCGGCAGGTTCATGCAGGAGGCCTGCGAGGCGACGCCTTCCGGGATGATTGCGATCGTCGGCGCCTCGGCCGACCAGCTCAAGGCGATTTGCGAGAGGACGGGATGCACGGTAGCCAACGTCAATTCGGCGGCGCAGCAGGTCCTTTCCGGCTCCAAGGACGCCGTCGCCCAGGCGGCGGCCGTCGCGAAGGAGCTCGGCGTCAAGCGCGCGATTCCGCTCGCGACTGCGGGCGCGTTCCACTCCCCGTTCATGGCCCCGGCGCGCGAGAAGCTCGCGCCCGTCCTCGACTCGATCGCCTTCAAGTCGCCGAAGTTCCCCGTCCTCTCCAACGTCACGGGCAGGCCCCATTCGTCCGATCCGGGCGAGATCAAGGCGCTCATGCTCGAGCAGGTGACGGGGACGACGAACTGGGCGGCGGACGTCGCGGCGGCGAAGGAACTCGGCTGCACGACGTTCGTTGAGTTCGGTCCGGGGAAGGTCCTCTCGGGCCTCGTCAAGAAGATCGACGCGACGCTTGCGACGACGAACGTCGCGGACCTCGCCTCCCTCGACGCGACACTCGCCGCGCTCGGCTGAAGGGGAAGTTGAAAGTTAAGAGTTATGAGTTAAAGGGCGCTTTGAGCCAAGAGCGCCTTCAAAACAGGGTTAGCGATATGACAACGACTAAAGGCCGCCCAGGCGGATACAATTCGGTGGTCTGCATCAAGCAGGTTCCGGATACGAAGAAGGTGACAGGTCAGGCCATGAAGGCCGACGGAACTATCAACCGCGCGGCGCTGCCGGCGATTTTCAACCCCGAGGACCGCAACGCGCTTGAAGCGGCGCTCAAGGTCAAGGAGGAGTGCGGCGGCACGGTGACGGTCGTCACGATGGGCCTCCCCAAGGCGTGCGACATCCTCAGGACCGCCCTCATGTGCGGGGCGGACAAGGCGTACCTCCTTACGGACCGCGCGGCCGCGGGGTCCGACACGCTCGCGACGAGCTACATCCTCTCGCAGGCGGTCCGCTCGCTCAAGCCCGACCTCGTCTTCTGCGGACGCCAGGCCATCGACGGCGACACCGCCCAGGTCGGCCCCCAGATCGCCGAGAAGCTCGACTTCGCGGCGATCACGTACCTCGAGGGAATCGAGATGGACGGCGACTACGCGATCGCCACGCGCGACATCGGCACGGGCGTCGAGCGCGACCGCGTGAAGCTCCCCGCGCTCTTCACCGTCACCGACAGGTTCGGCGAGCTGCGCCCGATGGACGTCCGCCGCGTCATGAAGTACAAGCGCGCGAAGGCTCCCGTCGAGAACGGCGGCGTCGCGCCCGAAGGCGACCTCGCAATCGGACAGCTCTCCTGCGCCGACGTCGGCTGCGAGCCTGAACGCTGCGGCTTCGCCGGCTCGCCCACGAACGTCAACAAGATCGTCTCCGTCGTCCTCGCAGGCGGCGAGTTCAAGGAGGTCGCGCCCACCGACGAGGGTGTCGCGGGGCTCGTCTCCGAACTCATGGCGGACCACACGATCGGTTAAGCGGAAAGGTTCTTCTACATGGCAAACGATAGATCGAAGGGCGAAGTCTGGGTCTTCGCCGAACAGGAAGACGGAAAGCTGAGCGACGTTCCCATGGAACTCCTCGGCAAGGGGCGCGAACTCGCCGACAGGCTGGGCGTCCCGCTCGCTGCGGTGCTAATGGGGGACGGGGTGGCGTCGCTCGCCGACGACCTCTTCGCGGCGGGGGCGGACAAGGTGCACCTCGTCGAGGACAGGGAGCTGAAGGTGTTCCGCGGCAAGGCGTACCGCCATGCGTTCGTGGAGCTCATCAAGGAATGCGCCCCGCAGATCGTCATCTTCGGTGCGACGCACATGGGCCGCGACCTCGGCCCCGCCGTCGCCTCGGCGCTCAGGTGCGGCCTTACGGCGGACTGCACCGACCTCCAGATCGGCGACTACACGGATCCCAAGACGAAGGAGTCGTTCACGAACATCCTCCAGCAGATCCGCCCCGCCTTCGGCGGCAACATCATCGCGACGATCGTCAACCCCCGCAACTGGCCCCAGATGGCGACGGTTCGCGAGGGCGTCATGAAGCCGCTCGAACCGCAGCCCGGAAGGAAGGGCGAACTCGTCCGCCACGACTCGAAGCTCGACGGCGTCGAAATCCCGGTGGAGGTCCTCGAGATCGTCCGCCGCCATTCGTCCGTCAACCTCAAGGGCGCGCGCATCATCGTCGCGGGCGGCGCGGGAGTCGGCTCGAAGGAGAACTTCAGGCAGCTCTTCGCCCTTGCGGACGCCATCGGCGGCGCAGTCGGCGCGAGCCGCGCGGCCGTCGACCTCGGCTACTGCGAGCACGAGCGCCAGATCGGGCAGACGGGCGTAACCGTCCGCCCCGCGCTCTTCATCAGCTGCGGCATCTCCGGCGCGGTGCAGCACCTCGCCGGCATGCAGGACTCCGCCAAGATCATCGCCATCAACACGGACCGCGACGCGCCGATCTTCAAGGTCGCCCACTACGGCATCGTCGGCGACCTGAACGTCGTCATCCCGAAGATGATCAAGGCGATCAAGGCGGGGAGCAAGTGATCCGCCGATCGTGACCACATAGACAAAGAGGTATCAAATGGCTAATTTCTACATAGACAACCCCGACATCGCGAAGACGATAGACGCGCTCGACCTGGGCGAGGTCGCGACGCTCCTCGAGCAGGACTTCAAGTTCGCGAAGGAATACGACATGGCGCCGACTTCGGCCGAGGACGCGATAGACAACTACAAGCGCGCCCTCGACGTCTGCGGCGACGTCGTCGGCAACCGCATCGCCCCCACGGCCGAGGAGACTGACAGGGTCGGCAACATCCTCAACGAGGACGGAACCGTCACCTACACGCCCGGAATCAAGCTCGCAATCGAGCTCCTCGGGCGCTCGCGCCTCTCAGGATGCACGATTCCGTACTACCTCGGCGGACTCAACATGCCCTGCACGATCCTCACGGCGTGCAACGAGATCGTGAGCCGCGCCGACGCCGCGCTCATGAACATCTTCGGGCTCCAGGGCATCGCCGAGACGATCAACGCCTTCGCGAGCGAGGAGATCAAGAAGGAGTACGTCCCGAAGCTCTGCGACGGAACGTACACGGGCGCGATGGTCCTCACCGAGCCCGACGCGGGGTCCGACCTCCAGAGCGTCAAGACGTCCGCCTACCAGGACGAGAACGGCAACTGGTTCGTGAACGGCGTCAAGCGCTTCATCACAAACGGCTGCGGCGACGTCCTGCTCGTCCTCGCCCGCACGGAGCCCGGCACGACCAACGGCGCGGGACTTTCCTGCCTCCTCGTCGAGAGGTGCCCGCAGGTCAAGATACGCCGCCTCGAGCACAAGCTCGGCATCAACGGCTCGCCCACGTGCGAAATGGTCTTCAACAACGCCCCGGCGAAGCTCGTCGGCCAGCGCAAGCGCGGACTCATCACGTACGTCATGGCGCTCATGAACGGCGCACGCGTCGGCATCTCCGCGCAGGGCACCGGCATCGGCGAGGCCGCCTACCGCGCCGCGCGCGACTACGCGGCCGCCCGCAAGCAGTTCGGCGTAACCATCGACACCTTCCCCGCGCTCAGGGAGCTTATGTGCGACATGTCCGTGGACGTACAGGCCGCGCGACTCCTCGCCTACTACGGGTCGAAGTCCGTGGACCTCGAGAACGGCCTCACGCGCAAGTTCGAGTCCCTCAAGGGCACCCCCGAGGCGATGGAGGTGCGCAAGCGCATGAAGGTCTACGCCGGCTTCAACAAGATGCTCACGCCGATGGCCAAGTACTACGCCTCCGAGATGTCCACGCGCGTCTCCAACGGCGCGGTCGCCGTCCTCGGCGGCTCCGGCTACATGAAGGACTACCCCGTCGAGCGCTACCTGCGCGACGCGAGGATCACCTCCATATACGAGGGGACCTCCCAGCTGCAGGTCGTCGCCGCCATCGCGGGCGTCACCGCCGGACTCTACAACGACGTCGTAGCCGACGTCTACAACGGAATCGACACGTCCGCCTTCGAGGCCGAGAAGGCCGAGATCGCGAAGCTCGCGGCGGAGGTCGACTCGGCGGTCGCCTACGTGAAGGCCCACCCCGAGGGCAAGGCCTACCACGACCTCCACGCGCGCCAGCTCGTGGACGGCGCGATCGCCGCCATAGTCGGCGCCCTCTTCGTCCGCTTCGCGGCCAAGTTCGAGGAGAAGAAACCCGCCCTCGCCTACTGGCTTGCGACGAAGTTCCCGACGGCGTACGCGGAACTCGCCAAGGCCAAGAGCGGCTACATGGCGTCCGTCACCGACTTCGAGAAGATCGCGCCCGCGGTCGTCCAGGAGGACTGACCATGATCTGCGTGAAGCGTCTTCTTGCGTCCGCCACCGCCGCCGCGCTCGCCTGCGCGGCGACGGCGGAGGTCAGGCTTGGTGCCCCGTTTGCGGACGGGATGGTCCTCCAACGCGGGATGGAGGCCCCCGTCTGGGGCGTCGCCGATCCCGGCGAGTCAGTGTCCGTCACCTTCGCCGGCGTCACCGTCGGCGCAACGGCTGACGAAAAGGGTCGCTTCATGGCAAGGCTGCCGAAGATGGAGGCGTGCGGAGAAGGACGCGAACTCGTCGTCACCGGGTCCTCGACTGTCAAGGTCGCGGACGTTCTGGTGGGCGAGGTGTGGTTCTGCTGCGGACAGTCCAACACCGAGCTCCCCCTCGTGGGCGGCAACCCGCACTTCAGCGACCGCCAGGGCCGCCTCGTCGCTCAGATGACGAGGAAGCCCCTCGTCCGCTTCGTGTACGCCTCCGACTACAAGTTCAGCGTTGAGCCGAAGACAATGGCGGACTACCACGTCGCGTGGAAGACGTTCACGCCGCAGAACCTCGGCGCAGCGCCAAGCTTCTCGGCAATCGGCGTCTACTTCGCACTCGAACTCGCCTCCGCGTTCCCGGACCTCCCCATCGGAATCGTCGGCTCCTACTGGGGCGGGACGAACATCGACGCGTGGACGCCCCGCAGCGGCTACGAGGGGAAGGACTCCCTCAAGGAGGTCGCCGCGTGGCAGGTCGTCGACGGCAAGGTGTGGACAAACTACATGAAGCACGGTCCCGTGGTGGCCGTCCACCAGCAGCCGACCGTCCTCTGGAACGAGATGGTCGCGCCGTGGTGTCCGATGGCGATGCGCGGCTTCATCTGGTACCAGGGCTGCCACAACAGTGAGGAGCCGGAGCTCTATTGCGACAAGATGCACGCGCTCTACGACGGCTGGTCGAAGGAGTTCGCGAATCCGGACCTCAAGCTCTACTTCGTCCAGCTCGCCCCGTGGCAGCTGCCGTTCTGGGGAATCCAGCTCGCCCAGGCGAAGTTCGCGAAGGAGGAGAGGAACGCCGCGCTCGTGACGACTTGCGACATCGGCAACGGAGCCGACATCCATCCGAACGAGAAGGGGACGATAGGCAAGCGCCTGGCCGCGCTTGCGCTCAAGTACGACTACGGCTTCAAGGACCTTGTCGCCGATGCGCCGACCCTGAAGGGCATTTGCGCCGAGGAGGGAAGGCTCGCGCTCCGCTTCGACAACGCCGACGGATGGTACTTCTACGACCCCGCATGGGGCGTTGACTACGGCTTCGAGATCGCCGGCGCAGACGGGAAGTGGAAGCCCGCCGTCATCGTCAACGCGAACAACGGCAGGACTGAGAGCGCCGGCTGGAAGACCAACGGCGTCGTCGACGGACGCGACCTCATCCTCGCGGCGGACGGCGTGGAGAAGCCCGTGAAGGTGCGCTACCTCTACCAGAAGCCGTGGGTCGGCGGACTCTTCTCCACGAGCGGACTCCCGCTCGGTCCGTTTGAGGCGGAAGTAAAGTAGGAAGGGGATTCCCAGATGTTTGAAGGCACGGTATTCGGCAAACTGGACCAGAAACTGCAGCATGCGATAGCCGACGCAGGCTACAAGACGCCGACGCCGATACAGGCGGAGGCGATGCCGTACCTCTTCGAGGGTCGTGACTTCATAGGCTGCGCGCAGACAGGCACGGGCAAGACAGCGGCCTTCATGCTGCCGATATTGAACCACCTCGTCAAGGTGCGCCGTCCGCGCCACATCGGGCATCCAAGGGCGCTCGTCCTCTCGCCCACGCGCGAACTCGCGGCGCAGACCGCCGAGAACGTGAAGAAGTTCTCCAAGTACGTGCAGCTCCCGTTCGCGTGCGTCTTCGGCGGCGTTTCGCAGTTCGGGCAGGTCAAGGACATCAAGAAGGGAGCCGAGACCGTCGTCGCCTGCCCCGGACGCCTCATCGACCTCATGACGCAGGGGATACTCTACCTCGACCAGGTCGAGTGCTTCGTGCTGGACGAGGCGGACCGAATGCTTGACATGGGCTTCCTGCCGGACATCCGCCGTATCATCTCCAAGCTCCCGAAGGCGCGGCAGTCGCTCTTCTTCTCCGCAACGATGCCGCCCGCCGTCCGCAATCTTGCGGGCGAACTCGTCCACGATCCCGCGCAGGTCACCATCGCCCCCGAGACGCCCACGGTCGAGAAGATCAACCAGAAGGTGATGATGGTCGAGAAGGCGCAGAAGGACGCGCTCCTCATACATCTGCTCAAGAACCATCCCGAATGGAACAAGGTCATCGTCTTCACGAAGATGCGCCACGGCGCGGACCGCGTGAACAAGAAGCTCATGCGCGCGGGGATGACGTGCGCGGCGATCCATTCGGACAAGACGCAGAACCAGCGTACGCGCGCCCTCGTGGGCTTCAAGCGCGGAGACGTCCGCGTGCTTGTCGCGACGGACATCGCGAGCCGCGGCATCGACGTCCCCGAAGTCTCCTGCGTCGTCAACATGGAGCTTCCGCTGGAGACGGAAAGCTACGTCCACAGAATCGGCCGCACCGCCCGCGCGGGCGAGTCGGGCGCGGCGATCAGCTTCGTGACGGGCGAGGAGCGCGGACAGCTCAAGGCGGTCGAGCGCTTCATAAAGAAGTCGATTCCGGTCGACAGGGACCATCCGTTCCACAGCGATTTCGCGGACAGGAAGGCGGGGAAGTCGAGCGAAGGCCTTCCAACCGCCCCGTGGGTTCATCCGGCGAACCGCAACAAGACGAACCGCAAGCGCCAGGGGCACAAGTCGTTCCTCGGACGCCGCCAGCCCGATTTCGGGCAAAAGGATCTGTGATCCGCGTCAGGCGTCCGCCTTCAGCTCCTCGAGCTTCGTGGCGGCGTCCTCCCAGTCCGCGGTGTAGCGGTCGATTTCGAACTGGAGAGTCCTCACCTTGCGGTTCACCTCGGCGAAATCTGTCGTCGGCGTGGGATTGAAAAGCTCGGCGGACGCCTCGTCCAGCGACTTCTGGAGCTCGTCGATCTTCCGCTCGGCCGTCTCGACGCGCTTCTTCAGCTCCTTCACCATCGGCGCGATCTTGGCGCGCTCCTCGGCGCGCTGCCGGCGGAGCTCCTTAGAGGATGTGCCGGACTGCGACGGCTGGGCCGACTGCGACGCCTGGGACTTCGCGGCGAGCTGCGGCGACTGCGTGGAGCGCTGAAGCTCCGCCTTCTTTTCGCAGTAGTAGTCGTATCCGCCCGGGAACTGGCGGATCCCATCGCGCGTTATCTCGAGGATGCTCGTCGCAGTCGCGCGGACGAAGTCTATGTCGTGGGAGACGAGGAGGATCGTCCCCTTGTACTTCTGGAGAGCGTCCTGCAGCAGGCGGCGTCCGTCCAGGTCGAGGTGCGTCGTCGGCTCGTCCAGGAGGAGGAAGTTCGGCGCCGTGAGGAAGAGCCGCAGGAAGGCCAGGCGGATCTTCTCGCCGCCTGAAAGGACGCCGGCGGGCTTCTCCACGTCGTTTTCGTCGAAGCCGAAGGCGCCGAGCTGGTTGCGGAACACCTTCTCGGGCCCGCCGCCGTGGGCGTCCCATGCGTTCTTCGCGTTGCGGTAGACGCTGACGTCCGGCGGAATCGTCTCGGCGAACTCCTGCGAGAGGTAGCCGGGGACGACGTTGTGCCCGAGGATCGCCTTGCCCTCCGTCGGCTGGCGGGTCCCCGCGATGATGCGCATGAGAGTCGTCTTGCCGAGTCCGTTGTAGCCGATGAGCGCAACCTTGTCGCCGCGCGTGATCTGGAAGCCGAGACCCGAGAACACCTTCTTCACGCCGTCGTAGCTGAAGCCGAGGTCCTCGCAGCGGAACATCTCGATTCCGCTCGGAGGCGGTTCTGCGAGGCGGAGGCGCCCGGACTGCGTGTAGCGCTTCGGGAGGACGATCCGCTCCTCGTCGATCTTGTCGATGAGCTTCTGGCGGCTCTGCGCCTGCGCGGCCTTCGTGGCCTGTGCGCGGAAGCGGTCCACGAAGCGCTGAAGCTGTTCGCGGTGGTGGTCCTGGTTCTCCTTCGCGGCCTTGAGGTGCTCGTACCGGACCTCGCGTTCCGTGAGGTACCAGTCGAGGTTCCCCTCGTAGCGCGTCGCGGTTCCAGCGTCGACCTCCACGATGATGTCGGTAAGCGTTCTCAGGAGGTAGCGGTCGTGGGAGATGAGCATCAACGTTCCGTCGTAGGCCTTGAGGAACTTCTGGAGCCAGTCGACGGCGGGGAGGTCGAGGTAGTTGGACGGTTCGTCGAGCAGCAGGAGGTCCGGCTTGGAGGCGAGCACGCGCGACAGCTCCGCGCGCATGCGCCATCCGCCCGAGAAGGACTTGAAGGGCTTCTCGAACTCCTCGACGGTGAAGCCGAGTCCGCCCAGGGCGATCTTCACTCGCGTTTCGACGTCCCATCCGCCCAGATGCTCGAACTTCGTCTGGAGCTCCCCGTAGCGCTTCATCTTCACGGGGTCCGTTAGGTCCGCCTCCAGCTCCTGCATTTCCGCCTCCATTTCGGAGAGGCCGGGGATGCCGCGTATGGAATACTCGAGGAGCGTTTCGTCGGGCGTGTCCGGCTCCGGGTTCTGCCTCGTCCAGCCTATGCGGGGGCTGCCTTCGACGACGAGTTCGCCCTTGTCGGTGGACATTTCGCCGAGGACTATCCTGAAGAGGGTGGACTTGCCGCTGCCGTTCGGACCGACCA
This sequence comes from uncultured Verrucomicrobiota bacterium, assembly GCA_946610035.1. GTDB lineage: Bacteria > Verrucomicrobiota > Kiritimatiellia > RFP12 > UBA1067 > UBA1067. The sequence continues at coordinate 68,990 of CAMOCC010000004.1, forward strand.
CGCCGATGCGGTCGCCCTTGTTGACGCGGAACGTGATGTCCGAAAGAACGTCCTGGTGTCCGTAGTGAACCGATATACCTTTGAAATCCAGCATTGCCTGTTCCCGTTGGTTGAAACGATATTATATCATAAATACTTGGTATCTGACGAGGGAGTGACCATTGACGCCGACAACTCGAAGCTCTACAGCAACGGTCAGATCGGGTGGAACGTCCAGGCCAACACGCTGTACGCCGATTTCCACGGCGAGGAGGCGCTCTTCGGCGCGCTCGTGGCGTCCACGGCGAAGATCAAGGTCGACGACGCGCGCCGGAAGTCGGTTTCGCCGGATGACGTGGACTCGGCGTTCGCAAATCTTT
>CAMOCC010000005.1 GCA_946610035.1 uncultured Verrucomicrobiota bacterium
GTGAATGCGACTCCCCGCTTCGCGGGCAGTCGCATTCACTCTGTCTTCTCACCGAGAAAAATTTCTCGCAGACCCCATTGACAGTCAAATCCGCAATATGATATAATACGTGCCATCAAGACCATCAAGAGTGATGTGCGAGAGCATGTCTGCCAACCGAGCGGGAACGCCACGGTGGAAAAGGGATGGGCCCTTCGGGGAAAACAAGTTCCGAAGGTCGCCCGTCCCGCGCAGAGACGGGCGACATCTTTTTTTGCGGAGGCTCTTGGCGGTTACAACAGAAAACCAAAAACGAAAGGAGCAAGACTATGAGGGAACTAACACCTAAGGCGCATGAATACATTGACTATGTCGTCGGCGAAGTCGTCGGAAATAGCGAAATTGAGGGTGCCAGCCTCTGCAACGACGGCGAGAATCCGTTTGCATACCTTGTCAGCATTCCGATCGAGACGGACGAGCGACTTGTCGTAGAGACATGCAACGAGCTCTTCCATGCCCTAGGACTCCTGCCGCCGGGCAAAGACCTTGCGCTTGGGGAGATGGGCGACTATTGCCATGTCGTCAGAGGTGCATCGTCAGAAGGGGAGTGCTATGTGGTGAACTTCAACCATCCTGCCGTGCTTGATTTTCGGGATGGCGATCCGGAATGCCAGTTCATCCTGAAGAACTGGGATTTATGCGACGACGATTGCGATACAGCTCGGTAAGCGAATCGGCTAAGAGAAAGCGGGAATGGAGTGTCATGATCAGAAAACTTATGGTTGCGGGATTGGTGGTTGCCGCATCGCTCATGGCGAGGGTGGACTACTGGATGACGTTCTGCAAGACGCCGGACGGGCGGCAGTATTCGCAGGTCGGGTACGCGAAGCCGGACGATGACGGGTTCGTGACTGTCAAGGCTGGGCCGATCACGGTCGTCGTTTACAAGACCCAGGTGTGGTACATGAAGATGCCCGGCGAAGCGCCAAGAATGCCATGAACGAACGTCATTTATATCGTGGCCTCAATAACTTTGAGGGTAGCATCGACGAAGAAGGGAAGCTCTATGACGAGCGGCATAGACTTGTCGGGCGAATCGAGGGCGATGTCGTCTATGACAACTGCAACATAAAGCAGGGGCGTATCGACGAAAGCGGCAAACTGTGGGATGTCAACCACACGTATGTGGGCGAGGCGCACGGCAACAACTTCATAGGTCCGTCTTACCAAAGTACGGGAATTGTGAGGGGCGATTCGTTTAACGACGGCAACGGCTGTGAATACGGCGCCTTGATGATGCTGAAGGAGAGAAGCGGACGTTATTCAGGCGGCAAGACCTACAACAACTACAACTTCCCGAACAATGACGACGAAGAGGATGACGAGGATGAATACGAGGATGACGAAGAGGAGAGCGGCGACTATGATGACAGCGGCATAAGTTTCGATGCGCCGCCACCCTCCCGCCGTCGCTCGGGACGTAATGCTGGCGATGCTCAGTCTTCAGGGGACGATTCCGTTCCAGGTTGCTTCGGCTGCCTGTTTGTAGTGCTCTTTGTCATTGGCATCTTTCTTGTGCTCCGGATGTATTCCGGCGTCCCGTTCTCCGAATGGTAGTCTTCTTCTCGGGACCTTGGAGGTTTTGGAGACGCGGCTTCCAGCCGCGTCAAGTGCAGAGGGGGACAGTCACCGTGGGGGGGTGGAGACGCGGCTTCCAGCCGCGTCAAGTGCGCTAAAGTAGTCGCATAGCAATCACTTGATTGACGCGGCTGGAAGCCGCGTCTCCATTATCCCGATTGACGCGGATGGAAGCCGCGTCTCCATTATCCCGACTGACGCGGCTGGAAGCCGCGTCTCCATAATCCCATCGGTGTGAGATGCACTTTGGCGGTCAAAAAATGAGATTGAGTACACTTTGGTGTAGATTTTCCCCCTTGCATTTTCAGGAAGGAACATGATAAAATATTTTTCACCGTCTTAGCGGTAGAAGGAAAGGTTCAATATGTCCGCTCTTGATAAGATTGCTGCCAATCACGAACTCTATTCGTGCAATGTCGAGACGCTTGGTCCGTGCACGATCAAGTCCCCCGTCCACCATCACGAGTTCATCCGGGAGGGTGAGCGCATATTCGTTTCCGAGGCGCAGGCGTACATGCAGGAGATGGAGAAGAAGCTGGGTCACCTGCCGACGTTCGAAAGGGCGGGTCCCCTTGAGAAGATCTTCCACGATCCGAGCTGGACTAGGGTCGGCATCGTTACGGCGGGCGGGCTGTGCCCCGGCCTCAACAACGTCATCAAGGGCCTTGTCGAGATCCTCTCCTTCGACTACGGCGTGAAGAACATCTTCGGCATCCGCTTCGGCTACGCAGGGCTCAATCCGGACTTCGGCTACCAGCCGCTCATGCTGGATGCGGACGTCGTGGACACGATCCACGAGCTGGGCGGGACGATTCTCGGCTCCAGTCGCGGACAGCAGCCGACGGACATCATCGTAGACACGCTTGTGAGGATGAACATCAACGTCCTCTTCTGCATCGGCGGCGACGGGTCGCTGCGCTGTGCGCGCGAAGTCGCGGAGGAGTGCATCAAGCGGAACCTCAAGATCTCCGTCGTCGGCATCCCGAAGACGATCGACAACGACCTCCAGTTCGTGGGAAGGTCCTTCGGATTCGAGACGGCGGTCGCGGAGGCTGCGAGCGTCATCCGCAACGCGCACGTGGAGGCGAAGGGCACGGCGGGCGGAATCGGGCTTGTGAAGCTTATGGGGCGCGACTCCGGCTTCATCGCGGCATATGCGTCGATTGCGAACCCCGTCGTCAACTTCTGCCTCGTCCCGGAGATGGCGTTCACCCTGGACGGCCCGAAGGGGCTTCTCGCCGCGCTTGAGAACCGCTTCTCGGCGGGCAAGACGCACGCCGTCATCGTCGTCGCGGAGGGTGCCGGGCAGGATCTGATCCTGGGCGAGCCGGAGCGCAGGGACGCGAGCGGCAATATCCTCAAGAAGGACATCGGCGAGTTCCTGAAGCGGAAGATATCCGAGTACTTCAAGGAGCACGGCAGAATCAGCTCCGTGAAGTACTTCGATCCGAGCTACACGATCAGGTCGGTGCCGGCCCGCGGCACGGACGCGATACGCTGCTACATGCTCGCCAGGAACGCTGTCCATGCCGCAATGGCGGGCCGCACGAACTGCGTCGTGGGCAACCTCGGCGAGAGCTATGCGCTGGTCCCGATCAAGCTTGCGACGATCGAGCGCCAGACGATTTCGCTCAAGAGCGACCTCTGGAGGAGCGTAATGGACGCGACCGGTCAGGAGTTCTACGTGGGTGGCGAAGATCGCCGCACGAAGATTCCGACGTACATGGCGCCGTGACGCGTCGAAACGGTGGTCGACTATACAGGCAGGGGCGGCGTTCGACATGGCAAAGATTCGCAAGCGGCTTTTCAGCGTACTGTGGTCCATAGTCATCGCGCTTGTCAGCGCGTATCTGTGGGAGAAGTTCGTGAAGGACATGGTCATGGACTGATCCACGCTTTTTCAAAAGACTCAACTCACCCCCTTGTATTCGCGCTGAGATTATGGTACAATATGCGCTCAATTTCATTCGAAAGGAACAGACATCATGAAGATGACATGGCAGCCGTCCAAGATCAAGCGGAAAAGGAAAATCGGTTATCGCGCCCGCAAGGCGACAAAGGGCGGACGCAAGGTTCTCGCGTCCCGTCGCGCGAAGGGCCGTAAGCGCCTTACGCAGGTCTAAGGGCTTGTAATAAAATGTCCACGCGACTCCCCGGCGCGAAGTACAAGCGTGTCTTCGACCGGGGGCGTTCCGTAAAGGGGCGTCTCCTAGTCGCGTGGCGCTTTTCGTCACCCGACGCCGACCGAATGGCCGGCGTTGTCGTTTCAAAGAAGACGTTCCACGACGCCGTGGATCGCAACAGGGCCAAGCGTCTCATGCGCGAGGCCTTCCGCCTTCTCGTCAAGGAGGGCGCGATACCAGCGAACACGGAGTGGATTTTCATCGCGCGTTCGCACATCGGAGGCAAGGTCTGCGCGGACGTGATGGGAGAGATGAGGCGACTGTGCGCCAGATTCTGATACTTCTAGTCCGGGGCTACCAGGTGGCCCTGAGTCCGCTTTTCCGCGGATGCTGCAGGTTCGAGCCCAGCTGCTCGAACTACATGATTGAATCACTTCAAGTCCACGGCGCCGTGAAGGGGACGCTCCTCGGCCTCTGGAGGCTCCTGAGGTGCCATCCCTTCGGCAGCCACGGATACGACCCCGTGCCGCCCAGGGGGAGATGGAGAAACGACATCCACCCTGTTGCTGCGTGAGTCGCATCCGTTCCCCGTACAATGAACAACATCGAAAGCTTATGAACAAGACAGAAAAACTCATATCGATACTCCTGGGCATTGCGCTCGTATTCTGCTTGATGAACGGGCGCAGCCTCAAACAGTCCGACGACGCCGCGCCGGCGGCGGATGCCTCCGCCGCTTCGACGAACGAGGTCGACGCGGCCGAGTCGGTCGCGTCGACGAACGCCGTCCTTGCCGAGGTCATGGCGCAGGCGGACTCCGTCGCGGCGTCTGCGTCGGATTCGCTGCCAACTGCCAGCCACATGCCGCCGCCTTCCGTCCCCGAGAAGACGGTCGTCCTTGAAAACGACTGCCTGAAGCTGGAGCTTTCGACGTGGGGCGCGGTCGTCAAGCGCGCGACGCTCAAGAAGTACGCGCAGGGCCTCGGCGAATTGAGCGAGGAGAATCCGCCTGTCGTCATGGACTACTCGACCTCGCCCCTGGGCGAGTTGAAGTCCGTTCCCGGCCTCGCGCATAACGCCGCCTACGAAGCGGTCGTGGAGGGGAGCGTCGCCACGTTCACCGCCCCGGGGGTGACGCGCACGTACACCCTCGACGAGAACTACCGCCTGACGCTCAAGGAGACGTTCGCGGAGGGAAGTCGCCCTGCGGGACGCAACTCGCTCGGCATCGGAATGATGACGCGCGGGGACGGCCCGACGGACGTCGTATCCGTCGACAGCTGGCAGTACGGGGTGAAGGGCGGCGAGGTCCTCCACCACGACGACGACGACACGCCTGTGAAGGGTATCATCGGCTCGGGGATCGCGGGCGGATGCACGGGCGGCGGGTGCACCCCGCAGACGGTTGCCCCCGGCGCACCCGAGTTCAACAGCGCCGCATGCCTCGGTCCCCAGAAGTGGATCGCCTTGAAGGATCGCTTCTTTGTGACGGCGCTTGTCGGGTCCGACCAGCCCAACGTCGGTTTCTCGGCGGACGTGCGCCGCGACATGGCGACGAACGTCTACCGTCCGCTCTCCGTCGCCGGGGAGGTCCTCTTCGAGGGCGGCGTCGCGGAAAGGTCGAGCGAGTTCTTCATCGGTCCGAAGAAGCAGTCCTATCTCTGGGACCGCGGCATGAAGGACGTGATGGAGTTCGGCATGTGGCGCTGGATATGCTATCCCGTCGTGTGGCTCCTCAACCTCTGCTACGCGGCGATTCCGAGCTACGGCATTGCGATCATAATCCTCACGATCCTCGTGCGGCTCGTCTTCTGGCCCCTGACGCGCAAGTCGACCGAGGGCATGAAGAAGATGCAGGAGATACAGCCGCTGCTCAAGGAGATACAGGCGAAGTACAAGGACAACCCCCAGCGGATGCAGCAGGAGACGTTCGCGCTCTACCGCGAGAAGAAGGTGAATCCACTCAGCTCCTGCCTGCCCATGCTGATCCAGATCCCCGTCTTCATCGCGCTCTTCAACGTCCTGCGGTCCGCCGTCGAACTGCGCTACGCGGGCTTCCTGTGGATATCGGACCTCTCGGAGCCCGAGCACCTCTTCGCGTCGTGGTTCCCGTTCGGCGGGCTCAACATCCTCCCGATCCTCATGGCGGCGACGATGTTCCTCCAGAGCAAGCTCACGCCGTCGATGGGCGACGCGAAGCAGCAGAGGATGATGACGGTCTTCATGCCCGTCATGATGCTCTTCATGTTCTACAATTTCGCGTCCGCGCTATCCCTCTACTGGACGCTCTCGCAGGTCATGAGCATCGTGCAGATGTGGATGATCCGCCGCGCCACGGAGCAGAAGCGCAGGGTGCTCGAGCCTGAGGTGATCGACCCGCCGACGCCCACCCGCCAGCAACGTCGCCACGGGAAAGGAGCGGGAGAGTCATGAAAGCGGAAGTGAAGTCGATACAGGGCATCGTCGACCTGGCTAGTGCGTACTACGGAAGCGCCGTGCTCTTCGCGGCGATCGACTGCGACGTGTTCGCCCAGGTGGAGGCGGGTACGGTCGATGTTACGTCGCGGGGGATGCGCCTCCTGCTGGACGCGTGCGTCGCCGAGGGGCTTCTCGACAAGCGCGACGGGAAATACTTCAACACGCCGTCCGGCAAGCTCGCGCTGGTGCCGGGCGGCAAGGCGGACCTCACGAAGGCGATCCGCTACAACCGCGACGTGTACCCGGCGTGGGGACGTCTCGCGGAGTTCGTGAAGACGGGCAGACCCGTCGAAAGGCCGGAGATTCACCTCGGCGAGGACGCGGCAAGGACAAAGGCGTTCGCGGCCGCGATGTTCGGCCGTGCGATGGGGATCGGCAAGTCGGTCGTGCCCATGCTGAACTTCGAGGACGGCGAGAAACGTGTCTTGGACCTCGCCGGCGGACCCGGCGCCTACGCGATTCTGATGGCGCAGGCGAATCCGTCGCTCACGGTCGTTACGGTGGACCTCCCGGCGATCAGCGCCGAGGCGTCCGGCTACGTCGAGAAGGCGGGCCTTTCGGGCCGCATCACGTGCCGCGCGGGCGACTACCACACGGACGAGTACGAGGAGTCGGCGTACGACGTAGTGACGATATTCGGCGCGCTCCACCAGGAGTCCCCGGAGCAGATCGTGGACATCCTGAAGCGCGCCAACCGTGCGCTTCGCAAGGGCGGAAGGCTGCTCGTCCTCGACATGATGACCGACTCCACTCACACGGCCCCCGCATTCTCCGCGCTTTTCGCCGTCAACATGGCCCTCACGACGGACAACGGATGGGTCTTTTCCGACGAGGAGCTGAAGGGCTGGCTCAAGGAGGCTGGGCTCAAACCTGGCGCGACCCAGATGATCCCGCCGCCGATGCCGCACTGGCTCGTAACCGCCGTAAAATAGGAAGGATGCGCAGATGGAGAGGTTCGAACTCGAAGACTCGCTCAAGGACGAGATACGCTCCCGCGTGACGGGCGAAGGCTTCATGAAGCTCGTGCAGACGGTCCGCCGGAACGGCAAGACCTTCAAGATCGCGATGCGCCCCGTGGAGATCGGCGGCGAGCGGAAGTTCCAGGCCGAGATGACCGACGACGGTCACGTCCAGGTCAAGAACTTCGACGCCGCCGGCGCGGCCTCCGGACTTGAGGAGATCATAGCCCAGAAGGGAGCGCGCGACCTACACCTGATGACAGCGAAGGGCGACCTCCACGTCCGCGTAACGAAGAAGGGGCACGTCCTCGTCTCTCGCTCTGCGGAAATGGACCGCGTCGTTGTCGTGAAGCCGCACGACCGCGTGAAAAAGCTTCCGCTGACCTCCTTCGATGCGTCAGCCCTCCTGCGCGTCACCGGCATTGCGGACGGCGAAGGCCGCATCAAGGCGTCCATGCGCGGCAAGTACGACCAGGTCAACGAATTCCTCAAGGTCGTCGGCGAGACGGTGGGCGACGCCGGGGCCGGCGACGGCGCCTTCACCGTCGTCGACTGCGGCTGCGGCAAGGCGTACCTCACATTGGCGCTCTACTTCTACCTGACGCAGGTCCTCGGCTTCAAGTCGGTGCGCGTAATCGGAGTGGACCGCCGCGCGGACGTAGTGTCTGCGGCCCGCAAGATGTCCGAGCAGCTCGACATCGTCGACAAGGCCGTATTCGTGGAGGCGGACCTGGGGGCTTTCAATATCGAGGATGCAGGGTCTGAAAAGGTCGACATGGTCGTTTCGCTCCATGCCTGCGACACTGCGACCGACGAGGCGCTTGCGAAGGGCGTAGAGTGGAAGGCGAAGTACATTCTTTCCGCTCCGTGCTGCCAGCACGAGCTGCAGAAGCGCCTGGCGGAACTTGGCGGCAAGGCGGAGGGACCGGCGGCCGACTTCGGCGGGCTCCTGCGCCAGTCCATTCTGAGGGAGAGGCTCTGTGACATACTAACCGACTCCTTCCGTGCGATGATTCTGAGGATCCTCGGCTACCGCACACAGGTCGTCGAGTTCGTCTCAAGCGAGGCTACGGCGCGCAACATCCTCCTGAAGTGCGAATGGGGCGTGAAGCCCGGACAGCCCGGTCCCGTGTCCGAGTACCTCGGCCTTAGAGACTACTGGAAGGTGACGCCGTGGCTTGAGACGCGTCTTTCCGGGATTCTCGAAAAACACCTGCGCCGCTTTGAATGAACCTTGATTTCATCGTCAGACGCGCGGCGATCGTAAAGGGGATTCGCTCCTTCTTCGATGCGCACGGATTCCTCGAGGTCGAGACGCCCGTTAGAATCGATGCGCCCGCCCCGGAGTGCCATATAGACTGTCCCCCCGTCGCGACAGGCGGGTTCCTCCGTGCGTCGCCGGAGCTTCAGATGAAGAAGCTCCTTGCGTCCGGGCTTGAGAGGATCTACCAGATCGGGCCCTGCTTCCGCGACGGCGAGAAGGGGTCCAGGCACAATCCTGAGTTCACGATGATCGAGTGGTACCGCAGAGATGCTACGTACCTCGACATTGCGGACGACCTGGAGGGGCTGCTTCGCTTCCTTCAACAGTCCAGCCGTCCCTCCGCCCGACGGTCCCTCTTGAAATGCAGTCGCATGCGAGTGCGCGACGCCTACCGCGACTTCGCGGGGTGGGATCCATGGACCGACTGGGACCAGGACCGTTTCGACTTCGACATGGCTACTGTTGTCGAGCCGAAGCTGAAGGAGATTGGTGGCGGGGTGTTCCTCATGGACTACCCCGTCCAGGCGTCGTCGCTCGCCGTGGTGACTGATGACTCGGCGGAGCGCTGGGAGTTCTACTGGGACGGCATGGAGCTTGCGAACTGCTTCACGGAGCTGTGCGACGAGGCGGAGCAGAGACGGCGCTTTGCGGAAGCAAGGTCAGCGCGCCGCGCGCTTGGGGAGAGCGACTATCCGCTCGACGAGTCGTTTCTTTCGTCGCTTGCGTCCATCGAATCAGCGTCCGGCGTGGCGCTCGGAGTGGACAGGCTCGTCATGGTGCTTTGCGCAGCCTCCTCCATCACCCAAGTCCGCGTAGGTGTTTGATTACGCGACAGGGGACTGTCTCCGTGGTTTTTTGGAGACGCGGCTTCCAGCCGCGTCAAGGCAGAGGGGGGCAGTCCACGTAAAGTTTTGGAGACGCGGCTTCCAGCCGCGTCAAGTGCGCTAAAGTAGTCGCATAACAATCACTTGATTGACGCGGCTGGAAGCCGCGTCTCCATAATCACGATTGACGCGGCTGGAAGCCACGTCTCCAAATAACCCCTTCTGAATGAGGTGACGGATGTAAAGCGGTTCTTTGATCTTAGCCGTGTAGAACGTGTAGATCGTGTAGAATGGGAGTTGTGGTCTGGCTATGGCGGGCTGTTTAACGCAGAGGCGCAGAGTGCGCAGGGAGATTTGAACCACGGAATACACAGAATACACGGAAAGAGGAGAGAGTTGGGAGTCATAAGGCCTATGAGGAATTCTCCAACTGCCTCGCTGCTATCTGCGAAGCAGGTGAAAGCTTCTTACGAGGCGGGTCAAATCAGGAGGTTTCAGCAGCATCGAATCTTGCTTTGCCGACTGCTCCATTACCTTTTCACGTTGCGTCGCGGAGCGACGCAACCCCCAGCAAGCGATGTGGCAAGGCCGACTAGGCCTTGCTGTTCAGTCGCGCAAGGGCGAGGCGCCCTTGCTACATCGGGATTCGCACCCCTCGCGGCGACTCTAACTTAGCCCAAAATCCGCTGGCTTATTGAAGCACGAAATGGTATAATCTTAGTTACTAAAATCTAATAGAAGGTCAACTAAGATGAAAATCAACCTTATTGCGAATCTCAAAGGGGTCCTGATCGGCCTCAGCTACGGCTCCGAGAAGGAGATAACCATCGGCCGCGAGGTCGGCAACACAATTGCCCCGCTTGCTGCGGAAGGCCTCTCGCGCAAGCACGCACGCATCTATTACAAGGACGGGTCGTGGTATGTCGAAGACCTCGGCAGCACGAACGGCTCGTACAAGCAGGGCCAGAAGATCGAAGCTCCGACGCCCCTGGCCGTCCGCGACATGCTCCAGTTCGGCAAGTTCGAGGTCTCGGTCGACGAGATCGCGGCGGGCGATGGCGTCGCCGAGGCCGCGCAGACGCCGCAGGCCACGCAGGCCGCTCCCGCCGCACCGTCGCCGCTGGCGGCGATTCCGAAGCCCACGCCCGTGCCTGCTCCGGCTCCAGTTGCGGCGGTTCCCCCGCCCGCCCCGGCACCTGCACCCGCTCCCGCACCCGCCCCGGCTCCTGCACCAGCACCGGCGGCGATGACGCCTGCTGCTGCTGCGACGGCGGCGACGGCCAAACCGACGACGTTGCAGCGTCCGACGATCCCCGGCATGAAGCCCGGCCTCAAGCTTCCGCGCAAGCCCACTCTCGGCGCCGGTGTGAAGCTTCCTCCGAAGCCGACGCTCGGCCCGGGACTCAAGCTGCCACCCAAGAAGACGGTCGTCACGCCTGCGGCGAAGCCCGCGTCCCCGCTTGGACCGGTTGCGGAGCTCACTCCCATTCAGCCCGGGGAGTGAGAGGTCGCTGGACAAATAAGGAACACACTACACAAGCAATCGGCCGCGCAGTCGGCATTCCATCAATGAAAAGAGCCATTCTTCTCGCATTCCTTCTGTTCGCATCCGGAGCGCTTTTCGCGGCGCGTCCGGTCGCAAGGTGGGACGTCATACCGCATCAATTGGCGGAAGGCGTCTTCAAGGTCGGGGTCGTCACCTTCCACGAGACGGGGGTCGACGTTCTCTTCACGGTGAACGGGAAGAAGGTGTGGAAGGCCAAGCGCGCGACGATGAACGAGCGCACCGGCGTCGTGGAATACGTGTATCCGTTCGATGCGTCGAAGCATCCGGACGGGCCCGTAACCATCGGCGCGACGGTGACAGCGGGGGACGGGGGGAAGTACGACCTCCCCGACCTTCCGCTCTACGCGAACTCCAATAAGACCCTTGGGGCGAAGAAGATCGTCTGGGTCGACGCCGCGAACGGCAATGAATTCGCGGATGGGTCCAAGGAGACGCCCGTAAAGACGATCGCCGTCGGCGTCCGCAAGGCCGGCGACGGCGGCGTCGTATACCTCCTCCCCGGGACATACGACATGAAGCTCATCGGCGGCGGCAAGAACAGGCTGTACTGGACGACTGTCCGTCCCGCCCCCGGGGTGAAGCGCGAGCAGGTACGCGTCGAAGGCGGACGCTCCGGTACGGAGAAGCTCCGCTTCCAGAACCTCGACCTCTTCAGCAACGTCGAGCCGGGCGAAAACCGCGGGCTAGCGATCGGCGAGGGCGGCGGCACCATGGCGTGGTTCGACAACTGCGTCATGCACAACCTCAAGGGCCGCACGAGCGGCATATCCAAGCCCTTCGCCAACAAGCTCAGGGCGTTCGTCACCGGCGGCGTCACCACCGAGATGACGTTCGGACCGGGTGCGGAGATCGTCCGCGCCCACAGGATAGACAAGATTTCAGGCGAGGCGTTCACGGGCGGGAACCTCCTTGCGGTGAACGTCAAGGTGAACGACATCGACCCGGCCGGGTCGGAAATCGTCGAGGCGGACCTGTACCAGGGCTTCGCACAGCGTCCCCACTGGACGGGCGACGTTATCCTCTACGGAATAGAAGCGACGGAGTGCCGCTGCCGCGGCATCGTCGGGCGCCAGCTGCGAGACGCCGCGTTCGTGGACATCAAGTTCCAGAACCTCGGCAACGCCCTGTGCGTCACGCGCTTCTCGCAGGGACTCGAGAACGTCCTCTTCGCGCGACTCGACATGGTGGACCAGGCGTGGGAGTGGATGCGCCAGGATTCCGGACGCGAGAACGTGTGGCCGCGAAACGTCCGCCTTTACGACGTCAAGGCGTCCAAGTTCACCGGCTACGACACGACCGACGGATCGGAAGGGCTGCTCGTCGAGTCCAAGTGCGACTGGCTTCCCGCCAAGTGACGACATGACGGCTCCGGGCGCACTGCATCCCGATTTTATGATATAATATCATTTCAATTTCCAAGGAGACACAATGAGCGAAACAACACTAGAAGAGAGAAGGCATTCGGCGGCGCATCTCATGGCGCGCGCCGTCCAGAACGTATTCGAGGATGTGCAAGTCGACATCGGGCCTGCGACGGACGAGGGATTCTACTACGATTTCGACCTCCCGCACCGCCTTTCGCCGGAGGACTTCCCCAAGATCGAGGCGGAGATCGCCCGCCTGATCGCACTCGACGAACCGTTCGTCCGCAAGGTCGTCTCGCGCGATGAGTGCGCGAAGATGCTCGAGGGGCAGAAGTACAAGCTTGAACGACTCGCCGACATCCCGGAGGGCGAGGACATCTCGACATACACCGTAGGCGACTACGTGGAGATGTGCCGCGGGCCGCACGTTGGACACTCCCGGGAAATCGGCGTCGTGAAGCTCACCCGCCTCGCCGGCAGCTACTATCGCGGCGACGAGAACAACAAGATGCTCCAGCGCATCTACGGCATCGTCGCGAAGGACGAGGCCGAGCTCAAGGAGATCCTCGAGCGCGCCGAGGAGGCGAAGCGCCGCGACCACCGCCGCCTTGGCGTCGAGCTGGACCTCTTCCACCTCGACCCCGAGGACCCCGGGCAGATATTCTGGCACCCGAAGGGCTGGAGCATCTACATCACGCTCCAGGACTACATGCGCGCGAAGCTCATCAAGGACGGCTACCAGGAGGTCAACACTCCCGCGATCATGCCGAGGAGCCTCTGGGAGAGGAGCGGACACTGGGCGCACTACAAGGCGAACATGTTCATCACCGAGTCCGAGAAGCGCGTCTTCGCCGTGAAGCCGATGAACTGCCCCGGTGCGCTTGAGATCTTCAACAGCCGCACGAGGAGCTACAAGGACCTTCCGCTGCGCCTCGCCGAGTTCGGGCACTGCGCGCGCAACGAGCCTTCCGGCACACTGCACGGCATCATGCGCGTCAGGGGCTTCGTGCAGGACGATGCGCACATCCTCTGCACCGAGGACCAGATCGAGGGCGAGGTCGCGAAGTTCTGCCGTCTTCTCATCGACGTCTACAAGGACTTCGGCTTCGACAAGAACCTTCTCGTCAAGCTCTCAACAATGCCCGAGGACCACGTCGGCGACGAGGCGACTTGGCAGCATGCGGAGGAGGCTCTTGCGAAGGCCTGCGTCGCGTCCGGCATGAAGTACGAGATCCAGCCCGGCGAGGGCGCGTTCTACGGGCCGAAGCTCGAGTTCACCCTGATCGACGCGCTGGGCCGTCCCTGGCAGTGCGGCACGATCCAGCTCGACTACCAGCTTCCGAGCGCGGAGCGCCTCAACGCCGAGTACATCGGGCCGGACGGCGCGAAGCACCACCCCGTCATGCTCCACCGCGCGGTGCTCGGCTCGCTCGAGCGCTTCATCGGCATCCTCATCGAGCACTACGCGGGCGCGTTCCCGCTTTGGCTCGCCCCGGAGCAGGTGCGCATCCTTCCGATTTCGGACAAGGCGTCCGCCTACGCCGAGAAGATTCGCGCGGAACTCGCCGCGGCGGGCTTCCGCGTCGGCGTGGACCTCTCGCCGGACAAGCTCGGCGCGAAGATACGCGAGGCGACGGTGAAGAAGATTCCGTATCAGGTCGTGGTGGGTCCGAGGGACGAGGCTGCGGGCCAGATATCCGTCCGCTCCCGTGCGGACGGGGACCTCGGCGCGATGAAGCTGGATGATTTCATTTCGAGGCTCAATTCGGAGAAGAAGTGCTGAGGACGCCGCCAAGGGCCCAAATGCAAACTTTTTCCCACGAAAGAGCCCTGATTTGATATAATAGAATCAAATGTAAAGGAGGTTTCATGAGAGATCTGTTCATTGTTGGAGCTGGCGGTTTCGGTCGCGAGGCAGTTTGGACTGTCGAGCGCATCAACGCCCTTGGCGGCGGTGTGCCGCAGTGGAGGATCCTCGGGTACGCAGACGACGACCCGAAGTGGAAGAAGGGGGATAATTTCGAGGGCTACCCGATTCTAGGGTCCGTCGAGACAGCCTCCAAGGACAATCCCGGCGCGTCCGTCTTCGTTGCGATCGGCAACAACAAGAAGCGCGAGGACATCTACCGCCGCCTTCGCGGACACGACTTCCCGGTCCTCATCGACCCCAAGGCGCAGGTCTCGCCCACGACGGAGTTCCGCCACGGCAGCTACATCGCGGCCGGCGCGGTCGTCCAGGTCGGTGCGACGCTAGGCAAGTTCGTGATCGTCGGCGCCAACGCCGTCGTGAGCCACGATGCGGTCGTCGGCGACTTCGTGAACATGGGCCCCGGCACGGTAATCGCGAGCGGCGTCAAGGTTGGCAACGAGGTGTCCTTCTTCGCCAACAGCGCCACCATGCCGTGGATCACCATCGGCGAGGGCGCGTCCGTCACTTGCGGCGCCGCTGCGAAGGCGGATGTCCCGGCCGGCGCCACCATCTGATGATGGAGGTCGCCAGCCCTTGAAGTGGATCGTCTACAACCTCGCATTCGCGCTGGTCTTCCCGTTCCTCCTGCCCGGATTCCTCGTCCGCATGCTGCGGCGAGGGGGCTACCGGGCGAGGATGGGGGATCGGTTCGCAGTATATCCCCCTGACATCGTATCCGCCCTGGCCCGGGGCGACCGTGTATGGATCCACGCCGTCTCGGTCGGCGAGGTGCAGGTCGCGGGGCAGCTCATGCGCGACTGGCGCAAGGTAGAGCCGTCCGTCCGTTTCTGCTTCTCCACCACCAGCTCCACGGGCTGGAAGATGGCGGAGAAGGAGGTGGGGCCGGACGACGTCCTCATCTACAATCCGCTGGACTTCCCCACGTTCGTGACCGCCGCGCTGCGGACCGTCCGTCCCCGCGCGATAGTCCTCACGGAGAGCGAGATATGGCCCGTCTTCATCCGCACGGCGAAGAAGCGCGGAATACCCCTCTTCCTTGTCAACGCCCGCGTGAGCGACAGGAGTGCGCCACGGTATGCGAAGGCGAAGTTCATCTTCAAGGACGTCTTCAGCTCCTTTACGCGCATCTTCGCACAGAGCGATCTCGACAGGGACCGCCTCCTCGCCGCCGGGGCGCCGGCGGACCGCGTGGAGGTGACGGGGAGCTTCAAGTTCGACGTCGCCCGTCGCAATCAGGTGAAGGAGGCCGAACTTCGCGACTGGATTCACGCGAACGGACGGAAGATCCTCCTTGGCGGGTCAACATGGCCTGGCGAGGACAAGGTGCTCCTCGGCATCTACGCAAAGCTAGTCGAGAAGTCCGGCACGCCCCCGATCCTCGTCATTGCACCGCGGCACTTCGAGAAGGCGGACGCCGTGGAGGCGAACATCCGCGAGGCCGGCTTTGACTGCATCCGCCGTTCGCGCGGTGAATCCGCCGGCTCACCGGCCGCCGCCAGCCAGACGCCCGTCTTCCTCGCCGACACGACCGGCGAGCTGATGGGGCTATACGGTATTTCAGATTTCGTCTTCGTCGGCAAGTCGCTGTGCGAGCACGGCAGCCAGAACATGATCGAGCCGTGTCTCTGCGGGAAGCCGACCGTCGTCGGACCTTTCACCGAGAACTTCCGTCCGGTGATGAGCGACCTCCTTGCCGGCGGCGGCATAGTTCAGGTGAAGGACGCAGAAGGGCTGGAGCGGACCATCCTCGGATGGTTCAGCGACGGCGACGGCGGACTCGGCGAGCGCGCGCGCACGGCGGTTGAACGCCGCAAGGGAGTCGTGCCGAAGTGCACGGCGGCGATCAGGTCCGCGATCCCCGCCAAGGCGCCGGTCGAGAACCACACCGGAAGCCTGGGGTTGAAGTGGACGGTTGTGTTCTCCGCCTTGATTGCCGCCATCGTCGCGGGAATCGTCTTCGTCGCCGCATCCATGCACCGTCCGAAACCAGCAAGCCGCGTCGAGGGGAAGAGCGTCGCCGAGCAGCTGGCGGATATCAGGTCGGACAGGAAGAAGATGCTCAAGCCTGCGCTCCCGAAATTCGGCATCCTCCGCACGGTAGGCGCATACATCGCGATGGTGGAGCGTCCGGACGCGACGCACGTCTTCCTTGCGGACTCCGAGGCGGAGCGGTACAAGCCGGTGTTCGAGAAGGCTGGACTTAAGTGCACGACAACGTCGGGGCTCAAGGGGGACCGCCGCTTCGACATCGTGTTTGCGGGTGCCGCGCCGAAGGACGGCGACTGGTCGAATCTCACGGAAAGGCTGAACGGACGCGGACTGCTCGCGTGTGCGCTGGACGTCCGCAAGACGACCGCCGCCGAGTTCAAGTCCGTAATGGACGGCTTCCCGTCTCCCGAGCCGCACCTCTGGATGCCTGGCGACCGCGACTGGCTCGTGACAGGGCGCGCCGAAGCGTCGCGTTTGAAGATGAGCGCTCTGCTCGACTTCTTCTCGCAGAGCGACAGGCTCATCAACGTGGACGCCGAGGAGGCGGGATGCGGGTCCGTGCAGGAGCTTTTCGCCAGCTACGTCGGGACGCGCAAGGACGTTGACCCCGCATTCGCGTCTGGCGACATGTCGGTTCTCGTCCGCCCCGAGTTCTTCCTCGCGAAGGAGATACCGGACCTCGCATGGATCGTCCCCGACGACATGGACGAGGACATTGTTTTCTCCCTCGCTGAGCAGATACGCCGCATGCAGACGGTCCGCCGCAAGATCGTCGAAGGGTCCGTTCTCTCCGACAATGGCAAGGTGGACGACGCGATAGCGGCCTGGTCCGCCGCGAACGTCTCCAATCCGCACGACCCCATGCTCCTTGACAGGCTCTACCAGCTCGTCGTCAACGCTAGGGCCTTCATGAACTTCGGCAAGACCGCCGAGGCGGCGCAGTGCTACGACACGTATTTCGCAATCCGTCCCGAGGACCTCCCGGTCGCCGAGGAGTTCGCGAACGCCCTTGCCGCGATGCGGCGCACGGAGGAGTCGAAGAGGGTGAGGGACTACGTGGACTCGGTCCGCATCGCCGAGCGCAAGGCCGAGACCGAGAAGGTGGAGAAACTGAGAAAGGAGATGATGGAATGGAAGCAAAAGAACTGAAGATACTTGCATCGTCGCTCTGCTGCGCGCTCCTCGCCGGATGCTTCACGGTGTCCCAGACGGAATACCCGAGCGTCGCGAACGTGAAGGCGCCGGAGAATGCCGGGGCCATCGCGCTTTCTGGCTTCGAGGCGACCGTCACCTCCTACGTCCCGATCTACGGCTATGCTACGGTGTGGCGCTCCGATCCGGGCTATTACCGGCATGGACGCTACCATTACGGACGGAGCTATCCGGAGACGGTGTCTACTACGACGTACCTGCCTCAGACGGACATCACAACGGCCTACGCCGAGAAGGCCCAGGACGCGTTCGAGTCCGCCGGATTCATCGTCGGCGCCTCCAACGCGACGCACATAGTGGACGTCAAGTTCTCGGGTCCGGCGGTGACGGACGGCGACCGCTTCGCCGAGTTCGCGACGCTTGTGCTGACGCTGTTGACCGCGGACAGGACGGACGAGGTATGGTCGGCGAGGATGAAGATAACGGACTGCGCATCGGGCAAGGTCGTGTTCTCCCGTGTCTACGAGCAGGACTACAGCGCCGTCTCGTGGGGGCTCGTCCCGCTGTTCGGCCCGCTTTCGGCCGACGCCGTGCAGAGTTCGTACAGCAAGAACTGGTGCCTCTCGGCGCTTACCGACCGCGCGGTCGCCGATGCGACGGCGTTCCTTGCGGCTGGAGGGGACGGGCAAAGGTGATTTGACACAAAACAAGGAGCCACAAATGAACTATCTGGTAAAAGCGACACTTGGTGCGGCGTTGGCAGTCGCCGCCGTCGGCGCGGGATACGCAGCGGACGCAGGAAAGGCGGACGGAACTGCCGACGCGAAGGCGGCGGAGGCGGCGCCTGCAAAGAGGAAGAAACTGCCGCGCAAGGATCCGATGTACGCGAACATCACGCGCGCCGCGAACATCGCCAAGCAGTGCGAGCAGCCGATTCTCGCCATCGTCGACCTAAAGGACGACGACGTCTGCCGCAAGGTCAAGCACGTCACTCTCGGCAACAGGCAGTTCAAGGAGCTGATGATGCCGAACTTCGTCGTCTTCCGCATCGAAATCCCGCCGAAGCGCGGTTCGCGCGGACAGCGTCCCGCCAAGGGCGCCGTCGTGCAGCCGGACTACGACGCGCTGGACAAGGAGGAGCGCGTCATCGTAGACAGGATCATCGGCAACAACAGGGCGCCCTCGTTCCCGCAGGTGGCGCTCCTATCGTCCGACGGCGCCAGGGTGCTCGACCAGATCCTGCTCCTGCCGGACGAGCTGTCCTTCACGGGATTCATCGACAGTCTTCGCGAGAAGTTCACGAAGAACAAGTTCGAGCTTGAGATAACGAAGAACGTCCAGAAGGAGCTGGACAGGGAGGCCAAGGAGAAGGCGGCCCTTGAAAAGCGCAAGAGGAAGTAATCCGCTTACAACATGAAAGGAACAAGCATGAAAAACGAAACAAAGGAAAACGTTGTCGCGTCCGCAATGCGCCGCGGCTTCACCCTCGTCGAGCTGCTCGTCGTGGTGGCCATCCTCGGCATCCTCGCCACCATGGCCGTCGTCAACGTCACGGGCAAGATCGACGGAACGCGCATCACCACATGCGAGTCGTCGGTGGATGCGATCAAGAACGCATGCGTCCCCTACGAGGCCAAGCACGGCAAGCTGCCGCGCTCGATGGACGATCTGTGCGCCGAGGATGCAGACGGAGTCTCCGAGATCGAGGAGAAGAACAGGTACGACCCGTGGGACAACGAGTACAAGATCGAGATCAAGGGCAAGAAGGTCATCGTCATCTCCGCCGGACCCGACGGCGAGTTCGGCACCGAGGACGACATCCGCAGCGACCGCAAGCGCAAGCCGAAGTCCGAGGCCTGAGCAACGAACGGACATCACGGTCCGCAATGCTTCGCAGAGCCTTCACTCTCATAGAGCTGTTGGTCGTCATCGCCATAATAGGGACGATGACGACCTTGGCCGTTGTTTCGCTCGCGGGCGGCAGGTCGGCTGCCAGGCTGAAGGGGAGCGTCCGGGACGTCTTCGCGACGATACGACTGGCGCGGTCGATGGCGCTTGTCACGCAGAAGCCGTGCATCGTCACGTTCTCGACGCAGGTTGCGGACGACACATGCCAGTCGAGCGCGCTCATAACGTCCGCCGAGCTTCTAAAGTCGCGCGATTCGGCCGTCAGGGCGAGGTCGCTGGGAGGCGAGTGGATCACCCTTGGCGAGGAGGACGAGCCCGAGCCGCCTGCGGGGTCCGGACGCCAGCAGCAGCGAGACAAGGAGTCCGGCGAATCCGCATCGTCCGACGAGGGCGGTGGCCAGACCGTGGAGGAGATTCTCTTCGAGCCGGCGTCCGAGGAGGTCTTCAAGGACATCTGCCTCAAGGTGGTGATGGACGACGAGGTCCTTGAAACGGCGCCGGGCGACGTGGACGAGGCGAAGCGGTCGATGATCTCCACGTTCTCGAACGTCGACTACATCCTCGGCAAGTACGAGGAGCAGCGGACGAAGAGGAAAGACGAGGCGGAGGGCGAGGCGGCGAAGGACCAGGAGCGGGAGAAGCCGTCCGGCAAGGCGCCGGCGAAGGCGGAGTCCGAGGAGCGTTCGCTCGTCTGGCAGGTGAACGGCAGGTGCGACGCCCATCGGATATACGTGTACAGGCTGGGCGGGACGCCCGAGGACGGATGGGTCGTCCGCGTGGACAAGTTCGGCGCCGCGAAGATATTCGCGCCCGGGGAGGCTGAGGAATGAGAAGGGGATTTACGCTCATCGAGGTCCTCATAGCGGCGATTATACTCGCTCTCGGCGCGACGTCGCTTTTGACGTCCATGAGCCAGGCGCAGAGGATGATGCTACAGTCGACGAACTTCGAGACGTCGCAGGAGGTCATGGACCTCGGCGAGATGGCGTATCCGATAGACGACGTCAAGGAGGAGGACGAACTCGACGTTCAGGAGACGAAGGCCACGGAGCTTTGGGAGATGATTTCCGAAGAGAAGCTGTCCAACGAGCAGGAGGAGAAGTTCCACACATACACATGGGAGCGCGAGTGCCTCAACAAGAACGACAGCCAGGATGACATCGACAGGCTTGGCGGGCTCTACATCGTTCGCATAACGGTCCGCTGGGGCGACCGCTACCGCGACCACGGCGACAGCGAGAGCTACATAACATTCTGGAGGAAGCCGAAGTGAAGCGCCGCGCATTCACAATGGTCGAACTCCTCGTCGCCATGCTGATACTCGGCGTGGTGACGGCGCTTGCAACGCTGACGTTCAACGCAATCACGAGGGCGTGGACGGTTTCGACGGAGTACATGGACAAGATGCAGCGCTGCGACTACGCGCTCGAGCAGGTCGTGAGCGGCCTGAAGAGCATGTACTACCCGCACGCCGGCGAGCAGAGCTACACATACGGCTTCTACCTTACGGACAACGGGGACGGCAAGGACGAGCGCAATTCGGACGTCATCGAGTGGGCGAAGACTGGGACGGCGATCGTGGGCAACCAGAACGCCTCAGTGGACACCGTCCACCGCGTCCAGCTCATGATCCTGGAGGAGGGCAACCGCGACTACAAGGACGAGATCCCCGTCACCGGACTCTACGCGCGAATGTGTCCGGACCCCGCGCTGCGTCCCAAGAAGGAGTTGAACGCCGACGAGACGGACTACTCGTTCTCGAACTTGGACATGTACCAGCCGATCCTCGTGGTGGACGGCATAGTCGGAATGAACTGCCGCGTCATGAAGGATGCCGATTCGGCGGATGCGGACGCCAGCAAGGCGAAGTTCGAGGACGAATGGGACACCTCCAACGCCGTTCCCTACAAGGTCGAACTGACGTTCTGGATCGTCGATCCCGAGGGTAAGAGCTACCGCACGAACACTGCGCCGCTCATGCGCATTGTAAAGATACCTGTCTTCGAGCAGGCCAAGGACGGAGCACAGCTTCCGAGCGAACAGACCGCGAACGGTCCGCGCAGAAGCGGCGGCAGGGGAGGCGGCAACACCGACGCGGGCGGCACGGGAGGTCCGGGCGGCGGCGGACGCGGAGGTGGCCGTGGCGGACCTGGCGGTGGCCCTGGTGGCAGTCGAGGCGGCGGAGGCGGCCCTGGTGGTGGCGCAACTGGGGGCGGTCCTGGTGGTGGCCCCGGAGGAGGTCCGAGATGAAGCGCGGCAGTGCATTGGTCCTCGCCTTGTGGACGATCGCGGTTCTGGCCGTGATGGTGCTGTCGTTCGCCTACGAGGCCCGCCAGCAGACAGGCATCAACATCTATGTGAAGCACCGCAACAGGACGGCGCATCTGATCGACGCGGGCAAGATTCTGGCAGAGGTCGTGCTGCTCGACTACAAGAACGTTGCCGACTGGTCCGAAGACCAGGACGACGCCAAAATGCTTGAGGACGACGCATGGTACAAGGAGAAGCAGGACTTGAAGACCTCGTCCACGTGCACGATAGGTCCAGTCTACCTCGACGAGGAGAAACCCGAGGACTCGCTCGTGACAATCACGATCGAGACGTCGAATTCCGGCTCGAAGGGCGTCATCAACATCAATGAACTCTATCAGGGCGAAGGGTCGGGGACGGATGCGAACGTCAACGAGCGCTGGTGGATGATCTTCCGGTCGCACAACATCCCCGAGGAGCTTTCCACCCCGAAGGAAGGCAAGATCAACCTCTGGAACGTGCTCATCGCCTCATGGAAGGACTGGCGTGATGCGGACGACGTGGTGACGACGATCGACGAGGAGGAGTGCGGCGCGGAGAACGAATGGTACGAGGAGCTCGAGAAGGACTACAAGCACCTCGACGACGACGAGATCGACGAGATAAGGAGGCGTCCGAGGAACGGTCCGATCCCAGACGTGAAGGAGCTTTCCTACGTGCGCGGCTTCCGCGACTATCCGGCGGTGTTGACGGGCGGCGTGATCAATCCGTGGGCCGAGGAGGAGGAGCAGATACGCGTGAAGGGCATAATGGACCTCTTCTGCACGGAGGGTTCCAAGAAGATAAACGTCAACAACTGCAACAGCATCGACGCGCTCATAACGATTCCGGGCATCTACGACAAGTCGCAGATCGACAAGGACGACGTGCTGGACGAGGCGAAGGAGGTTGCGCAGGCCATCCTCGCTGCGCTTGCCACCGAGCCCGAGGACCAGGAAGTGGACTCCACGCGCAGCTCCTGGCCGTTCAAGGACTGGAGCGACATGCTTACGCGCGTCGACGACATGCGCGAAGGGAATGTGAGCTCCACGGACATCGGCAGCGAGGCGAAGGATTACCTCGCATTCCAGGCGGAGGAGGATTCCGTCTTCAAGGTGAAGATAGTTGCGGAGTCCGGCAGCATGCGCCGTGCGGTCGAGGCGCAGTGCTATGTGAAGGACGGAAAGGTTCGGTATGTGAAGTGGACCGAGAACGCCGCCACCGACTGACACGTTGCACGTTGCGGATCATCGGAGCAAATCGGATGCCACTTTCGCCGCGTTTTTTGGTATAATATTCGCCTATGAAGCTAATAGAAGAATTGAAGGCGCGCGGACTCGTCGAAGCGCTCACGGACCCGGAAATCGAGAAGGCTCTCGAGAGCCCGACCACCGTGTACTGCGGTTTCGACCCGTCGGCACGCAGCCTCCAGGCAGGCAACCTCGTATCGATAATGGTCCTCAAGCGCTTCCAGCAGGCCGGCCACAAGGTGATCGCCCTCGTCGGCGGCGCGACGGGACTCATCGGCGATCCGTCCGGGAAGTCCGCCGAACGCAACATGCTCACGGTCGAGCAGGTCGAGGAGAACAAGAAGGGCATACGCGAGAACCTCTCGAGGATACTCGATTTCGACGGACCCAACGCCGCCGTCATGGTGGACAACTACGACTGGTACAAGGGAACCTCGGCGATCGAGTTCCTGAGGGACATCGCAATCAACTTCCGCGTCCCCCAGATGCTCGCCAAGGAGTCCGTCAAGAAGCGCCTCGAGGCCAGCGAGGGCGCGCTCACCTTCACGGAGTTCTCCTACCAGATCCTCCAGGGCAACGACTTCCTCCACCTCTACGACAACTTCGGCTGCACGCTCGAAGTCGGCGGGGCGGACCAGTGGGGCAACATCACGGCGGGAACCGACCTCGTCCACAGGATGCGCGGCAAGACGGCCTTCGGCCTCACGTTCCCGCTCCTCCTCGACTCGACCGGAAAGAAGTTCGGCAAGTCCGAGGGCAACGCTCTCTTCCTCAACGGCGAGATGACAAGCGTCTACGACTGGTACCAGTACTTCCTCAGGGCGGCGGATGCGGACGTCATACGCTACCTCAAGGTCTTCTCGCTCAGGAGCCTCGAGGAGATTGCGGACCTCGAACGCCAGATGAAGGCGAACCCCGAGGCGCGCATTCCGCAGAAGGCGCTCGCCGAGGAGCTGACCCTCCTGGTGCACGGCGAGGCCGGGCTCAAGACCGCGCTCGGCGCGACGCAGACGCTCTTCGGCGGAGACGTCGCGGGCAAGAGCGCGGCGGAGCTGGAGTCGATATTCAAGGACGTGAAGTCTGCGGAGCTTGCGGAGTCCGACATCGTCGGCAAGCAGGTTTACGCAGTCGCCGCATCCGCCGGGATGTTCAAGTCCAACGGCGAGGCGCGCAGGATGGCCGCGCAGGGCGGGCTCTCCCTCAACGGAGCGAAGGTGGACGACAAGCGCGTCTTCGAGTCCGCAGACCTCATCGAGGGCAAGGTCGCAATCCTTCGCCAGGGCAAGAAGAACAACTTCCTCCTGAAGGTCCGCGCCTGAACGCCGAGTGGAGGGAACCCTTGAAAGCGATAGAGAAATACGTCTTCGGTTCGTTTCTCTCGAGCTTCCTGCTCGGGTTCCTCGTCCTCAGTTTCGTGCTGACGATCGGGCTCCTGGTCCAGATAGTCGGCTACATCATCGACGGAATGCCCATGGGCCTCGTCGGGAAGTTCGCCGCGGTGAGCTTCCCGGAGACCTTGCAGTGGACCGTTCCGCTCGCGCTGCTCGTGTCGAGCGTCCTCGTCTTCTCGCGCCTTAGCGCGGACAGCGAAATCGCCGCGATGAGGGCGTGCGGGATAAACCTCCTGACGGTGATGAAGTACCCCGCGCTCTTCGCGCTCCTCTGCTCGATACTGTGCGCGTGGATAAACAACGAAATCGTGCCGCGCGGACACGCCGTCCGCCGCTCCCTCACATCCCGCCTCTCCGTCGGCAACGCGCTCGACCTCATCGAGCCGGGCGTCTGGGTGAACGACTTCCCCGGCTTCAGCCTCTACGCCGCACGCAAGGAGGGCTCGATGCTCTACGACGTGGAGGTCGTGGACCGCACGTCCTCGACGAACTACGTCACCACCTACCGTGCGGATCGCGTACAGGTTTCCGGCGAAGGCTCTGACGTCACGTTTGAGCTCTGGAACGCCCGCAGGACGCCCATCGACGAGCACAATCCCGGCACGGCCAGCGCGGCGAGCTACACGCAGCGCGTTAAGCTCAAGGACGTCAAGTACAACCGCAAGATCAAGGACTTCCGCTTCTTCGAACTCCTGGGTGCGATAGACAAGGACGCCGAGCAGGTCGCCGAAGCAAGGGAAGTCGCCGCAAACGCCGCGCCCGAGGACAAGGATCGCGCAAGGTCCAAGTGGAAGGATCGCAGACGCGACCTCTCGAAGACCAAGGTCGAATTGTCCAAGCGATTCGTCTTCGCCCTGGCGTCCCTCTGCTTCGTGATAGTCGGCATTCCTCTCGGCATACGCGCCCAGAGGAAGGAGTCGACCATCGGCATGGCGATATCGCTCGCCATAGCGCTTGGATACTACCTCGTCGTGATGCTCATGCTCAACTTGCAGAAGAGCTACACGATGCATCCCGAATTCTTCATCTTCCTGCCGGTACTCGTCTGTTTCGGGCTCTCGGCGTGGTTCCTAAAGAAAAACCTTTAGCAAAGGAGAGCAATCATGGCAAAGATACATCCTACGGCGATAGTCGAAGACGGCGCGGTTCTAGGTGCGGACGTCGAAGTCGGCCCCTACGCGCACATCGGGGCGAACGTGAAGCTCGGCGACGGGACGACGGTCGGGCAGGGCGCGATAATCGACGGGCACACAACCGTCGGGTCCATGTGCCAGATATTCCCGTATGCGCTGATAGGGATGAAGACGCAGGACCTCAAGTACAAGGAGGGGTCCACGAGCTATGTCGAAATCGGAGACCGCACGGTCATACGCGAGTTCGCGACGGTACACCTCGGGACTGCGGACGGCGAGAAGACGATAATCGGGTCCGACTGCCTCTTCATGTGTTACTGCCATGCGGCGCACGGCGTGATCCTCGGCAACCACGTCATCTGCTCCAATTCGGTGCAGCTCGCCGGCGACGTACACATCCAGGACTGGGCGATCATCGGCGGATGCGCGGCGTCGCACCAGTTCTGCACCGTAGGGGCGCATGCGATGGTCGGCGGCATGAGTAAAATCCGCCAGGATTTCCCTCCCTACATGCTCGGCGACATGGTGGATGGCGCGCTCAAGGTGATAGGTCCGAACGTCGTCGGCCTGACCCGCCGTGGCTTCAAGCGCGAAGTCATACAGGCGCTAAAGGAGGCGCATCGCTTCATCTACCGCGACGGACTCAACCGTTCCCAGGCGCTCGACCGCGTCGAGAACGACGTGGAGCAGTTCGACGAGATAAAGCGCCTCGTCGCTTTCTACCGCCAGTCCCAGCGCGGCGTCGCCTGACGCCGAAGTTGACGGTTGACTTGGTATGATTTAGCTAGATGGAGAAAACTAAAATGCAGACAGTGACGAATCAGTTCCAGGAGGCGGCGGGGAAGGCCAGCTTCATTCGCAAGATGTTCGAGAAGGGCCTTGAACTCAAGGCGAAGTATGGCGAGGATGCAGTGTGCGACTTCTCGCTCGGCAATCCAGACGTCCCGCCTCCGGAGGCGGCGCGCGCTGTCCTCCATCAAATCGCGGACGATGCCGTCAAGCCGCTCGGCCTCGGCTACTGCCCGAACGCCGGCATACCGTCCGTCAGGGAGGCGATGGCCCGCCATCTCTCCGCGCAGCAGCGCACCGACGTTTCCGCAGGCGACCTCGTCATGACCGTTGGCGCGGCCAGCGCGCTTGTGTGCTTCTTCAGGGCGACTATCGACGAAGGGGACGAGGTGATCGTGCCGAGTCCGTATTTCGTCGAGTACGGCAACTACTGCGGACACTTCGGCGGGGTCCTGAAGCCCGTTCCGACCCACGAGGACTTCACGCTCGACATCCCGGCCATCGCTTCGTCAATCACTCCGAAGACGAGGGCGATCTTAATCAATTCACCCAACAACCCGACGGGAACGATCTACACGCGTGCCGAACTCGAGGAGCTGGCGTCGCTTGTCGAGAGGACTAACGCGGCGCGCGGAGAAGGGGAGCGCCCGCTCTTCATCCTCTCCGACGAACCGTACAGGGCGTTCGCCTACGACGGCGCCGAGGTTCCGCCGGTTCTCCCGATGACGAAGTTCGCCGTCGTTCTCGGCAGCTTCTCAAAGACGCTGTCAATGGCCGGCGAGCGAATCGGCTACATTGTCGTCAACCCTGAACTCACCAAACTTGACGGCGGCGCTCTGATGTCCACGCTGATCCTTGTCAACCGCACGCTCGGCTATGTCAACGCGCCCGTCATCGGACAGCGCCTCGCCGCGGCGATTTGCAACGAGACCGTCGATCTGGCGATCTACAAACGCCGCCGCGACCTCATGGCAAAGGTCCTGAAGGACGCCGGAATCGAATTCATCATGCCGCGCGGCGCATTCTATTTCTTCCCCAAGGTGCCTGGAGGTGACGATGCAAAGTTCGTCGACGCACTTCTCGCCGAAAGGATCCTCGCCGTTCCCGGTTCGGGATTCGGAAGGAAAGGGCACATCCGCCTCAGCTGCTCCGTGGACGAGACAATCATCGCACGCAGCGCCGAAGGCTTCAAGCGCGCAACGGAGGCATGCAAATGAAGAAGGGGGCAATTATCGCTCTGGCGACATCCCTTTCGATGGCGCTGATTGCATCGGAAAACGGCGGCGTTTCATTCGACGCCGAAAAGCACTCCGTGTCGTTCACCGCTGCATCGACGGATTGCGGGCTCGACATGCAAATCGAGTTCCTCTTCGTCGGACCGGACTCCGACCACGACTATGAAGCCATGTTCGTCACCGACGCGCCAATCGCCGAGATCGCCGCGGCGTTTCGCAAGGCGGGGATTCCGAGCGGACGCGATTTCAACGGCGCAGGCGGATGTCGCTTCTGGCCTGTAGGACAGTTTCTGTCCATGGAGCCCGCCATCACGAACTTCCTCAGGGAAACGCGCGGGGAAACGACTCCCGTCCCGGTATTCACCGGCGGAACTCGCGATGCATCCGGAATCCCAGAGGCCAACACGAATTCCCCTGGTGCAGTCTTCGCACTCTACAATTGCGCTCAATCGCTCATCCAATTCGATGATACATTGGACCAGTCTGAGACATACGGACGCTTTACACCGGCTGTAAAGATTCCGAAAGGGGAGAAGCGCCGGTTTACTTTCAAGTGGAATGGCGAGCAGGCATACGAATCTATCGTGCTTCCGCTCATGCCCGGGAAATTGGCAGATGCAATAACGACCCTCAAGTCTAAATCTGCAGACAAGGAACTGGACGTCCTTTGCGATTTTTCGACTGAATTGACCATCAAAGAGGCGTCTGAAATTTCCCAGGCGCTTTCCATCATCGATTCCCGTAAAATCAAGATCAACGGATACAAGGACGGTCAATTCTTCTACCGAGCTTTCCAGCCGCTGGAAAAATGGCGAGACCGCACTGAACGCCTTGCACAGCCGCCGGAGGTCCATTTTAGGGCAGACGGAACATTTGTCGTGACCGAAACGTTCGAGGATTGGTCCGACGACGAATCACTTGATCCCAAGTTGACCTCCAAGGACATTCCGTGCGCAGATATCGGCGACGCGGCAAAGGAGGCGTCGAGAATCGCAGCAAAGACGTTCACAGTCCTTGTTTTCGCGCCGTCTGATACAAAGCTTGGTAAACTGTTTGATTTCCGCAAGGCGTGTACAGGTCCAATCATCAACTGGTACATCTTCACAGAATGAACTGATGCACCATAATAACGTTAGTTAACATAATCCATATTATTGGAATTATGGATTTAAAAATGGAAGGTGCGAAATGAGCGACAATACGACTCCAAACGACATGAACAACATTCCGCCTCAGGCCAACGCAGTCAGTCTATACGGTCAGGCGGATGCTATGGACGACTTCCCGGTCCTCAAGGCATTTCAGCAATATGTCGATGCCGAACAGGCAAAGGCGCACAAACGACTGATGACGGTGTGCGTGTTCTTTACGGTTGTAATGACGATTGTCATCGCCGTGTTTATGTTCATCATTCTCGGGCTCAACCGCAACAACGGCGGCAACGACGCCGCCTTGCGCGCGATGTCTGAATCCAACGCCGCCATCCAGCGTCAGATGCTCGAACAGGCGTCG
The DNA here is from genome assembly GCA_946610035.1 of uncultured Verrucomicrobiota bacterium. Classification (GTDB taxonomy): domain Bacteria; phylum Verrucomicrobiota; class Kiritimatiellia; order RFP12; family UBA1067; genus UBA1067. The sequence goes on from CAMOCC010000005.1 coordinate 28,775, forward strand.
AGGATGAACGAACAGCTCATGACCCAGCTTATGAACCGCTCTTCGTCAGGCGGCGGAGCGTCCGCCATCGACGCCGAGGTGCAAAAGCATAATCTCGAGCTTCAGGCGCGTCTGCACGTCATGGAGATGGAAAAGCGCGACGCCGAACGCAAAGCCGCCGAGGCGGCGCGACGAGCGGCCGAAGGCCCCGTGATGTCCGATGAGGAGAAATCAGAACTGGAGCAGACGCTCAAGAGCCGCGAGGCGAAACTCAAGAGTCGTGAGGCGAAGCTAGCCGAGGACATGAAGCGTCTTAAGGAAAAGGAAATCGACCTTCAGCGCAGGAAGCTCTATCCGAACGCCTTTTCGCCGGAAGCCCGCGAGAAAGCCGACCGCGAAATCGAAGCCGCAAGACGTGAATCCAAGGAAGCCGAAGCACGTGCGAAGGCCGCCGAGGAAAGGGCCCGTGAGGCGGAGCTTCGCGCCCGCGAGGCACAGGAGAAGGCTGCGGCGGCCGAGCGTCAGGCGGACGCGGAATATATTCGTCTTAAGAAGGAAAAGGAAGCTGAAAAGCAGGAAGTCCCCTTCACGAAGACTCCCGCTCCCCTTCCCCCGGACGACGATGACGCCGATCTGGCAATCTTCGATGAAATCCCCGTTACGCCAGTTCCTCGCGGCAAGAACGAAAAGCCAAATAAACCGATTGTGCAAACGGACGGGACATTGCGGTTCTTCGATGAGACCACCGAGCCGCCGCCGGCACCGAAAAAGCAGGAAGCAAAAAAGAAGATCGGAAATGAGCAGCCGGACGGCACCCTTCGCTTTTTCAACGAGTCTGATTACGACATCCCGCTAGAGTGAGATGTCGCAATCTACTTGATCACAACAGAATACGTGCCGCTGTCGTACTTGGCACACTTCCCGTTGATGCGGACCTTTGCATTGGTTCCTTCAGGAATTGTGAAGGTCCAAATGCAAACGCCGTCTGCATTGTAACTCCATTCACTGCTGATGGTGCCGCCCTTGGTATTTCGCAATGACGCACGGACGAAGCCGAGACGCGGATCTGGCTTGGGCGAAAGGATGACCTCCTCGTCGAAGCCTCCATTGCGCCCGGGCTGGATGCCGGCTGCAGTTTCATACAGCCACGCAAGAACGGATCCGTAGGCGTAGTGGTTGAAGCTGTTCATGGATACAGGACCGAAACCCTTGTCTCTCCTGTAGCTGTTCCACCGTTCCCAGACTGTTGTCGCACCCTGGTCGACGGAATACAACCAGCTCGGATTCTTGTGCTGAAGGAGAAGCGTATAGGCGACTTCCGGGGCTTCAATGTCGTAGGTGATCGTGTCCATCAGGATGGAAGTTCCGAGGAAGCCTGTTTGAAGGCAGTCGCCATGGTCGGCAATGCTCTTCAGGAGCCCCTTCTTCACTTCTTCAATGTACGCCTTGTCCTCCAGGATGCCGCATCTAATGGCGAACAAGGCTGGCGTCTGCATATTGCGCAGACACTTGGGAATGCGCCCTTCCTCAAGTACGTCGCGCCTAATATAGGCCAAAGCTTCGTCCGCCATTGCGGCGTATTTGCGCTCGGCATCGACCCTGCCGGTAATGGACGCCATTTTCCGCATTTTCCTGGCATCCTCGAGCCAGTAGCATGCGCCAAGGTATCGCCAGTAGAGAGCCGCTTCGGGACGTATGTCGCGTCCGTTCTTGTGCTTGTTGGAGCACGACTCGAAGTCTTCGTAGCTCAGCCAGTCCGCCCACTGGAACTTCAGGGCATCGCCCTTGGCGTAGCGATTGTCCTTGAGCCAGTCCATGAACCTCTCCATGCTCGACCAGTTCTCGTCGATTATCGTCTTGTCCCCGTACTGGCGCCACATCGTCCAGGGGATGATCACGCCTGCATCGGACCAGCCAAACCTCTCCGCTCCGAAATCGCCCCACCAGCCAGCCGGGGCAACGCCGGTGAAGCTGCCGCCGGCGCGTTGCGTATCACGCATGTCGCGCATGAACTTTTTAAGAAAAGACAGCACATCGGCATTGTACGTTGCCGCGCGCGCGAAAACCTGGGTGTCGGCGGTCCATCCCTGGCGCTCATCGCGCTGTGGACAATCCGTAGGCACCGACAGATAGTTCGACAACTGTCCCCACCTGATGTTCGATACAAGCTTGTTGACCTCGGGAACTCCCGTGACGAAAGAGCCGCATTCCATTTCGCGAGTAATGGATGTCACGGGGATAGACTCGAAACGGGTGAACTTCACCTTGTCCGTCGCCGTTACGGAAATATACCTGTATCCGAAGAACGTGTACTGCGGCATGTAGGATTCAACGCCTGGTCCGGCGAACGTGTACACGGCCTTTGCGCCGTCGTCCTTCAATGATCGAAGGTTGGCGCGGTAAACCGACCCCTCGGGTCCGTCGTTGCCGCGGCTCTTCAGCCCCCCGCAGTCGTTGAGCATTTCGGCGGGCTTCAGCGTCACCGTCGCACCGGCCGTGGAAATCGCCTTGAAATACGGAACCGCCGCGGCGTTCTGTCCGAAATCCAGGACAAGCGTTTCGCCGGGATCGAGGTCGATAAGAGTAGCATTCGTATAGTCCCTCAGTCGTAGGACCCTTCCGAAGGCCCCTTCTCCCTCGCCAGTGACGCCCTTCCAGACATACGCACAAACGGGATGCATCGAAAGGTCCGCCCGCCTGTAGACGGAGGCGCCGGTCTGCGGCTCGATTACGCCCTTGAACTCGTCGTTGACAACGGCGGGTTTCACGTCCACCGACTTGCGCCTCGCGTCGTATACCTCGCCGTCGAAGATCCCCGCCTTGAGGACCGGGCCGCCGATCCCGGCGGTCCACGAATCGTCAGTGACAATAATCTCCTCCTTATCGTCGGCGTAGGTGACGTCAAGGCGTGCAATCAACGCGCTCTTCGATCCCGTGCATCCCGCGACAAGATCGCTCCACCACCCTGTGGAAACCATGGCGGAAACGGAATTGGTCGCGCCGGCAAGCTTGTTGAATATCGGCGTCACATCGTAGGAGAATGCGTATTTAGTCTTTCCGTTGTGGGAGAAACCAGGCTTAAGCACCTCGTCACCAATGCGTGTGCCGTTGACGAAGATGTTGAACACGCCGAGTCCGGAGGCGGAAAGAACCGCCTTTTTCACGCACTTTGCATTCTCCACGTTTCTGAAGAAGACGCTCGTTCCCACCGGCGTCGGACCGTGGCCGTCCTTCCCCCGGACCGGCACCGGGGCGTCCGCAGCCGAAATCCACTTGGCCCTGGACCAGTCCACCTTGTGCCCTGGAAGGAACGTGTACGAAGGCGCGAGTCGACTCGACTCGTCTGAAAAATTAAAACAGCCGCCCGCGATAATCGCGAGGGCTGCTCCGGTTACGATTCGGGCGGCTGTTTTCGTCATGTCACATGACCTTTCAGTGCATTAACCGTTCTTCTTCTCGAAGTCCTTCATGAAGTCCACGAGAGCGTCTACGCCGGCCATCGGGAAGGCGTTGTAGATCGTCGCACGGATTCCGCCGACGGAGCGGTGGCCCTTGAGCGAGCTCATGCCGAGCGCCTTGGCGTCTGCAACGAACTTCGCCTCGAGCTCCTCGCTCGGGAGGCGGAACGTGACGTTCATGTTCGAGCGGAATTCGGGCAGCGCCGTCCCGCGATAGAACTCGGTCGAGTCGATGACGTCGTAGATCTTCTTGGCCTTGGCGTCGTTGAGCGCGAAGAGGTTCGCCTTGCCCATCTTCTTCACCCACTTCATGACTTCGCCGAAAACGTAGATCGCGAAGGTCGGAGGGGTGTTGTAGAGGGACTTGTTCTCGGTGAACGTGCGGTACTGGAGCATCGTCGGGATGTTGGCCGCTCCCTTCTCGGCGAGGGACTTCTTCATCGCGACGACAGCCATGCCGGAGGGGCCGAGGTTCTTCTGGGCGCCGGCGTAGAACATGTCGAACTTGGTGAAGTCGCGGTCGATGCCGAGGATGTCGGACGACATGTCGGCGATGAGAACGCCGTTCACGGCGGGAATCTTCTTGAGCTGGGCACCCGAAATCGTCTCGTTCGTGCAGATGTGGGTGTAGGCGGCGTCGGCCGAGAACTTCCACTCGTCGTCGTGCGGCATGCGGGTCGGTATGTCCTTCGCGCAGTTGGCGACCGTGTTCACAGTGGCACCGCGCAGCGCGGCGACGATCTTGGCCTCCTTGAGCGCCTTGCCGGACCAGGTGCCCTCGTTGGCGTAGTCGGCGGTCTGGCCCGCGCCGAGGAAATTCATCGGGATCATTGCGAACTGGAGGGATGCGCCGCCCTGGACGAAGAGCACCTCGTAGTCGTCTCCGAGGCCGCAGAGCTCCTTGAAATTGGCGATCGCCTCGTTGTGGATGGCGTCGTAGTCCTTGCCGCGGTGGGACATCTCCATCACCGACATGCCTGTTCCCTTGTAGTCGACCAGATCCGCCTGGACCTGCTGCAGCACCTCGAGCGGAAGAGTTGCCGGGCCCGCCGAGAAGTTGTATGCGCGTGACATTTCGTTACCTTTCGTTTTCTTTAGAGTTTATCGGTTTGTTTGTTTTTTTGCCGCCCGTAGAGATTATCCGATGAACGGCTTCGTATATTATACTATATTGACGCTTGTATGTGCAAGGCTGAGGACGCGTTTTGCAAATCCGCAGATCTCCTTGATCAGAGGTTTGCGAACGGATTGCAGCTGAATCCGCCGGAATTCGCCGGTGCGAACGTAGTCCGGGGCGCCCTTCTTGCATTCGGTTTTGCACCGCCCGAGCCGCCGGACGTCCCCGCGCCGCCGATCACGGGATGGGACTTCGCGGAGAGCGAGATGCGTCCGCGCGCCTTGTCCACGCCGATGACCGTGACGGAGAGCCGGTCGCCCGCCTTGACGACGGAGGCGGGATCCGCTACGAAGCTGTCGCTCAGCTCGGAGAGGTGGACGAGTCCGTCCTGGTGTACGCCTATGTCCACGAACGCCCCGAACGCCGTCACGTTCGTGACGACGCCCTCGAGCTTCATCCCCTCACGGACGTCCTCGATCTTGGTCACGTCCTCGCGGAACTTCGGCGGCTCGAAGACCGCGCGCGGGTCGCGCCCGGGCTTCACGAGCTCGGCCACGATGTCGCGCAGCGTCGGCTCGCCGACGTCGTTCGTGATGTACTTTCTCACGTCGATCTTCTTCGCCGCGAGCGAATTGCCCACGAGCTCGCCAAGGGACAGCCCAAGGTCCTCAGCCATCTTCACGACGAGCGCGTATCGCTCCGGATGGACGGCACTGGCGTCCAGCGGGTTCTTCGCGCCGCGTATCCTGAGAAAGCCCGCGCACTGCTCGAACGCCTTCGCGCCGAGGCCCTTGACTTTCTTTAGGTCTTCGCGGCTTGTGAACTTGCCGTGCTCGTTGCGGTATTCGACGATTGACTTCGCAAGCGACGCGTTCACCCCGGAGACGCGCTCCAGGAGCGGGGCGGACGCCGTGTTGAGCTCAACGCCGACGCCGTTGACGCAGGAGACGACGACCTCGTCGAGCTTCGCGCCGAGTAGCGGCTGGTGGACGTCGTGCTGGTACTGTCCGACGCCGATGGCCTTCGGGTCGACCTTCACGAGCTCTGCGAGCGGGTCCTGCAGGCGGCGTCCGATCGATATCGCGCCCCTCACCGTCAGGTCGAGGTCGGGGAACTCCTTGCGCGCGATCTCGGAGGCCGAGTAGACGGACGCGCCCGCCTCGCTCACGCTAACCACCATCGGAGTCGGTATCTCGGGGTGCTGTTCGCGCAGGCGCTTAAGAGTCTGCCTGCAGAACGCCTCTGTTTCGCGCCCCGCCGTGCCGTTGCCGACGGCGATCGCCTCGGGACGGTACTTGTTTACGATCATGGCTATCGCCTTGGCGGACTCCTCAGGCTTCTGCTGGGGGAATATGACGGTCTTCCCGAGGTACTTGCCCGTCGCGTCCATCATGGCGACCTTGCAGCCCGTCCTGATGCCCGGGTCGATCGCAAGGACGGCCTTCTCGCCGAGCGGCGACGCGAGCAGGAGGTGGCGGAGGTTCTCCGCGAACACCTCGACGGCCGCACGGTCGGCCTCCATCTTCTTGTCGACCGTTACGTCGATTTCGCAACTCGGCGCGAGAAGCCTCTTGTAGGCGTCCTCCGCGGCAAGCCGTATCTGCGCCGCATTGGGGTTCTTGTCCGTCCCGAGTATCTCAAGCATCTCCTCGACGACGGGCTCCTTGTCCAGCTCGAGCTTCACCCAGAGGACGTTCTCCTTCTGCCCGCGGCGAATCGCAAGGTAGCGGTGCGACGGAATCGTCGCGATGGGCTCGGAGAAGTCGTAGTATTGCTCGAACTTCGTAGGCTCCGCCGGAGCCGGCGAGACGACCTCGCTCTTCACCACGGACTTCGTGGCGAAGGCCCTGCGGACGAGTCCGCGCACCTCCGCGTTGTCCGCAATCCTCTCGGCGATGATGTCTCGTGCGTACTGGAGGTCCTCGCCGGACGCATCCCCATACGGCTCGCCGTTCCATATCGCGTCCGCCAGCGGCTCGAAACCCTTCTCCTTCGCTATCTGGGCCCTCGTGCGGCGCTTCGGCTTGTAGGGCTGGTAGAGGTCCTCGAGTGCGCTCTTCTGGAAGCATTCGCGTATCTTCTTCTCGAGGTCGGGCGTGAGCTTCTCCTGATCGGCAATCGACTTGAGGATCGTCTCCTTGCGGCTCTCGAGTTCCGTGTAGTAGGCGAGCCGCTCCTGAATCTTCCCGATCGCGACTTCGTCGAGGTTCCCGTGCGCCTCCTTCCTGTATCGCGCTATGAACGGGACCGTGCATCCCTCGCCAAGAAGCTTCTCCACTGCGGCGATCTGCCGCTCGCCGGCGCCGACTTCGGCCGCCATGCGCGTCATTATCTCTGCGTTCAACTTTTCAGCCTTTCAGTTATGAGATTAAAAATCGTCATTGGCGGCAATCCGCCTCTCGATCCCCTCGCGCGGCTCGGCCTCAGGCGGGATCTTCAGCGGCTCCAGCGGCGAGTCGTCCGCCGGAAGCGACTTCCACGCCGCGCTGTACACCGGGAGCCCCTGCTCGCGGAACATCGTCTCGAACTCGGTCCAAACCTCCTTCGGACGCGGCATGGCCTCCACGCGCTTGAAGCGCGCATCCGCGGCGAAGCATTCGCAGACCACGTCGAAGTATTCCCTGTGGTCCGTCGCGAACTCCAGCTTGCCGCCGACCTCGAGCCTCTTCCAGAGGGCGTTGAGGAACAGCGGACCGAACAGCCTGTGGGAGTGGTGCTTCTTCTTCGGCCATGGATCCGGGAAGAATACGTATACGGTCCGCGCATGGTGCGCCGGCAGGAGGTAGTGGAAAGTGTACAGCGCCTCGAGCCTGAGGACGTGGGCGTTCGCTATGCTCCCCCTGCGGCACTTCCCGGAGAAGAGGCGGACGCGCTCGAGCATGCGCTCTATGCCAAGGAACTCGCAGTCCGGGTTCTCCGCGGCGCGCGCGGTGAGGAACTTCCCCTTTCCGCAGCCGACTTCGATTTCCAGCGGCCTAGAAAGGTCCAGCTCAAGCGGCTTGCACGGATTTGTGACTCTGATTACGGGATCAAGTTCGTTGTTCATCGTACTGTGTCTCGGATCATCGCCTTCTCGGGGCAAGTGAATGGATCCGCATGCTTTGTGCAATTGATGCAGCCCGTGTAGAGCTTGTGCATCACCTTGTTCTTTGGTATTTCGTAGAATCCGAGCTTGCTGAAGAATTCAGGCGTGAATGTAAGGACGAGAACCTCCCTTGGATTGAAGGCGGCGACCCGCGCGGAAACGGCCTCCACAAGCGCCTTGCCGATGCCCTTGCGCCGCCACGGGAGGCGGACGGCCAGGGACTGTATCTCGACTGTTGCGGACTCCGCCTGGCCTATCTCCGGGTGGATTTGATACGAGGCGCATCCGATAATGTCCGATCCCGCCACTGCGACAAGAAACCTGTCCACGTTCTCGACGATGTTGCCCATCGACCTTGGCACAAGGAGGTCGCGGTTCAAGTGGATCAGCGCGAAGATCTTCTCCGCGTCTGCAAGCCGCGCCTGGCGTATCTGGAATTCTGGATCCATTTGCTTTTGTCTTGGCGGTCCTGGCGGGACTCGAACCCACTACCCGCTGCTTAGAAGGCAGCTGCTCTGTCCAGATGAGCTACAGGACCTCAGTTTTACTGCATTTGCAGTTCCATGTGACTTCTATATGTTTACGCGCTCTCCTTGTTCAGCAAAACGGCAGATATTGTACCACATAGACCGAGGACAGTCAACCACCAACGGGGTGCGGGAACTACTATTATGGGAGCGGGACGTTCGACGTGCGTCGGACATCCCGCTTCACGACCATCCATCGCCGAAATGGGCGGTGTCCGGTCGTTTTTCAGCTGTAGGGAAAACCATCGCGCAATGCGGCGCGTTGGGGGACAACGCGCCGACATTGCGCTAACCGGGGCTACTGTATGTGCCGTCCCTTGAGCGGCTGGAAGGGAATCGTCCCGTCGGGGTTGTACTTGAACTCCTGGAAGCAGGCGCTGCGGCAGAAGCCGCCGCCGCCCGGCAGCGTGCCGTCGTGGAGGAAGAGGTAGTCCCTGCCCTTGAAGTGGACGCTGCCGCCGTGGATGGTGAAGCTGCGCGGCGAAAGGTCCGTGATCTTGCCGCGATAGCGCCACGGACCGTGTATTGAATCCGATGTCGAGTACGCCCAATGCTCGGGGACGCCGCCCGCGGCGTATTCAAGGTAGTACGTCTTGCCGCGCTTGTAGATCCACGGCGCCTCCACGAAGTTCGTGCGCTTCCTGCCGTCCCTGCCTGTCAGGGTCGGACCGAAGCACTGCTCGTCGAGGAGTCCGGGGACGGGCTTGATCTCGCCCGCCTTCTCGACCATGTTCCGCTTCAGCTCCACATACCAGCAGCCGGGATCGCCGCCCGCATTGCCCCAGAAGAGCCACGCCCTGCCGTCGTCGTCGACCATCACCGTGGGGTCGATCCATGCGTTGCCGGGTCCGCACAGCGGCTTGCCTATCGGGTCCGTCCAGGGACCGAGCGGACTCTTCGCCGTCGCGACGCCGATGAAGTCGCCGCCGTGTTCGCCGAGTACCGCGACGTACCAGTACCAGTTGCCGTCGCGCTTGATCGCCTGCGACGCCCACGCGCGGTCGCCCTGCTTCGCCCACTTGAAGACGGACGTGTCCATCACGACTCCGTGCTGCGTCCAGTTCTCCATGTCCTTCGTCGAGAACACCTGCCAGTCGGGCATGTGGAACCAGTCGCTGCGCGGCATGTCGTGTCCCGTGAAGACCCAAAGCGTGTCGCCGTCGACGACTGGCGCGGGGTCGGGCGAGAAGATGTGGTCCTCCTCTATGATCGCGGCGAATCCGCCGCCCTTCCGAAGCGGGATCGTCAGCTTGTCGGACCTCTTGACCTTGCGCGCCATCGTCTTGTAGGCGTCGAGGCGGTCCGGGTTGTCGCAGTAGCCGGTTAGGGAGAGCGTCTTGCCCTTCGGGAGCAGCCGCAGGTCGATTGTGAACTCCCGCGGAGTCTCGCCGTTCTCGATTGCGATGTACCACGTTCCGCCCTTGCGCTTCATGAAGCCGACGACCTCGCCTATCTCGCTCCCTGGCAGGAGGTGCGACTCGTCGTAGACGGCGGGGAGGTGCTTGATGAAGTCCTGCGCCGGATTGTCGAGGTAGTTCTTCGGGAAGTCGCCCGTGCAGAGGAACGGCGCGGAGAAGACGACGGCCTGCGCGAGCTGGCGGGCCCAGGTGAAGTGGATCAGCTGTTCCTTCTGGAAGACGAGCGGCGTGTAGTCGGCATGCCCCTGCACGAGGCGGCAGAACGGGAGGATCGTGTCGTGGTCGTAGGGGAGGACGCGATGGTAGCGCGTGATGTGCCACTCGTGTCCCCGTACGGCCTCGCGGGCGAGTTCGTGCGGCCAGGTGCGTTCGCGCCCGGTCGGCTTGACCGCGCCGTGGAAGTCGACGAAGAGCCCCGCCTCGAAGGTGTCCTCCAGGGTCTCCTCGTACCAGTTGCACCAGTGGTAGTTGCACGGCGGCATGAAGTCGATCTTGATTCCGACGGCTCCCGCCTCCTTGGTGCGCTTCAGGTAGTCGAGGCGGCGCGCACGGTCCGGAATCTCGTTTGAGTGCACCCATATCGCGCACTTGACGCCCTTGGAGGTCGCATAGTCGATCGTCTCCTTGAGGCAGGCCCAGCGGTCCTTGCCGTCCGCGCTCCAGTTGCGCCAGCCTTCGTCGATGAGGTAGTATTCGAAGCCGAGCTTCGCCGTCTTGTCGATCCAGTCGCGCTGATCCTCAAGCCTCGGCGCGCCCGCAGGGAGCCACTGCCACACTGCGCGCCCGGGCTTCGCGAACTCCGCCGCGCGCGCGGCGCGCTCCGGCGGGGGAGGCGGACATAGCCTGCGCACCATGTCGCTCTTCACGAGCTCGTTTATGTTTCGCGCCACGATGGTGACGCGCCACGGCGTCACCGCCTCGCCCGTCTGCGTGAAGCCGTCGGGGTCGGCGTGGTAGCGGACCTTGAATGAGTTGTCGCCGATTGCGACGACTTCGGCGTCCGTGTAGTTGACGAGGTTCGCCTCGGTGATGAGGCGGTACGTGCCGTCCGGCAGCTTCGCCGTCATGGGAAGGCACAGCCGCGTACCCTTCGGTACGTCCTTGACGAGTGAGTTGCGGTAGGGCGACTCGTAGTCGGCGTCCGTCTGGTACCACAACCGCGCATCGCCGGGGAGCGTCCATACGGACTTCTCATCCGTTATGCGGCGCTCGCCCTTCGGGAGGATGTAGCGGACGGCGTATCCGTCGGGGAAGTCCTTCCTCTCGACCTTGCCGGTCAGCCTGCCGTTGACGACAACGCCGGACGGCGTGAATTCACGATTGGCTCCCGATGCGCCCGCGAAGGCGGACAACGCACCGAGAACCATGCACCCAGTAAGCAGTATTCTCGTTTTCATGATGCGATTATACCACTTTAGGGGCATCCGCCGCCATCACCCGAAAGTGTACGCACTTCCGGCGCCCCGCAAACGGGCTTCCACGTTATGCCGTCCGGCGGCGAGGGCTTTGCGCAACCTGCCTGGATTTGAGTGTCCGTCAGACAGGCATTATTCGACAATCGCCGCGAAGCCTCCGTTTGCGGAGGCGGCGACGGTTAGGACTTCCGCCTCAAGACTTTCGCAGGCGATGGGGGCGAGCCTTGCGGTGTCGGCCGGGTCCGCATCGCGATAGAGCCGCACCTTCCTCGCCCCCGTCCCGGCGAAGTCCAGCGGAACCTTGAACTCGCGCTTCTCTCCCGCGTTGACGCAGCCGACGAACCACTTCTTGCCTACGCGGCGCGCAACGACTGCATAGGAGCCGATTTCGCCCTGGAGGAAGCGCGTCTCGTCGAACGCCGTCGGTATCTCGCGCCAGAAGTCGAGAGCGGGATTGGCCTCGTCGATCTGGTCCGGACGCTGGTACCAGAAGAGGAACTGGAAGCCGCTCGTGTAGACGCAGGGAAGCGCAAGCTGGTGCGCAAGCGTGTTCTGGACGCGTCCCACCTTCCAGCACGGCGTGTAGTCGCCGGGTCCGTCCAGGAACCGCGTGAACGGAAGCGCCGCATCGTGCGCGGCGTTCGGCATCTCCTCGTTGCCGCAGATTCCCTCGACGGTCAGCACGTTCGGATAAGTGCGCTGGATGCCGGTGAGTCGGTACTCGTCGTGGATGTCGAGCATGAGGCGGCGCGCGGCGGCCGCCTCGATCGCCTCGGTCACCCACTTGCGCCACTTCTGGCTGCCGACGTTGACGAAACCGTACTTTATGCCCTTCACGCCCCAGCCGGCGAGTGTGTCGAGTATCTCGTCCCTGTTGCGCTTGAGCGGCTCGCGGTTCACATATAGCAAGACGCCGATGCCGTTGGACTTCGCATAGTCCATGAACTTGAAGAAGTCGAGGTGCTCGCCGCGTGCGATCTTCTCCGGTGCAAGGCCGGGCTTGAGCGGATCGCCGACGTGCTCCTCGCCGTACCATCCCGCGTCAAGCTCGACGTAGGGGAAGCCGTTCCGCTTCGCGAAGTCGACAGCCGCCAGGGCGTGGTCCGTCGTCAGCTTGGCGACACGCAGCACCTTGCCTGGCTTGATCCAGCTCGTGTCCTTGATGCGCGAAGGCTCGTTCAGTTCGTCGAGGAACGACGGCTGGGCGTTCGCAAGCGCCACCGCGCTCTCGCGTACGTGTACGTAGCGCCATGGCGTCTTGTACGGAAGCGCGACCGTGCATTCGCCCTCAAGGACCGAGACGACCGAACCGGCTGCTGGTCCGGACTTGAACCTCAGACGCGCATAGTCCAGCACCCCCGCATCGCCGACGACAGCCGTGAAGCCGGGGCCTTCGACGACCAGCGGACTCTCCGCCGTGCCGGGGTAGGACGTCGCGTAGTTGTACATCTCCCCGACGCCAGCAGCGACAAGTGCGGACCTCGGACGGTCCTTCATCGTCGCAATCGTGGAGAGCGTCTTCGGGATGTACTCGCCCTGCGCGTGGCTCACGGGCCAGCACTTGAGGTCCGCCCCGAAGTCGAACGTCCACGCCTCGTCCTTGATGACGCGCTCGCCGCTACCCGTGTAGCTCAAACGCCACGCGAGGCCGCCGTCGAGCTTCTTCGTCTCGACGGACACCCCCTGCTCCTCCGCCGGAGGGGTCACTGTGCATACAGTCCTGCCCGAAGGCCCGACAACCGCGATTGATGCGGCGATAAGAAGTGCTGTGTTCATGGTGCACCTATTGTACCATAAACAAGCCGCGAAAGAACTCCCCAAAAAGGGGGAATGTCACGCGAGGCCCTGCTGGCGAAGGAGCGCGTCGATTTTCGGCTTCCTGCCGCGGAAGCGGACGAATACATCGTATGCCGACTCGCTGCCGCCGAGGGCGAGGACCGTCTCGCGATAGGCCCTTCCGACGCGGCGGACGGCTTCATCGTCGGCTAGCCCGGCCTCCTCGAACGCTCCGTAGCAGTCGGCGCTCATCACCTCGCTCCACTTGTAGCCGTAGTACCCTGCGGCGTATCCGCCGCCGAAGATGTGTCCGAAGGCGTTGAGGAAGAGGTCCCCTTCTATCAGCGGAATCCCGAAATGGCGGAACTCGCGGTTCTTCACGACGTTCGGATCCTCAGTCGACTCCGAGTGCAGGATCATGTCCGTCTTAGCGAACGCGAGCTGACGGCGGCACAACGACGCCGCGCGGAAGTTCTTCGCGGCCTTGACCTTCGCCTTGAGGTCCTCCGGCACGACGATGCCCGTCCTGTCGTCGAGGCACCAGTTCTCCATGAACTGCGACGCAACCTCGACGGCGTCCCACTCGACGAGGTTGATGCCGGCGGCGGACTCCTCGCCGATGCGCGTCAGCATGCACTGAAGCGAGTGGCCGAATTCGTGGAACAGCGTCTCGACCTCGCGGAACGGCATGTAGCACTTACCGTCGGCGTCAGGCGTCTGCTGGTTGAGGACGAGCACCGCGAGCGGCTTTTCGCCCCGCCTGTCGTCCCTGTTGGAGAATTCGTTCATCCACGCGCCGCCGTTCTTCTGTCCGTTCCGGACATACGGATCGACGTAGAAGTTCGCTATCACGGACCCATTCTCCTTCACCGAGAAGAAGCGGACGTCCGGGTGCCATGTCTGCGGCTTATCCGACCCCTTCACCTCCTCGATGTCGATGTCGAAAAGGAACTTCGACAGGCGGAAGAGGCCCTTCAGCACGTCCTCGAACTCGAAATAGCGCTTGAGCTCCTCCTCGCTGTAGGCGTACTTCCTCTCCCGCAGCCGCTCGGCGCAGTAGGCGACGTCCCACGGCTGCATGGCCCCTTCGCCCTCGTACATCTCGCCGACCTGGACGTCCTCCACCTCCGATATCTCCTTGGTCGCGGCGTCAAGCTCGTCAATCATCGCCTTGACGGAGAGGACGGACGGCGCGCACTTGTTCGCGAGCGAAAGTTCGGCGTACGTCGTGTAGCCCAGGAGCACGGCGAGCTCGCGACGGAGCTCGAGGATGCGCGAAATGCGCGCCGTGTTCTCGGGCGCGCGCGTCACGCGGGCGCGGTAGAGGCGCTCGCGTACCTCGCGGTCCGGACAGTTCTTCATCGTCAGCGGATAGTTGGCGTCGTCGATCGTGTACGTCTTGCCGTCCTTCTCGAACTTGAAGGCGTCCGTCGCATCCAGCACGGCGCGAGAGAAGTCGGTTCCGAGCCTTGCAAGTTCGGCCTTTATCGCATTGAAGCGATCCTTCTTCTCCCCTTCGAGGGCAACGCCCGCAAGCTCCGCCTCCTGGACCATCCTGTCGAGTATGCGCCTGCGCATGGGGTCCTCGACCGCTATGGACTTCGCGAACTTGTAGAGCGAACGCGACTGGCTCACGCGCATCGTGAACATGATCATCCGCTCCTGGAAGTCGGACTCGACCTTTCGCCACGCATCGGAATTCATGACGCCGAGCATGTGAAGTACCATCCCCCAGGTGTTCACCAGATCCCGCACGGCGTCGTCCAGACCCCAGACGAGGCCTTCGAACGTGACGGGATGCGCGGCCTCCAACGCCGCGACGCCTCGTTCGGCTACCGCCAAAAGACGCGTCAACTCGGACACCGCAAACTCCGGCGTGAAATCCGCCCACTTCGGGAAACCAGCCATCTCAATCCTCCTCAATTCATTTTTCTCGTCTCTCGTGACTCCCGACTCTTCACTCTGCACCCTTAACTCTCAACTCTTAACTCACTCCCGACTCCCCCACTAGACACCTTTTCTGTCGCAGAGAGCGGAGACGAGCAGCGCCTTGATTGTGTGCATGCGGTTCTCTGACTCGTCGAAGACCTTGGAGTACTTGGACTCGAACACCTCGTCAGTCACCTCCAGCGCACCGCAGTCCTTCGTGACCTCGGTGTTGAAGTCGTGGAAAGCGGGAAGGCAGTGAAGGAACATGAGCCTGCCGTCGATGTTGCCCGTCGCGCGCATGAGGTCCATGTTGATCTGGTAGGGACGGAGCATCTTGATGCGCTCCGCCGTCTTCGCCTCCTCGCCCATCGACACCCAGACGTCGGTGTAGAGGACGTTCGCACCTTTCACGCCCTTCACGGGGTCGTCGAAGACGCGGATGTCCACTCCGTTGCGCTTTGCGACCTCCTCCGCCTCGGCGAGAATCGCCTCGTCCGGCCACAGCTCCCTCGGGGTGCAGCAGATGTAGCGGACGCCGCATTTGGCGCAGCCCATCATCAGCGAATTGGCGACGTTGTTCCTGCCGTCGCCCACGTATGCCACCGTCACGTCCTTGAGCGAGCCGAATGTCTCGCGCACCGTGAGGAGGTCGGCGAAAATCTGCGTCGGATGGTAGGCGTCCGTAAGCCCGTTCCACACGGGGACGCCGGAGTACTTCGCGAGGTCCTCGCAGTCCTGCTGGCGGAACCCGCGGAACAGTATGCCGTCGTAGATGCGCCCGAGGACGCGCGCGGTGTCCTTCACGGACTCCTTCTTCCCGAAGTGGATGTCGGGACGCGTCAGGTACTCGCCGTTCCCCCCTTCGTCGCGAATGGCGACGAGCGTGGAGTTGCGCGTACGCGTGGAGCTCTTCTCGAAAATCAGCGCGACGTTCTTGCGGTGCAGGAGATCGCCCCTCACCCCGGCCGCGCGGCGCGACTTCAACTGCGCCGCAAGGTCGATGAGATTCACCATCTCCTCGTCCGTAAACGAAGCGAGCCGCATCATCGAGCGGCCCTTCAGGCTGTCCATCCAAGTCAACATCTGCTTTGTCCTTTCATGACTCTTCTGTGTGAAAGCAATATTATATCACATTTTGACGCAAACGGCACACCAGACGAAGAAAAAGGTTCTTCAAAGAATTTAGTGGGAACACCTGCTACGGTTATTAACCACGGAACACACAGACGCCCGCATTCGCGGGACACCGAAGGCTGCATGAAAGATACCTTCGGGCAACTCGCTGACTTTCGTCAATCGCCGGGTCTTGTTGTCTTCCGGCAGTCGAATGCATGGTGGCTTGGAAGTCGATTGCTCCACGCCCTTATTTGTTGCGTCGCGTGATTCGCCTGCGCCGAAGGCGTCAGGTTGGCCGACGAGCGAAGCGAGGAGCTTTGCGAAGCAAAGTCGCAAGAGCCCGAGCGACGCAACCCCCTGAGCGACGCAACCACTGTCAGTTGTTCCCATGAAGGGGGGTCCGTCGCTCCACGACGGACATTCACAACTCGCGCGCCGAATCAAAAGAATCGGGAGCGCGCGAGGGGACGAACGAATGGCGGATGATGCGTCCGTCACCTCGGCTGCGGCAGGCTGACGGCGCGCGAGACGGACGCTTCGCCGAGGGCCGGGACGGGCGCGGTATCGAGGAAGATGGCGTCGCCACCGGGCCAGGGCGTAACCTTGAAATCGAGTTTGACTACATGCTCCGGAAGACGCCACAACGCGAACCTGAAGGCATCCCCGTTGTAGAAGTCGTCCGCGACGGGAACGCCGTCCGCCTCGAGCCGCGCCATGTCCCCGCGATAGGATATTTCCAGAATGCAGTTCCTGTCCTCGGGCAGCTCAACCGCCCATGTGGCCGCAGTCGACCATGCGTTCGGATCGGGCGTGGCGACGCCGTTAACACCCAACTTGACAGGAAGCGGATTCCCTGCGACGCTCAGTGGCGTAACGACCACCGGATCGGCTTCGACTGGCGAATCGTCGAGCGCGCCATCGTCATGGCGTCCGTCGACGATCCTGCGGATGTTCCCGTTCTCCTCGACCCCGATCCAGCACTCGCCCGAGGGATTGATGCGGCGCACGTATTCGTTGTGGAAGATGAAGCGTCCGCGCCGCGACTCGTTGCGGCTGGTGAAGACGGGTTCCTCCAGCGCGAACTCGCCGCCGTACTTCGCGCAGAACCGACCGAGGTCCCTTAGAAGCCACCACGACTTCTGGCGGACGCCGAATTCGCTCAGGGGAGACTGGAACTCGTAGCTGATCGGCGGCAGGTCGTTGTAGTTGGTGAAGCGGTCCGACTGGCTCTCGCCCATCGGAACACCCTGGTCCGTCGGATTCGTCCCGCCGCGGTACATGTAGTACCCGGGCAGGTTCGATCCGCTTCCAAGCTTGACGACACCAAGCGCGAAAGCGTCCATCGGCTCCATGACGAGGCGCCTGTGGTAGCTGGAGGCCATGCCGCCGCCGAGTTCGCATGTGAAGTACGGATATTGCGCGGCGCCCTTTGCATCCTCGGCCTTCTGTGCACCGAGCTGCTCGGTTGCAATGGCGGCGGACGTCCTGACCTCCTTCATTGCAAAGGCGTTGCGGTACTCCGCATTCGGCATGGAGGTGGTCTGGCGGTCCCAGAAGCCCTCTGCGTAGTCGCCGTAGAGAGGAATCATTTCGCCGAAGGTCCTCTCGCCTCCGTTGAGGCGCGGCCACCCCGTGCGCGTGTACATCGGCGCGTCGTAGCCCAGCTCGACGGCAAGGCGCTTGAGTTCTTGGTAGTAGGCCCACGGACCCCTGCTCTCGTTCTCAAGCTGGATTCCGACGACAGGTCCGCCGTTCTTCCACAGATGCGGCAGCACCTCGGGCGCGAGGCGCGTCCAGAACTTCCGCGTTTCCTCCATGAACCACGCGTCTGTCGTGCGCAGGACGTTCGAGAGCTTTCCCTTCTTCGCCTTGGACCGCTCCGCCGCCTCCGCGACAAGCCAGTCGGGGAAGCCGCCCTCGCGCACCTCGCCGTGCGCCCACGGACCGATCCTGACGATCGCCCAGAGTCCGCACTCCTTCACGGTCTCGAGGAACTTGGAAAGATTCCTCGATCCGTCGAACCTGTATTCGCCGCGCTCCCATTCGTGGTGGTTCCAGAAGACGTAGGTCGAGACGATCGTCACGCCTCCCTCCTTCATCTTCAGGAGCTGGTCGCGCCACTCGTCGGCAGGGAGGCGCGAATAGTGTATTTCGCCCATCATGGGGACGATCGGACTCCCGTTGTAGAGGAGCGCCTTTGACGTTACATCGAGTCTTCCGCCGTCGGGTGCGACGTTGGCACCCTGAGGTATCGGCGTCCCCGTCGACAGGGCCGCTGCAAGTAGAAGGGATATCATGCACTTACTCCTTTCAGGTTGTCTGTCAGTTACCGGCGGGCTTCTTAGAATCAGTGACGGCGCTCGGCGGGATCATCGGATCTGGATCGAACTTCAGCGGATCGAACATCCTGTATCTTTCGCGGACGAAGTCCTTGAGCCCGGGAACCAGCCTCGTTATCTCCGACGCCTCGATGCGCGCCATCTCGTACGCGCCGTATATTGAATGGTGGGTGTTGTCGTTGATTGTGTTGACGACGCCGGGATACGAGCCCTTCTCGTACCAGCACTGGAAGGCCTTGGACCCCTCCTCGCCGGCGGCGCCCATCATCGCATAGCTGAGCTCGTTCATGTCGATCAGCGGAAGGCCGCGCGCCTTCGCAAACGCGCGCGCCGCGTCCGCATACCCCGCGAGCGTGTGCGGACTCTGCACTCCATTGCTGAACCTGCGGCGCTCTATCGGCGTCGCGATGATGACGTTCGCACCCTTCGCCTGCAACTTGTCCGTCCACTCTCCAAGCCGCCTGGTGTATCCATTCTCCGGCTCCTCGCCCTTGCGCTTCTGGTCGTTGTGCCCGAACTGGATCAGCACCCAGTCCCCCGCCTTGACGTTCTCAAGGATGCGGACGAGCCGTCCGTCCCCTTCGAACGTCGCCATGGCCAGTCCGGACTTCGCGAAGTTGCTCACTGCGACGCCCTTCTTAAAGAAGGCGGGCGCTATCTGTCCCCAGCTGCCCCACGGCTCACCGCGCTGGTCGGTGGTGGTGGAGTCGCCGCAGAGGTAGAACGTCAGGGAGTCCGCCGACGGCTCGAACTCCACCGACGGCGCGGAGGCAGCAGTCGTGAAGACGTCAATTACCAGAGACTTGTTGGAATCGGCGGTGGCTTTGCGAGTCGAGTACGGACCCGGCAGCCGTACGGTCGCCTCGAACGTCTTGCGCTCACCGGGCGCCGTGACGAGCCTGTCGCACAAAAGCCTGCGGCCTGCGCACTTCACGAAGTTGGTGGTCGCCGCATCGCCGCCGAAGGTCAGCTTGACGTCGAAGTTACCGATGTTAAGCTTCGCTTCGCCGTGGAAGACCCTGTATCCGGCTTCGGCCGTCATCTTGACGGCCGGAACCTCGGTCAACTCAAGATGAGCGGCCTTGGAGACGAACGCCGCCATCAAGGCGACGCATAAAAAAGGAAATTGATTGTTCATGCACACATGATAGCATAAGCAATCATTCCCGCCTACACCCTTGCGGGTAGGTGTCAGGAGCGGTGGAAGTCGCGCAAGTAGTCGGAATAGTCCCAGTATAGTATCTTCCGGCGGCCCTCCTTGCGCGAGACGAGCACGATGTCCGGATGCCGCACGCCGTTGAACCAGCTCTGCTGAGCGAAGGAATACGAGCCGAGTCCGCCGAGGACCACTTCGTCCCCGACCTCGAGCGGCGTCGCGAAGGTGTATTCGCCTATCACGTCGCCCGCAAGGCACGAGACGCAGCCGAGAATCGTGCGCCGCCCCGCATCCGCCTGCACTGGCGCAAGGACGTCCGCGCGCATGTCGAACAGGAGCAGGTCCGTCGCATGGCAGGAGAGCGACACGTCCAGCACCGCCACGTCCTTTTCGGGACGGCGTATGACGTCGAGGACGTGCGCGACGAGGCTTCCCGAATACCGCACCATGTACTCGCTCGGCTCGATCATCACCTCGAAGTCGCCGCACTTCTTGAGTGCTGCGACGGCCGCGACGGCGCGCGGAGTCGCGAAGGCCGGATCGTTGACAACCTCGCCTCCGCCAAGGTTGATCCATTTGAGGGTGGCTGGTTGTTGGCGGTTGGTGTAGAGGCGGGGGAGAAGCGCCGCGAGGCGCTCGACCATTCCGGCGAAGTCGTCAGCATAGCCTTCGCAGAGGGCGTGGACGTGGAGTCCGTCGATGGTGTCGAAAATCGCCGTCCTTTCCGCTTCGTCCAGCCTCTCCAGCTCCTCCGGCATGACGCCGAAGCGCGAGTCGGGGCAGCACGGATCGTACTTGAGGCAGTCGGCGGACGAGAACCCCGGATTGATGCGGAGCCCGACGCTCACCCCCTTCGCCTTGACCTGTGCGCCGAAGCGACGCAACTGGTCGATGGAGTTGAAGACGATGTGAGTACACGTCTCGGCGAGGTCGTCGATCTCGTCCTCCGCGTATGCGGGGGAATGGACGTGAACCTCCTTGAAGCCGAGCCTGCCGAGGCGCGCCTCGAAGAGTCCGGACGCCGTGACGCCCTCCACGTGCGGCGCGAGCGTCGGAAACGCGTCCGGGAGCGGAAAGCTCTTCAGCGCCATCAGGAGGCGGACGCCGAGCCTGTCGGCGTTCGCGCGCGCGATCCGCGCCGTTTCGGCGAGCGAATCGAGGTCGATCCTGTACTCCGGCTTCACCTTCAGCCGACCTTGACCGGATTGAAGTTCTCCTGCCAGGGGAGTCCCTGCTTGTTGAGCTCGGCCATGAACGGATCGGGGTCGAACTCCTCGCACGTATGGACGCCCTTGGTCGTCCACTTGCCCTCGAGGAACATCTTCGCTCCGATCATCGCCGGGACGCCCGTCGTATAGCTTATCGCCTGCGAGCCGACCTCGGCATAGCACTCCTGGTGGTCGCAGACGTTGTACACGTAGTAGTCCACGCTCTTGCCGTCCTTCATTCCGTGGAAGATGCAGCCGATGTTCGTCTTGCCCTTCGTCCTCGGACCGAGCGTGGCGGGGTCGGGCAAAAGCGCCTTGAGAAACTCGATCGGGACGATCTTCTGTCCCTTGAAGTCGACCGGGTCGATTCGCGTCATCCCGACGTTTTCGAGGCACTTCAGGTGCGTGAGATAGCTCTGTCCGAACGTCATGAAGAAGCGTATGCGCTTGATGCCCTTCAGGTTGCAGCCGAGCGACTCCAGCTCCTCGTGGTGGAGGAGGTACATGTCCTTCTTCCCAACCTGGTCGAAGACGTACTCGCGCTTGATGGCCATGGGCGCGGTCTCGACCCACCAGCCCTTGTCAAACGCCTTCTTGTTTTCGACGGCGACCTCGGGCTTGTCGTCCTTGGGATCGGCGACCCAGTACGAGCCCTTCGCGGCGACCTCGCGGATGTTAATCTCGGGGTTGAAGTTCGTCGCAAAGGGATAGCCGTGGTCGCCGCCGTTGCAGTCGAGGATGTCGAGAGTCTCGATGGTGTCGAAGTAGTGCTTCTGGGCGTAGGCGGAGAAGACCTGCGTAACTCCGGGGTCGAAGCCGCAGCCGAGGATCGCCGTAAGGCCCGCCTTCTCGAACCTCTCGCGGTAGGCCCACTGCCAGGAGTACTCGAAGTGCGCCTCGTCCGGCGGCTCGTAGTTCGCCGTATCGAGATAGCTGACTCCGGCCGCGAGGCACGCGTCCATGATCGCGAGGTCCTGGTACGGGAGCGCGATGTTCATCACCAGATCGGGCTTGAACTCCTTGATGAGCGCAGTGAGGCGCGGAACGTCCATTGCGTCGATCTGGGCGGTCGTGATCTTGGTGGTGACGCCCTTCTCGGCAAACCACGGACGCGACTCGATGTCCGCCTTGATCGCCTTGCAGCGCGCCTCTGTGCGCGAGGCGATGAGGAGTTCGCCGAACGTTTCGGGATTGCGGCACATCTTTGCCGCAGCGACGCCGGCGACGCCGCCGGCACCAACTAGTAGGACTTTCTTGCTCATGATTTACGATTATATCAGATTTGACCGCCAACCGCAACTGTGACGCGATGTAAAAATCGGACTTGGGGAGAGGCGCGCTTGCGGCGGTCAGCGAATCTCGTTGATGATGGCGATGGCAAGGCGGCCGACGGCGAGCAGAGACTCCTCCGAAACCTTGTCCATCGTGTCCGCAGGCGTATGCCAGTAGTCGTTGAGCCCACGCTTGGACCCGTAGTCGAAATCGATTATGTCAACCGCCGGGAAGCCTTCATCCAGGAACGCGACGTGGTCGTCCTTAACGAGGTCGTCCGAAACCGACACCTTCTCGGCGATGCCGGCGCGCTTGGCCATCTCAAGCACTCCGCCGCGCAACGAATCCGTTCCGTTTCGAGGTATGCTGATGTTGAGATCCCTGTCGCCCAGCATGTCAAGGCAGACGACGGCGCGGACGTCCAGTTTGTCCCCCTTCAACTTCTTTGCGGCGTGCCTGGATCCCCAGAAGCCGTCCTTTTTCGAATACGCCTTTCGGCATTCCTCGCCGTCCGTCCACACGAGGCGGACGTTTACGCCCTTCGGCTTGTCGTCAAAGAGGCGGCTGGCGATGGCCACGAGGAGTCCGCTAGTAGACGCCCCGTCGTTTGCGCCGGGGCAGGCGACGCCCGGTTTTGTGTCGTAATGAGACACGAACACAAGCCATGGCGCGGACGGATCGGATACGTAGTCGCAGGTGATGTTTGCGAATAGGCGCGGACCCGACTCCGTCTCCGCCGAGAAGGAATCGAAAGTCGCATCCAGTCCGGACGCATTCGCCGCATCGAAGATGAAACGCGCCGCGAGGCGCCCTGGAATCGTCCCGGCGTCGCGCGGCGTATGCCGCTCGACGAGCTTCTCGGATGTCTGGTAGGCCAATTTGGCATCCGCCGGCCAGAATGCCAGGGCGGCCGCAAGGACGGCTGCTGTTGTCATGGCGATGGAATCAGTCGACCTCGACGCCGATCATCTTTATGACGCGGTCGAGCTCGTCGTTGTCGAAGAAGTCAATCTCCAGAACGCCCTTGACGTGCTTGCCGTTAGCGTGGGTGACGCCGCTCGTCAGGCGGACGGCGCAGCCGAAATGCTTGCGCAGCTTGTCCGCAAGCGACTTCACATACCCATCCGGCATGTCGGGCGTACCGCGAGGCTTTTCAGGCACCGGCGCATTCATCCGTGCGATGCGACGCTCAAGCGCACGGACCGTAAGCTGGTCGTTGACGCAGTCGCGCGCCAGCAGGACGCGATCCTTCTCGCTGTCTACGGAGAGGAGTAGCTTCGCATGCCCGACTGAAAGGAGCTTCGTCTGTAGGAGGGCCTTCACCTCGTCCGGCAGTTCGAGGAGTCGCACCGAGTTCGCGACCGTCGCGCGGCCCTTCCCGACCTTCTCCGCGACCTCCTGCTGGGTGAGGCCGAACTTGTCCTGAAGAGTCTTGTAGCTGACGGCCTCCTCGATCGGATTCAGATCCTCGCGCTGGAGGTTCTCCGTCGTTGCCATGGAGGCGGCGGTGAGGTCGTCCGCATCGATGAGAGTGACGCGTATCTTCTTCCAGCCGGCGAGAAGCGCGGCCCTCAGTCGACGCTCGCCGCAGATGAGCTCGTATTTGCCCGCCGCGTTCTTGCGAACAGTCGGGGGCTGTACGAGACCGTTGTTCTTGAGCGACTCGGCGAGGCCCGCAAGCTCCTCCTCCTTGAAGTCGCGGCGCGGCTGATAGGGGCTGCGCTCGATTTCATGGATCGGCAGCTCAAGCGGCGCGGAGGGACTCACGGGCTCCACCTTCGGCACCACCGGGGCGACGGCCGGAGCCGCCGCCTTGATGGGTGCCACCGGCTTTGCCGGGATGAGCGAGTCGAGGCCGCGGCCGAGGCCGTGCTTCTTCTCAACGCGTACGGGGGCCTTCGGGGCCCCCGTCGCTTTCTTCAGGAACGGGTTCTTTCCCATTTCAGGGGTTATCAGAAGTACCCGTTGACGATCGGGAGAACCTTGATCTGGTTCGACATTATGATGTTGACGAGACCGATCTGGAAGCCCGACGGGCAGTAGTCCACGAAGTTGACGAGCGCAATCTGCGCGCCGTGGAGCTCTTCAGTGTAGTTGAAGATGAACGCCAGCTGGCAGCCGTAGGCGGTCTTGGCGATGTTCGTGAGACCGGCGATGTTGAGGCCGTAGCTCTCCTCCGTCGCAACGTTCGCAAGGCCGGAGATCTGGCAGCCGCAGACAGTGCGCTGGAAGGAGCCGAGGAACTCGGCGTCAAAGCCGTGGAGGCTGTCGCGGAAGCCGACAAGACCAAGGTCGGCTCCATAGACGCCGGACTTGGCGAAGTTGAGGCCGAGCGTCGCGCGAAGGCCGTAGACGTCGCCAAACGCAACGTTGGCGAGGCCGCCGACCACGAGCGCCTTCGTCTCGTTGCGGACGAGCGTCGCGAGGCCGCCGATGTCGAGGCCGACCATCTGCGGGGCGTCGGAGTAGAACAGGTTCAGGTCAAGGCCGTAGACATCCCAGCGGTTGATGCCCCAGGGAAGCTGTACGGGCGTTGCAAGGCCGAGCGCAATCGGCGTCATGCCGATGGGGCCTTCCTCCTCTTCGATGTCCTGCGCAAAAGCGGGAGTGCCTGCTGCAAGCGCGAGAGCCGCGATACCAATCTTTATCGTACGATTCATTGTTTCTCCTTGTTTTTAGAAAGCTATTTTCGATGTGAGTGATATTTTACCCTTTATGACCCCGAGAAGTCAAGCCCCGACAGACGTTTTCTCTGAGGAATTTACGGACGGTGCATCCCGCTCGTACTTGGCCCGGACCCTCAGAAACGCAACCCCCGTCAATGGAACGGTGAGGATGTAGAGCGCTCCGAGCACTCCGAGCGTAGCCCAGAGGTCGATGAAGAGCGACGCCACCAGGAGGAGCGCACAGGCGAAGACCGGCCTTTGCGCGCGCTTGGAGATGTGGACGGACTTAAGCGAGATCGTCGGGAGGCGCGACGCCATGAGCGTGCCCACGAAGAGCAGCATCGCCATGCCGAAGGCGGGCGAGCTGAAGAACGAGTAGGCGCACGGCCATCTATCGGCGACCTTGAACGAGTCGAGGAGGATGTAGGGCGTCAGGACCATCCAGCATCCGCCCGGCGCGGGCACCCCTGTGAAGAAGTGCTTCCAGTACGGTATGGGCTCGTCCTCCAGCATCGTGTTGAAGCGCGCCAGCCGGAAGCAGTCGCACATTGCATAGAAGAGCGAACATCCGAGTACGCAGCGCACTACGCGCGGATCCACGTTCATGTGGGTGGGCCCGCCCGTTAGCCAGAAGAACATGAACATCGCCGGCGCCACGCCGAAGTTCACGAAGTCCGCAAGCGAATCGAGCTCCGCCCCGAGCTTGGAACTCGCCTTTAGGAGCCTCGCGATGCGCCCGTCCATTCCGTCGCACACGCATGCGACGAGCAAGGCGACCAGCGCCTCGCGAAAGCGCCCTTCGCTCGAAAGCGTGATCGAGGTTATGCCCGCGCACGCTGCGAGCGACGTGACGAGATTCGGCACAATCGCCCGGATGGGGACGGTGCGCGGACGCCCCTCGCGATTCCTGCGGCGGCGCCCCCTAAGTCTGAACTTGCCCATGACAGGTCTCCTCGCGTTAACTCACGGAGATGTGTATCGCCCCGGCATGAGCCTGGTTCTCGGGACGCGGCTTCGGACCGTTCTTGCGCGGCGGCCCGATCAACGCGCCGAGCACTCGTCCGAGCGTCTTCGGCGACTGCTCGACGAAGCACTCCTCCTTCAGCGCCTCGAGAACGCGGTTGATCACGTCCTCGCCGAGCTCGCGGTGGGCATTCTCGCGCCCGCGATACTGAAGTGTGAGCTTCACCTTGCAGCCGTCGGCAAGAAAACCGCGTATCTGCTTCAGCTTGTAGTCGAAATCGTTCGTATCGGTGCCGGGATGGAACTTGATCTCCTTCACCTTCTGCACCTTCTGGGACTTGCGGGCCTGCTTGGCCTTTATGGACTCCTCGTACTTGTACTTGCCGTAGTCCATTATCTTGCAGACGGGCGGCACGGCGTTGGGGGTGATCTCGACTAGATCAAGTCCCCTTTCGTCGGCCATCCTCTGCGCGTCGCGCGTCGCCATGACGCCGAGCTGATTTCCCATAGCATCAAGAACGCGGACCTGAGGAACGCGTATCTTGAAGTTGACACGTGTGAACTGTGCGATAACCCACCTCTTTTTTTTGGTTGATGATATTCATATTGTACCACAACGAAGGGTGTCTTGGCAAGCCTACAGACCCGGTGAAGTGAAGTTCAACCTCCAAGTGTGCGCAGGGCGTTGTCCGTCGTGAGGCGTGCGAAGTCCTCAACCTGCGTGTTGCGAAGGTCGGCTAGGAACCGCGCGGTGTGGACGATGAACGCAGGCTCGTTCGCATTCCCGCGCATCGGCACCGGGGCAAGGAATGGCGAATCCGTCTCTATGAGGATTCTGTCGTCGGGGACGACGAGCGCCGATTCACGGACGTTTTCGGCAGCCCGGAATGTGACGATTCCCGAAATGGAGATCATGAACCCCAGGTCGAGCAGGTCGCGGCAGAAACGGGGCGTGCCGGTAAAGCAGTGGATTATCCCCCTGGACGGGATTTCGCGCAGGAGTCCGAGCGTGTCGTCGTCCGCATCGCGCGTGTGTATGACGACAGGCAGACCGAGGCTGCGGGCAAGCTCGAGCTGACGCGCGAAGAGTTCGCACTGCGCTGCGCGCGTCTCTGGCGAATAGTGGTAGTCGAGTCCGATTTCCCCTACTGCGGCAACGCCGGTGTAGTCGAGCTTCGGAAGGTCGCGCCCGGCCTGGTCGCGATCCCAGCCGATTGCGCGGTAGCGGAAGCCCTCCGTGCCCTTGTTGAGCGATTCGCTGCCGCCGACGGACATGATGCGCGTAACGCCTGCGTCGTGCGCCCGCTCGACGGCGGCGCGCGTTTCGTCCGGCGTGCCCTCGAAGTGCGCGTGTGTGTCGAAGAGTTCCATCGCGTCAGCGGCAGAGCTCGAGGACGAGCATGGCGAACGAGGTGCAGAGGACGGGATCCGCCTCCCAGAAGCGGTTGTTCGCGTTGTACCAGCTTCCATCCTCCTTCTGAAGCGAGACGAGCCTCGCCGAAAGCTCGGCCTTCCAGTCGTGTCCGCCCACGTCGTCCACCTTCGCGGCAGAGAGGGCCCGCGCCATGATGTCGTAGAAGTAGTAGAGCCCCTGATTGCCCATCCCGGGGTTCTCGTCGACGGTCCAGTTCTTCCGGCAGTAGTCGAGCGACTGCTGTACGCGGGGATCGCCGCGGTCGAGCTTCGCGTGGCACATGGAGAGAACAGCCGCATACGTCATGGACCCGTAGGCGCGCAGCATGACGCGCCCCTGCGTGTTGGTCGAGGTCCCGCCCTGCGGCGTCCGCTCGTTGTACGCCGCGCCGCCGGCGTCGGGCCCTTCCTTCTTCATGAGGTTCTCGACGAACGAAAGCGCCTGCTCCCAGTCGACGTCCGCCTTCGCGCCCGTCGTGCGCAGCTCCTCCAGCGACTCCGTCCTGCGCATCGCATCGAGCGCGTAGGAGGTGTTCGAGAGGTCCGCATAGCGCCTGCGCGAAATCTTGTCGTATCCGAAGCCGCCCGCCATGGTGTCGTCCCCTGTGAGCTGTGACGAGGCGATGTAGCTGCGGGCCTTGAGGAGCGCGGGGACGGGCGCCTTGCCGGACTCGAAGAGCGAGGAGAGGCAGACGGACGTATTGTAGTTGCCGAGGCCCGATCCGCCGCGGCCTGGTTTCGGGACGTAGAAGCCGCCGTCCTCACGCTGTGTGCCGAGGACGAACTTGACGCCCTTCGCTACCGCCTCGTCGGGCGCATCCCTGCATCCGACGAGCGCCCAGACGGGAAGCGCAGTCAGGGCGGGCATCTGCGGATCGCTCCAGTGGCCGTCCTCCGCCTGCTTCGAAAGGAGGAACTTCGCGCCCTTCTCGATCGCCGCCTCAAGTGCGGGATTCTCCGCGGCGAAAAGACCGGTGGCGAGCGCCGCCGCGACGACTAGGATAAGCCTCTTCATTTTGCATTCTCCATTTTCCATTTTACACTCTCTTAAACGGCGTAGTCCGGCGGAAGGTTCATGAGCGCGTTGATGCGGTCGTCCATTGACGGATGCGAGGCGAAGAGCGACGTCTTGCCGCCGGCAATGCCGAACGCCTTGATGGAGTCGGGCAGTATGCCGGGCTGGAGGTTCCCGAGCCTGCGCAGAGCCGCGATCATGGGTCCGGGGGAGCCGAGGAGCCTGGCGGACCCCGCATCGGCCGCGTATTCGCGCCTCCTGCTGTACCACATGAGGATCATGGACGCCCCGATGCCGAAGACGAGCTGGAAGAGCTGCACTATAATGTGGTAGAGCGCGTAGCCGCCGCGTCCCCTGCGGCTGTCCTTCCCCCCGTTCATCGCACCTTGGACGACGGACGCGAGGATGTGCGAGAAGAAGATGACGAAGGTGTTGATGATGCCCTGTGTGAGGCACATCGTCACCATGTCCCCGTTTGCGACGTGGCTCATTTCGTGTCCGAGCACGGCCCTCAGCTCCTCGCGCGACATCTGCTCCATGATGCGCGTCGAAACGGCGACAAGCGCATGGTTCTTGCGCGCACCGGTTGCGAAGGCGTTCGCCTCGCCGGGATAGATCGCGACTTCCGGCGGCTTCAGCCCCGCACGCCGGGCGAGGTCGCGGACGGTCGAGACGAGCCACCTCTCGGCATCGCCCTCCGTCCCGTCGATGGTGCGGCACTTCATGGAGACCTTGACCATCGTCTTGGACATGAACAGCGATATGAGCGCGCCAGCCATGCCGAAGATGAAGGCGAAGACGAAAAGCGAACCGTAGCCGCCGCCCTGGGTTAGTTCCATTATGTCGACGTTGCAGAAGGCGCACACGACGAATGCAACCGCCGTAAGCATCGAAACTGCCGCAAGGTTGACGAGTAGGAATAGAATTGTCCGTTTCATGTCAATGTCTCCTGAAAGTCGTCGACTAGAAGAAGAGGTCGCGTTCGCCGCGGCACGTCGCCTCGTACTGCTTCATGACCGTCGGGTAGAACTTCGGC
The DNA here is from genome assembly GCA_946610035.1 of uncultured Verrucomicrobiota bacterium. Lineage (GTDB taxonomy): Bacteria > Verrucomicrobiota > Kiritimatiellia > RFP12 > UBA1067 > UBA1067. The sequence continues at coordinate 57,663 of CAMOCC010000005.1, forward strand.
AGCCACTCCTTGATGCCTGCGAGCTCCTTCTCGATAAGCCTGTCGCCTATTGCGCGCGTCTCGTCCGAGGCGAAGTCGTCCAGCCACTCGCGGAAGGTCAGCACCGCGTTTATCTTGCAGAACTTCCCTTCGCGGCCCGTCTTCAGCGCGTCCATGATGCACCCGCCCGTCCTGCCGCAGCGGTAGCCCGCCGTGCAGAAGCTCGTGATCGTGTCGCGGGAGGCGAGGTAGCGGACCATCTCGTCCAGCGAGCGGTTGTCGCCGAGCATGAACTGCTGGCGGCTCTCTTCCTGGTGGGCCTCGTTCTCGAAGTCGCTGTAGCCCTTGATTGCGATGTTGGACGAGCAGTCGAGCTGGGTCATGCCGTGGTCGAGGACGCGGTTGCGGCTCTCCGGACTCTCGCGCGCGGTGATGATGATCCCCGTGTAGGGCACGGAAAGGCGGGCTATGACGATGATGCGGGCGAAAGTCTCGTCGTCGATGAGCCAGGGCGACTCCTCGGGGACCTTTGTGCCGCTCGCGGGTTCGAGGCGCGGGAAGGAGAGCGTGTGCGGACCGATGTTGAACCAGCGTTCGAGGTCGCGCGCGTGCATCACGGTCGCGAGAAGCTCGTAGCGCCAGTCGCAGAGTCCGTAGAGCACGCCCAGACCGACGTCGTCCACGCCGGCCTCGAGGCAGCGGTGGAAGCAGGTCGTGCGCCAGTCGTAGTTCCCCTTCACGCTCCATGCGGGATGCATCTGCTCGTAGAGCCTGCGGTTGTACGTCTCCTGGAAGACCTGGAAGGTGCCGATGCCGACGGAGCGCAGGACCTTGAGGTCCGCGACGGGAAGCGGCGCGGCGTTCACGTTCACGCGGCGGATGGCGTTCTTCCTGCCGGTCTTCGGGGCCGGGACGGCGTGGGAGTAGCACGTCTCGATCGTCTCGGCTATGTACTCGGTCGACGTGGTCGGATGTTCGCCGTAGACGGCGATGAGGCGCTTGTGGCCTATGCGACCGGCGAGGACGTCGAGCTCCTCGCCAAGCTCGTCCATGGTTAGGACGCGGCGCTTCTGGAGGTCGTTGCCGTTCCTGAAGCCGCAGTACTTGCAGCCGTTGACGCAGAGGTTGGACATGTAGAGCGGGGCGAAGACGACGATCCTGTTGTCGTAGACCTTCTTCTTGATGCGGTCCGCCGCCGCGCGCATCTCGGCGAAGAGTTCGGGGTCGGTGACCTGCATGAGGACCGCCGTCTCCTCGGGGCGGAGCGTCTCGCACGTCGATTCGCTCTTCGCAATGATCTCGCGGACGAGTGAGGGATCGGGGCTCTTGCCGTCCGTATCGGCTATGAGCTTCCGGATGAGTGCGTCGTCGATGAAGTGCCTCCCTCCGGGGAGGTACTTGTCGATTTCGCCCTGGATCACGAAGTTCCTCGTGTAGTCGGCGCCGTCCTTGAACTTGCGAATCGTTGAGCAATCTGCCATTTACAATACCTTCTTTCTCGTTGGGAAGATATTATATCAAATTTACGGCCCGAATGACGTAAGAATTTAGGCCCCTCACCGTGTGGGGGTGCGGATAAATTCTGTTAGGTTGGTTCAACCGCTGAACACTCGGAAACGCACCTTGTGCGGCACGGAAATGGCTGTAGAATGGATGTTTCACGCATTTCAGCCGATGATTGCCCATCCGAAAATATCGGTATCATGGAAGATGGACACATGCCAGCGAGATGCCCTGAGGTTTCCTTCGTGCTGATTT
>CAMOCC010000006.1 GCA_946610035.1 uncultured Verrucomicrobiota bacterium
CGTCGAGAAAGATGATGTACTCGCCTGTCGCCATGTCGATGCCGGTGTTGCGCGATGCGGAGCAGGATCCGGTGCGGGGACCGAAGAACGCCTTGAAGCGCGGGTCCTTCGCCGCGTATTCGCGGGCAATCTTCTCCGTGTCGTCCTTCGACTCCTCCACGCCGAGAAGGCATTCCCAGTCGGAGAAGGGCTGCTTTGCGACCGAGTCGAGGCATTCGCGCAGATACGGCGCGACGTCGCAGCAGGGGACGATGATGGAGAAGAACGGGTTCATAGTCCGTGATACTCCTTGTACCACTTGGCGAAGACGGGGATGCCTTCGCGGATTGTCGTCTTCGGCTCGTATCCGACGGCCTTGTTGAGCTTCTCGATGCTCGCGTACGTCGCATAGACGTCGCCTGGCTGCATCGGGAGCATTTCCATATTCGGTTCGACGCCGAGCGATTCCGCGAGGACGTTGATGACGTCGAGGAGCTTTTCGCTGCGGTGGTTGCCGATGTTGAAGATGTCGTAGAGCGGAAGGTCCTGCGCCTCCACGACGCGGACGATCCCGTCCACGATGTCGTCGACATAGGTGAAGTCGCGCAGCATGTCGCCGTGGTTGAACACCTTGATGGGGCGGCCGTGCAGCATCGCGTCCGCGAAGAGCGAGAGCGCCATGTCCGGACGATACCACGCGCCGTATACGGTGAAGAACCTGAGCCCGATCGTCTGCATCTTGTAGAGGTGGGAGTACGTGTGCGCCATCAGCTCGTTCGCCTTCTTCGTCGCGGCGTAGAGGCTGATCGGGGTGTCCACTTTGTCGGACTCCTCGAACGGCATCTTCTTGTTTCCGCCGTAGACCGAGGACGACGAAGCGAAGACGAGTTTCGGGACCTTCGCCGCGTGGCGGCAGCACTCGAGAACGTTCAGGAAGCCCGCCAGGTTCGTCTTCTCGTAGACGAAAGGGTGGTCGATGGAATACCTGACGCCCGGCTGCGCGGCGAGGTTGAGGACTACGTCCGGATTCTCCGCGGCAAATGCGCCGCGGAGGCCCTCGAGATCGCCGATATCGAGCTCGCGGGCGGTGAAGCCGCGTTGGCCTTCGAGCAGCGCCGTGCGGTCGCGTTTGAGCTTTACGTCATAGTAGTCGCAGAAGTTGTCGATGCCGACGACCTCCCATCCGCGCCGCAGGAATTCATGCGCCGCGTGGAAGCCGATGAACCCGGCAAAACCTGTGATGAAAATCTTCATTTAGCCATATTATATCATTTTCTGACTGGATTCTGCAATGATATCGCGAAAGCTGAGAATTTTGACTGTTGTTCTGTTAGCATCCCGGCGGGAATTGTGCTATAATTAAGGCAAATGGTTGACTTCCTCAGAAAACTCAAAAGGGCGTTCGCTGCCTGGAGGGAGCGCGCGAAGGTGCGCTCCGATGCGGCGCGCGCGTTCCGCTACGACGAAAGGCAGTTCATGGAGAACGCGGGCGCGCTGCATCTGGACCGCAAGGCCGCCGCGCGCTCCGAGATCGTGATGGGCTACCACGTTCTCGAAAAAGGGCTGACCATGCCGCGACGTCGGCTTGGATTCGGCAAGGGCGCGGTCGTGCATCTCGTGAACCTCGTAGACTCGTTTGAAAGGCGGTTCGGCAAGGACGACCGGCAGGTGCGACATGCCGTCGCCGTTCTCCGCGCATACCGCGAGCTGCACCGCGGAAGTCCTGATCCGATGCCCCGCCTCGACGCCTTGCTCGCCGCGCATCCTGACATCCACGCTGCGGACGAGCCTCATGTCAAGCGAGCCGATTTCTTCGCGGACAAGGATGCGCCGTTTCCGCGTTTCGCCGCATCCCGTCACGTCTGCCGCCATTTCGCGGGACCCGTCCCAAAGGAGACGATTGAGGGCGCCGTCGAACTGGCGCTCACCGCGCCGAGCGCCTGCAACCGCCAGCACGCGCGCGTGCATGTCGTCGACGATCCAGGGCTGAGGGACAGGCTTTTCGCCGCGCAGGGCGGAACGCGCGGATTCGGAGCGGACGCGGACAAGGTCCTCGTCGTGACGTCGGACCTCTCCGCCGTCCGCTGGGGCTGGGAGCGGCACGACTGCTACGTGAACGGCGGAATCTTCGTGATGAACCTCTGCTACGCGCTCCACTACTTCGGCGTCGCGCACTGCATCCTCCACTGGAGCGTCTCGCCCGAGGTGGACCGCGCGGCGCATGAATTCCTCGGCATCCCGTCAAACGAGGCGATCGTCCAGGTGATCGCCTGCGGAATGCCCCCGGAGGAGTTCGACGTCGCCGCGTCCCCGCGGCTTGCCGTTTCGGATGTTCTAACCTGGCACGGAGAGGGGAAATGAAGATACTTCTCGGAGGCATACCGCTCGGATGCGACAACATCGGCGACGAGGCGATAATTGCCGGCGTCGTGAAGATGCTGAAGGAGTCGCTGTCCGAAGTCGAGCTTACCGTCGCGACTGCCGATCCCGCGACGGCGGATATTCTCGGCGTGAAAGTCGTGCCGCCGTTTGGCTTCGCCGGACGTTCCCTCGACGGCTTCGGCGAAGCCGTGCGCGCGCACGACGCATACATCTGGTGCGGCGCGACGGGGCTTTCGGATTATCCTTATGTTGCCCTCGATCTTCTCGAAATCGCGCAGAAAGCGGATGTCCCGACCTATGTCTGGGGCGTCGGAATGGACGACGAGCTGAATCCGGCATTCTTCAGGGCGCATGGGAAGCGCAGGCTCGCGCTCCGTTGTCTCGGACTCGTCGGGTGGTACGAGCGCCGCCTGCGCGCGAGGCTCGCGCGTCGCGTCGCGGCGGTTCTGCCGCGCTGCAGGGGCGTGTGGCTGCGCGATCCGCAGAGCGCGGCGATGCTCTCCTCCATGGGGTTTGCCGACGCTGGCATTGCCGCCGACACGGCAATCCTTCTAAATGATAACGTCGATTTAGGGTCTGGTAGAGTTGGTGCAGTGTCTTGCAGCTCTAATGAGTCGCTAATAGACTCTAAAAGGCCCTATTCGACACTAGGCCTTTGCATTTCGACGCAAAGGCAGGTTGCAGACCTTGATGGCTTGAAAGGCCTTATCGCCGCAGTGCGCGATTCGGGCGCGAAGGTCCTCGGAATACCGATGAATCCGAAAACGGACCGCGCGCTTCTGGAGTCGCTCGGCGTAGAGTGCATCGCGGGCACGACGCCGGAGGATGTCATGGAGGCGGCCGCTAAATGCGATGTCGTCCTGTCGAGCAGGCTGCATCTGCTGATTCTCGCGGCGAACGTCGGCACTCCCGGGCTCGGCATCGCGCGCGGCTCGAAGCTCGCGAACTGGCTATCCAACTTCGGTCGCACCGTCGAGGGGAGCGTCTACGACTGCGACTGGGGCGGAGTGACGGCGCATGTCCTCGCGGCGTTCGGGCATCGCGGCGAATGGGATGCGGTGCGTACCAGGGCTTACGCCGAACTGACATCGAGGTTGGAGACTGCGCGCGGCAAACTCGTCGCGCGGCTGAAGGGATAGCCGCCTCCGCGCGCACTTGTAGCCAAAAGCGGTGGCGATATGCTATAATACCTTTGTCCAAAGGGACAGAAAGGAAAAATAAGAATGAAAAAACTCGCTGTTGCGCTCTGCTCTGCTGCCATGTGCGTCGTTTCGGCGCAGGCTGAATGCATCTGGAGCTGGTGGACGTCCGCCCCCGCGGAGAACGCCACAAAGGACGTCTCGGGCTGCGCCCTCGGAATCGCCTCGGAGACGGCGTCCATCACGGGCGCACAGGTTTCGCTGCTCTTCAACGTAACGGGAAAGGTCCGCTCGGGCGCCCAGGTCTCCATTGCCTACAACAAGGCGACGACCGTGAAGAACGGTCCGCAGGTCGCGTTCGTCAACGTCGCCGACGCGGCGGCGCTTCAGTTCGGGCTTCTCTGCTTCAACAAGCAGGGCTTCCTCCCGTTCTTCCCGTTCTTCAACTTCTCCACGAAGCAGTTCGGCGCGGTCGACTGAACGGCGGCTTGACGCCACCGGTCGGGAGCGACGGTGCGGCGGCATGAAGTACGCTGTGATGAGCGACGCGCACGCGAATCCGGACGCCCTTGAAAGGGCGCTCGGTGACGCGCGCAGGCGGGGGTGCACGAGGTTCGTCTTCCTCGGCGACGTGACCGGGTACGGCTACGACGTGAAGGCGGCGCTCTCCCTCGTAAGGCGCAACTTCAGCGTCGTCGTCATGGGGAACCACGACTCCGCCTGCGTCGGGCTTGAGCCGTCCCTTGAGGTCCTGGTTAATCCGAACTACGACCTGGACAGGGATGAGGGGCGCACTCTCGATGCCGAGGAGAGGCGATACCTGAAGTCGCTTCCCCTCACAGCATCGGAGGGCGGACTTCTTTTTGCCCACGGCGATTTCATCGAGCCGGGGGCGTGGAACTACGTATTCAGCATAAGGGACGCCGCGTTGAACTTCCATTTCCGCGGCGACGGGATCATGTTCTGCGGACACACTCACCATGCGGCGGTATGGGAGCTTACGGACAAGGGGATGGTCAGGCCGCGTCTGGAAAGGCGCTTCTCCTCGCCCGCGTTGAGGAACGAGACATCCACGATACGCATCAGGGCCGGAAGCCGCTACATTGTCAACGTCGGCAGCGTGGGATATCCCCGCAACGACCGCTGCGCCAGCTATGCGATCTACGACGACGAGGCGAAGAGCATATCGATGCGGCGCCTTTCGTTCGACTTCAAGGACTATGTCGCTAAGATGCTCGACCACGGCATCAGGCTGCCGCGCTGGCTCTTCCTCCCTCCGGCATTCGCCTGACGGACCATTTCAGCGCGGCGTCGGACAACGCCCCGCACTACTGCATGAAGCCTCAAAATATGGTCCGTCGCATTGCGGCGGCGGGGCGAAAATGGTATAATTTGCGCTTCAAAGAGTCAAAGGCGAAACAATGGACCACACGCAACCAGACCACAACAGGCAGCTGAAGGCGGCCGTAATCAACGACTTCTCGAGCTTCGGACGCTGCTCGCTCGCCGTCACCCTGCCGATCCTCTCCGCCATGAAGGTGCAGTGCTGCGCCGTACCGACCGCCATCTTCACGAACCACACCGGCTTCGAGCACTTCTCGTGGCGGGACTGCACCGACCGCCTCGACGACTACATCCGCGACTGGAGGGCGACGGACCTCTCCTTCAATGCGATTGCGACGGGCTTCCTCGGGTCCGCACGCCAGGTCGAATTCGTCCGCCGGTTCACGGACGCCTTCCGCACCTCGTCCAACATCGTCGTCGTCGACCCGGTGATGGGCGACTACGGAAGGCTCTACCCGACTTACGACCGATCCCTTGCGGAGTCCATGCGCTCGCTCGTCGACGTCGCCGACGTCCTCACGCCCAACCTCACCGAGGCGTGCGTCCTTGCGGGGCGCGAGTACGATCCGGGGATTGCGGACGAGGGGCTGGCGGACATCGCATCCACCCTTGCAGGCGGCCGCGCGAACCGCGTCGTGATCTCCGGCCTCCAGCGCGGCGGGAGCCTCGTAAACTACGTCTACGAACGCGGACGGCGTCCGTCGCTCGTGTCGACGCCCAAGCTGGGTCCGGACAGGAGCGGGACGGGCGACGTCTTCGCGTCGGTGATAGTGGGGGACCTCGTGCGCGGGGCGGAGTTCACCAACGCCGTCCGCCACGCGACGGACTTCGTCGCGCGCACGGTCGCGCGGACGATTCAGATGGGGCTTCCGACGACGGACGGCCTCGCAATCGAGGAGAACCTGGGGGAACTGGCGAAATGATGACGATTACGTACACTGTCGGAAACGCCGTCTACGTCAACATGACGAACCGCTGTCCGTGCGCATGCACGTTCTGTCTGAGGGCGAACGGACCGGGCGTGTACGGGTCCGGCCCGCTCTGGCTCGACCGCGAGCCAACCGTCGGGGAGACGGTCGAATCGATCGGCGGGCGGGACTTCTCCGTCTTCCGCGAACTCGTCTTCTGCGGATACGGCGAGCCCACCGAACGCCTCGACGACCTCCTCGCCGTCGCGCGGTGGATGAGGGCCAGCCACCCCGACGTGAAGATCCGCGTCAACACGAACGGGCTTTCGGACCTGATAGCCGGCCGCCCGACCGCCGCCGACTTCAAGGGACTCGTGGACGTCCTTTCGATCAGCCTCAACACCCCCGACCCCGCCGAGTACCTCCGCGTGTGCCGCCCGAAGTTCGGCGAGGCGGCCTACCCCGCCATGCTGAAGTTCGCAGGCGATGCGACGCGCTTCGTCCCGGACGTCGTCATGACGGTGGTGGACGAGCCCGTCACCTCCAAGTCAGACCAGGAGCGCTGCCGCGCAATCTGCGAAAGGCTCGGCGCAAGGCTGCGCGTGCGTCCCTACGAATCGAAGTAATATACTTTTTTGCCCCTTGAGGGCCGATTTTTGGTATAATAACACACAATCGTCATGCGTGGCGACTGAATTCCATGATAAACTCTACGGAAGAAAGAAGGTAAAAAGAATGAACTGCAAGTACAACTGCCTGAATCCGATCGCCAGTGTCGGACTGGGATCGCTCACCGACGGATATGTCCGCACGGAGAAGTTCGAGGAGGCGGACGTCGCATTCGTCCGCAGCGCCAAGATGGACGAGCTCGTCCCCGGCAAGAACCTCATCGCCGTCGCCCGCGCGGGCGCAGGCGTGAACAACATCCCGCACGCGGAGTACGCTAAGAAGGGCATCGTGGTGTTCAACACCCCTGGCGCCAACGCAAACGGCGTGAAGGAACTCGTCATCGCCGCCATGCTCCTCGCGAGCCGCGACGTGATCGGCGGCATCGACTGGGTCAAGGCCAACGCCTCGGACGCGGCGATCGCGAAGTCCGCCGAGAAGGCGAAGAAGGCCTTCGCGGGCACGGAGATCATGGGCAAGAGGCTCGGCGTCATCGGCCTCGGCGCCATCGGGCAGAAGATCGCGAACGCCGCGGTCGACCTCGGCATGGAGGTCTACGGCTACGACCCCTACCTCTCCATAGACGCCGCGTGGAACCTGAGCCGCGCCGTCAAGCACTGCAAGAACGTCGAGACCATCTACCAGGAGTGCGACTTCATCACTATCCACGTCCCGGCCCTCGACTCCACCAAGGGCATGATCAACGCGGACGCGATCGCGATGATGAAGACGGGCGTCATCGTCATCAACTGCGCGCGCGACGTCCTCGTGAACGAGGCGGACATGCTCGCCGCGCTCGAGAGCGGCAAGGTCCGCAAGTACGTCTCCGACTTCCCGAACTCGACCACCGCCGGGAAGAAGAACTGCATCGTCATCCCCCACCTCGGCGCATCGACCGAGGAGGCCGAGGACAACTGCGCGGTCATGGCCGTCAAGGAGATCCGCGACTTCGTCGAGAACGGCAACATCACCAACTCGGTCAACTACCCGGCGTGCTCGCTCGGCGTGTGCAACAAGGCCGGCCGCATCGCGATCTGCCACAAGAACACAGCCAACATGATCGGCACGTTCACGTCCATCCTCGGGCAGGCGGGCGTCAACATCGACGCCATCGCGAACAAGAGCCGCGGCGACTTCGCCTACTCGCTCATCGACACCGACAGCCCCGTGCCGGCGGACGTCGTCAAGGCCCTCGAGGCCAGCGACTCCGTCATCCGCGCGCGCGTCGTCAAGTAAGTTCGCAGGGAGCGAGGGAAGATGGGATACGCCAAGAGGCCGTCCGCAAGCGCCCCGGCGGTGAAGACCGCCGCGGCGCCGTCATCCCCCGCGCCCTCCGCCAAGGAGTCGGCGGACGCCTCCATCTGGAAGATGCAGCTCGGCGGCGGGAAGAAGGCGACCAAGATGTCCCGCGTCGAGGTCCTGCTCTTCACGTCGGAGCTCGCCGACCTCATCGAGGCCGGCATGACGCTCGGCCAGGCGCTGCAGGCGCTGGCGAGCCAGGGCGAGGAGGGGAGCGGGCAGCGCTTCGTCTGCCAGGATCTGTGCGACCGGATCATCCGCGGCGAGACGTTCTCCGACGCGTGTGCGCACCACCCCCAGACGTTCGAGCCGCTCTTCCCGAACATGATTCGCGCAGCCGAGGCGTCGGGCGCGATGGTCGAGGTCCTTCGCCGCCTGGGCGAGCACTACGAGACGTACGACAACATGCGCGGCAAGATCAAGAGCGCGCTGAGCTACCCAGTCATAGTGCTCATCTTCGGAATCGTCGCCGTCATCGCGGCTCTCGTATGGATCATACCGAAGTTCCAGACGGTCTTCGCGTCCATGGGCGCGACGCTTCCGCTCCCGACGCGGATACTCATCGGGCTTTCGGACGCCCTCATCCACCATGGCTGGATAATGGCGATCGCGCTGGTCGCGGCCGTGTGGTGGTTCAAGAAGTGGAAGCAGACGCCGTCGGGGCGGCTCAAGGTCGACGGATGGAAGCTAAAGGCCCCGCTCGTGAAGGGCATTGTCGCGGCGGGAGCGTATTCCTCCCTCGCCTACACCCTCAAGACGCTCCTCGCGAACGGGGTGAACGTACTGCAGGCGCTGAAGATCGCCGAGGAGACGTGCGGCAACGCCGTCATAGGCGCGGCCCTCGCCGAGGCGAGGAAGCGCGTCACGGACGGTACGTCGATCTCGGGTCCGCTGGCGTCCAGCAAGGTCTTCCCCAGGATGATGACGGACATGCTGGCCGTCGGCGAGCAGGCTGGCGACATGGCGAGCTCCCTGGAGCACATCGGCAAGCGCTACCAGAAGGACATGGACCGCAACATCACTACCTTCACCAACGCCCTCGAGCCGATCCTCATCGTGGCTATCGCCGGCATCGTCGGCTTCATCGCGATTTCGATCCTCATGGCCGTCTTCCAGGTATCCTCCACTTTGGGCTGACGATATGAACGACAACGAAAGCCCAGAGGAGCTCGGACAGAAGATCAATGCGCTGCATCTTTGGGATGCGATCCTCCCCTTCAACTGGATCGTGAAGCCGCTCGGCACGGTATTCCCCTACTTCTGCACCATCCTGAAGGGCGACGGCAAGCCCGTATGCGTCCGCTACCTCATGATAGAGGGCTGGCAGACGTTCCACGACTTCGTCCGTACTCGCGTGGACCGCAACTGGGGCTTCTACTCGACGCCGATGGAGCTGCCCCACTTCGAGCTGGTCGTCGGCGTCGCCGGCGACGTGCACGTCTTCCGCCACGACCCCGGCTTTGTGCCGCGCGAGCTCGCCGAACCGGAGCGCTCGCTCGTAAGGAAGATACTCTGGGAGACGTACGGCGTCATGATGCGCGTCGAGTCCGACCGCGAACTGCCTCTCCGGTTCGCAACCGACAAGTCCATGTTCGCGCGGGTCGAGACGTCCGCCGGATGGATCGACACGCCCATGGAAATCCCCGATCCCCGTCCGCACATCGAAAAGGTATCCATCGCCAAGGCGCTCCTCGCAAAGGCGAAGGACCTTCCCTTCGGGCAGTCCGAGAGCGTCGAGCTCGACTTCCGCATCGACCTCGGAGTCGTCACGAAGGAGCCGCGCCCGCGCTGCGCATACCGCCTGCTGGCGATAGACCCCGCGACGGGAGCGCGCGTCATTTCGGACCGCACCTCAATCACGCCTGACGGCGGGCTCAAGGCCATGTGGGAGGGCCTCGCCCCCCGCGTGCTGACGCGCCTCGTCGAGCGCGGACACATCCCCGGCGAGATCCGCGTATGCTCTGGACGCGTGTTCCGCATGCTCCGTCCGCTCTGCCTCGACATCCCGTTCAAGCTTTCTCTGCACGACGCCCTCCCGAAGCTGGAGGCCGCCTTCGCAGGAGGAGGCAAGTAGGTGAAGCCCGCCCCGCCAGTCGTGTGCGGGATATGTCCGCGCGGGCGCCGGATTCGCCGTCCATTCCAATTCAATCGTCAACGGTCGCTGTCCAGATTGCGGGCGGACGATCCACGGGAGGTTCTGATATGCGTACGCCGCGAATAGCCGGGACATGGTATCCCGATTCCGCCGCCGAGATCGAGCGGCTCTGCAGCATCGCCGACAACCAGTCGCCAACCGCCGCCCCGCCCGCCGCGGTAATCGTCCCCCACGCAGGCTACGCCTACTCGGGTGCTGTCGCCGCGCGCGCCTATGCGAGGCTTCCGGCGGACGCCTACGACCGCGTGATCATCCTCGCCCCGAGCCATCGCGTTGCGCTCGGACGCACATTCAGCGTGGAGCCGGCCGACGATGTGGCGACGCCGTTCGGTACGGTGACGCTTGCAAAGAATCTCCACGACGAACTCGATTCCCTCCCCGGCGCGCGCTTCACGCCGTCCGCGCACCCCTGCGAACACGCGATCGACATACAGCTTCCGCTCGTCAGGCGATTCCTCCCGGACTGCGCCGTTGGTGCGGTGATCGTCGGGAACTGGGCCTGCCGCAGCAAGGACGACGAACGCGCGCTCGCCGCCTTCGGCGAGGCGTTCCGCAGGATCCTCACGCCAAGGACGCTTGTCGTCGTCAGCACCGACTTTACGCACTACGGACGCGAATTCGACTATCTGCCCTTTACGAAGGACGTGCCGAAGCGTCTCCCCGCGCTAGACGCGGAGATGTTCGAGGCGCTCGCAAGGAACGACAACCGCGCGTGGACCGAGGCGCTCGACCGCACAGGGGCGACGGTCTGCGGGGCGGCGTGCCTCCAGCTCCTGCTTGCGGCGCTTCCCGAATCGGCGCGCTTCGAGCGTCTGGAGTACGCCACTTCGGCGGACGTTACGGGCGACTGGTCTCATGTCGTCGGATACACCGCCGCCGCCGTCTATGCAGATTGGAGCAAACCTATGAAGATGCATTTACACGAAGGGGAGTCGTCCGCCGCGCTTCTTTCCGAGGCGGCGGGAAGGGCGCTTGTCGAAATCGCCGACCACTCGCTTCAGGTTGCCGTTACGGGGGTCGACCGTACCGGCGGACCGGAGCTTGCGGACGAAGTGCGCCGCGAATTGCAGCGTCCGTGCGGGGCGTTCGTCACGCTGACCGAGCACGGCATGCTGCGCGGCTGCATAGGGATGGTACTCTCCGACCAGCCGGTGGCGGACGTGGTGCGCGAGATGGCGGAGAGCGCGGCCCTGCACGATCCGCGCTTCACGCGCGTGATGCCGGAGGAGATGTCCGCCATCGAACTGGAGGTGTCTGTCCTCACGGAGCCCGCCCCCATAGCGGGCCCCGGCGAAATCGTCGCGGGACGCGACGGCGTGATTCTCAGGAAGCGCGGACGGAGCGCGGTGTTCCTTCCGCAGGTCGCGACGGAGCAGGGCTGGGACGTCCCGACGATGCTCACGCACCTCTCGCTCAAGGCGGGGCTCGACCAGGACGCATGGCGTTCAGGCGCAAGCTTCTCGACCTTCCGCGCGCAGATATTCCAACGCAGGTAAGCGCCGTCGTCCCTGTCCCCATCCAACCCTACCTGACCCTATCCGTCCCCAGACCTCGACGGCAAGAAGCGCACGGGGAACAAGGAGCAGTTCGACCGCTACAAGGCGGCACTCGACACAATCGTGTTCACGGACTACCTTCCAGTTCTTCGCCAACGTCCCTTGGCGGCGGGACGAACGAGTGGAGCCTCTGCACCCACGGCACGAACGGATGGGCGATGGCGACGTCCGATTTTGTATCCGATGTCGACGTGGCCACAGGAGAGGAGCTGTCGATTGCCGGGCGAGCCGGCGCGCGAGGGGGGGCAGGGGAGTGCCACAGGCGATGTTACGCCCCAATTCTTTTAGCTTCGCCTCGGCAGGTTACCTCTCGGGCGCTCTTTCGTCTTCGCTTCGTCCTTCGGACTTCGCTTCGACTTCGAGCGCCCTACTGTTCTTCGTCTCGTCCTTCGGACTTCGCTTCGACTTCGAGCGCCCTACTGTTCTTTGCTTCGACTACCGAATATATCCACCAGGGGCCGCGGGTGCGGGAGAGGAGCGAGCGCCAGAACCAGTCCGAGACGTCGGGGATGGCATGGCCGTCCGCATCGAGCACCTGCTCGCGGATGGTCAGCGACGAATCACCGCGTACCGCCCGGCAGGACGACCACGCGCCGCGCTCCGTCGTCTCCAACGGCAACGGCTCGATGCGCCAGCCTGCTGCGCGAAGGCAGTACGAAGTTGAATGCGCGCGGTGCGTCGGCGCAGTCACCCATCGGATGATCACGATGCGGTCGCCGCAACGGAACTTTCCGATGCGACCAGGAAACCGCTCGCCGAAATTGACCTCGAATTCGCTCTTGTCGAGCTCGACCAGTTTCTCGCCCTCGAACTCCGCCGGCTTACAGGGGAAGGCGTCGTCGGCAACAGAATCTGGCAGCGCCACCGTCGCCGTGCAGAACCTGACGACCCCCGCAACCGCCACCGCAATGAACGACGACTTGGCGGCGACGTGCAACCATGAGGCGCAAGGGGCGCGCGGCACTTCTGCCGCGACTTTCGGACACTTCTTTCGCCGCGCCAGCCACATTGCGAAGAGCGCGAGCAACGCCACGCCGGGCACCAGCGCCGCGATGCCTATCCACCGGTGCATGGCGGAGGATATCTCGTAGCCGTGGAACTGTCCGAGCGCCAGCGTGGCGATGCGTATCGCATTGGCGGCGACGACGAGCAGCACCGCGGAAGCGGCGAGGAGGATGGTCCGCCAGAAGCGGAAACGGAACGTCGCCGCGAGCACAAACGCCATCAGCAGGGCGGAGCCGAGCATCTGCACTCCCGCACAGGGGACGTCCACCCAGAAGACGCTGCCGTCGATGACGATGCCCGTGCCCTCCACACCGACGGAGAATCCAAGGGAAGCGACCAGCGCCGCCGCCAGCCGCGTGGCGAGGAACCGCAGCGGTAGTCCGAGGAAGAGATCGACGATCATCAACGACGGCAGACCCATCATGGCGAGCGCCGCGATCGCGAATTCGCCGCCCTGACGGCGCGGCGGGAGGATCATCGGCAGGAGTGCGAGCACCGCGAAGACGGCGCTGACGGTGATCGGCAGGAATGCGCGCAATACGATGGACGCCGCCAGCATCGCCGTCGAGAACGCCCATCCCGCAACGGGGACGGACTCTCTTGGGGCGCCCCTCCAGTGTAGGCGCACAACCGCCGGCAGGATGAGCCAGGCGGCGACGTCGATGCCGATCGGCTCGGCGAGACGGCGCAGCCACCACGCCAGTACCGGCAGCGACGACGACGCCCACAGCAGCGCAGCGACTATCCGCTCGCGCTTCACAGACGCTTCGCCATCTTGCGGCGGCGGGAGAGGAAGAGCGTGACGAACATCACCAACGCGACGACGGCGAGGCAGAAGACGGATTCCGGTTCGGGGACCGTCGGGACGGATTCGGACTTCACCTGCTCAAGTCCGTTCGCATTGTACTGCTGCTGCGTCTCCAGCACCACCGCACCGGTGACCGGCGTCACTACATGCCACGGCAATGCTATCTCCTTCGCCGGCTCGAGCGTCTTCGGATCGCCGCTGCGGAACGTCCGCGCTGCGCTCTCCGCCGCCCAGAGGCGTCCGAGGTGATCGCTCGCCTTCACCGCATCCGCAGGCACCGCATCGAGTGCGACCTTCTCGCGGACCGGCGACAGGAATGCTCCGTTCCATCCGGCGGCAATTGTCTCCAGCGCCGCGCAGGCGCCTTTCTCCATCGAGACGGCGGAGTAGTTGCGTACGTTGCCGGTCTGCGGCAGCGCCTCGACGAGCGGATTCTCCCCGTCCGCGCACTTGACCAGGTAGGTGCGCAAATTCGGATTCTTGTTCAATGCCAGCGCAAGCACGTCAGACGAGGAGTCGGTGTAAGGCTGCGGACCGTACAGCCAGACCAGCGCGGCGGATTTGCCGCGCGCGGCGAGGGATTCCGTGGCCTTGAGCAGAGGACGGAGGTTGTCCTTGCCTCCGCAGAAGACAAAGGGGGCGATCCCGGTCTTGTCCGTATACGTGGGCTTCGTCGGCGGCTCGTCGTCCGTCAGCCATATCTCGACGTCGATTCCGTCCGGAATCTTCGCGAGTGCGCCCTCCAGCCCGTCGAGACTGCCTTTCATCGCGAGCGAGGTGTCAACCACGACGGCGACGGCCTCGGGCCTCCATGATGGAGCGTCGGCGTTTCGCTGGACGATGGCGGCATTGGACAGCAGATTGGTGTCGTCCGTCCGGAATGCCGCGACGGCGGGGAGCGGACGCTCGAACGCACCGGTCTCCGTCTTGGGAAGTCCTAGCATGTTCGGGGCGATGGAGAAGTTCTTCGCGATGATCGCGGGCGCCTGCATCGTGTAGGACCTGCCGTCTGCGGCGACCTGGAGCGGGAAGGAGATTCCGAGGCGGAGCTTCATCTCGCCGTCGCGCGGAACCGGGAAGCACTGCACCTGCACTTCGTCCGGACCGCAGGTTGTGACGAGGACCGGATCGCGATGGCGGCTGACGATTTGCTCGTAGGCGCGGCGCACCTGTCCCCTGCCGCCGAACGCCGCCTCGCATTCCTCGCCGTTGATCCAGAGCGTAAGCCGCGAGACCGTACCGCGGGGCGGAAGCGCCAGACGCATCCGCGCTTCGCGGTCGGAGAAATAGGTGTTGCCGAAGGTGATCGTCCATTCCGAATAGGCGATGCCCGCGGCGGAGTCGATGGTGGTGTCGTAGGCGGACCCCTTCAGCGAAAGGCCTTCCAAGGCGCCGCCGACCTTGTCGCCGCCGGTGATGGTGTCCCAGCGGAGCTTCGATCCCGGACCGAGCCCACGCCGTCCCCGGCTGCGATAGAGTTTGATGTCTTCGCCGGTCACACGGTAGAAAAACTCCTCTCCGCGTCCGTCCGAGAGCTGAAGCCGGGCGTTTTCATTCAGCAGATCGCACCAGGATATTCCACTTCCGAAGAACTCGCCCCTGACAATGCCGCGACGGCTGCCGTCGCAGATTTCCCGGAAGACATTGTTCCGTCCGACGTTGCGGAGCATGCGGACTCCCTTCGCCGATACGGCGGGGTCGGACGACAGCGCCAAGTTGACTCCGTAGACCGTAATCAGTCCGCCGCTGACGGTGGCGACCCAGAGCGCGGCCGCGACGATCAGTCCGGCGAGGAATCCCGAAGCCGGCTTGAGTCCCCGCTCGACGGCGGACTTGCGGAACTTGCGCCGGAAGACCAACGCACATACCATCGTACTGCACGGCGCCCATGGAAGGAGTCCGAGGAATCCGATGCCGAAGTACCAGAATGCGAACACCACCGCCATCGCGCCGAACACCATGTAGGGAATCATCAGCACGGTGTAGACGATGCTGATTCCGAAGGAGAGTCCGCACAGCGCCATCACCCACTTGCGGTTCGCGTCTTTTCCGCGGAGACGGATGACGCAGAGCGTGAATCCGATCAACGTCACCGCAGCCACCATCGCCACGTGCAGGGATGACGGCATAGGGTCGAACCAGTCGTCGGACATGCCGAGTCCGACCAGTAGCGCCGCTGCGGGCAGGATGAACGAGAACAGGAACAGGAAGAATGTTCCTGCCGCACTTTTCACAGGTTTGTCGATCATGGTTAGTCCTCCTTTTCGCTGTCACTGGTTAAAAGATCGCCGGGCTGACAGTCGAGCGCCTTGCAGAGCGCATCGAGGGTCGAGAACCGGATGGCCTTGGCCTTGTCGTTCTTGAGAATCGAGAGGTTCGCCGGGGTGATGCCGATGGCGTTGGCGAGGTCGCCCGCGCTCATCTTCCGCTGGGCGAGCAGGACGTCGATATGCACTTTGATGGACATTGCTCAGCCCTCCTTAGATGGTGAGGTCCAGTTCGCCCTTCATCCTGCGGGCGGTTTCGAAGGCGTCGCCGACGACACGGACGAGGAGCGCCATGAAGAGCGCGGCGAGGCCGATGGTGCCGAGGAAGAACAGCCTCGTCACGACGCCGTCGATCATCGCCACAACTCCGGCAAGCGCGCACAGCAGGGACATCATGCGGATGCGCCTGACGTTGGCCGCGGTGAAGACCTCGCCCTTGGAGATCGCCGCGAGGAGTCCGAATATCTCGTACAGCGTGACAAGCGCGAGCGCCGAGCAGATGTATCCGGTCACCAGCAGGATGTTGCCCAGGGTGTTCCTCGGTATTGCGTACCATCCGCACACGAGGTCCACGAGAAGGGGACCAAGGACGGTGAGGGCGATGGTGAGCACGGCGAACGCGCCGGTCATCGACTTTGACAACAACAGTTTTTTGTCCATATCAATCTCCTTTTAGTAGGGAACGGTTGATATGATACCAAATCTTTTATCGAAGTGCAATAACGAATTATCGAATTACAATATATTTTTATTATTAATCAAGATGAAATCTACTCGGGGGCAAGGTTTAGGCATCATAGGGACCAACCTCAATGGTGTTGGGCAGGGGAGTGCCACGGGCGATATCACGCCCCAATTCTTTTAGCTTCGTCTTTGCCGTTTACCTCTTGGGCGCTCTTTCGTCTTCGCTTCGTCCTTCGGACTTCGCTTCGACTTCGAGCGCCACCATACGACTTCGAGCGCCACCATACGACTGCGAGCGCCACCAGACGACTGCGAGCGAGCTAATGCAGCGCTTCGCGGCACGCGAGATCAATAGTAGTTTATTGTTACTTGTTTGCGGAAGTTCTTCTCAAGCGCGGCGGTCATGCGCTTTACGACCGAGCGCCGAAGCTCGAGATCCTGCGGTATGTTCGGATCCTGATGGCATTCGTTGACCTTCGTGCCTATGACGAATTCGATTCTGTCGTGCGCCATCAGGCGCGTCAGTATCGCGCGCGCCGCAGGCGGCTCGTCCAGGACGGGACGCATCTCCTCGAGCGCGGTAGTCACGCGCGAAAGGGTGAGTATCCCCTCTGTAGCGATGCCTATGCCGTCGATCTTTCCGACGGGCGGAAGCCCCCCGCCGCGGCGCATGTCAGAGAGACTGATCTTGACCTTCTTCCCAAGCTCGCGCTCGATTATGTTGGCCGTCGTCCCGCCGCATATCACGACATGGTCTTCGCCGATCAGCGCCTGCCTTGCATACTCTGAATCGTGATCCTTGTAGTAGGGCGGGCCAGAGAGAATCCTCATCACGCGCGGACGCCGCAGATAGACGACGACGCACGTTATGTCGTCCTTGCATCCTCCCGGCGTCAGCTGGAGCGCGCGGCACGAAATCGCGGCGGAAAGCTCCTTCGCGGATATCTCCGGCTCGGCGTGGATCAGCTCTCGCGCGTATGCGAGAACGCCCGAGCGGCGCCAGCCGAACTTCATGTCCTTCCTCACGCCGAGCCCGGACTGCGTGACGCCGTCGGAGCACATGATTATGCGGTCGCCTACTCGGAAGTCCGCCTCGCACTCGCGCACCTCGCGGTCGGGCCAGTGTGCGGAGACTACCTGCCTGTCGGAGAGCGGGGATATCTCGGTCTCGCCGCGCAGGTGGATGTAGCCGGGATTGCCCATCTCGGTGATCCTGGCGCGTCCGCCGAGCCTGAAGTCGAAAAGCGAGAACGTCGCGTAGCCGATTCTCCTCACCTCGCAGACGGGAAGCGAATCCATGATGATCTCGGCGGCCTCGATAGTCGGAATGTTCGACTCGAGGAACTTGATCGCCATAGATGTCGTCATCGTCGAAAGGATGTGGGCCTTCACGCCGCTGCCGAGTCCGTCGGAAAGCGCGCAGAGATGGCGATGTTCCATCTCGACCGTCTGGAACCGCACGTCGTCGCCGCACGCAGCCTGTCCGGACTTCGTGTACTGCGATGCCTCCATCTCGATGAAAAGGTCGTCACCCATTCAGATAGCTCCCGTCGTCCGGCTCTCTGAGACGCTTGCCCTCGGTATGCGACTCGTACGCGCCCGCGATCTCCTTCAGCATGATCTCCGTCTCGGCGATGTGCTCGCCGAAGAGACGCGCGACCTGCTGGACGGTGTAGACGTTCTTCGAAATGACCTCGCGCGCCTTTGCGGCGATCTCCTCGCGGCGTCCCTCGTTCTGCGTGACGTCCTGGACTACAGCGCCGGCGAACTCGCCCTTGGCTATCGGGAACACGCTGATGTTCACGAGCCTGTCGTTCCATGGCTGGCGGTACTTCACGATCTCGCTGCCGTGCTGAAGCGCCCCGGTGAAGAGGTCCGCAAACTCGGGCATCAGCCCCGCGCAGTCGATTCCCTCGAGGTTTCCGAGCGCCTTGAAGACCTCCGTCTCGCCGCACATCTCCGCGAACACGCGGTTGCACTCTGTTATCACCCCCTGTCCGTCGACAATGACGACGCCTGCGGGGATGTACTTTATGAGCGCGTTCGAAGTGCGCTGGAAGTTCTTCTTCAGGAACGTGTGGCACTGCGCCTCCTCGGCCTTGCCGGCGATGAGCGCCTTGGCGAACTCGCGGCACGTCTCGTATCCGCACGCGCCGCAGTTCAGTTCGTCCGACTTCGACGTCTTGCCGACGCGCGCGAGCGCCTGCTCGATCGCGCGCTCCTCCGGCTCGGACTCGACAAGCGCGTCGGCGGGATATGCGGAAACCCCGCAGTGCGTGAGGCACCGCCCCGCGCTCGTCTGGAGCGGCGAGCAGGCGTCCGTCGCGAAAAGCGTCGAGAGCGATCCGCCGTCTGCGGGCATTGCCGGACCGTTGACGCAGCCACCGGGGCACGCAAGGACTTCAAGGAACAGCTTGCGGCCCGCCGTCGCGGCAATTCCGCCGCTGAGCATGCGGCGCAGATTGGCGAGGCCGGACACGCTGATGTAGCGAACCCCCGTCCTGCCGTCGCGCAACGTGTCGTTCATTCCGCCTTCGACGGAATAGAAGCGGCCTTCCTCGGCCGGACCGAGCTCCAGCTCCGCCTCCTCGTCGAAGACAATCCCTTTTTCGGCGAACATCTGTTCGAGGGCGGGGAAGATGCAGGCGAGCGCCAGAACGTCAGGATAGGCGTCCGACTCGTTCTTCTTTGCGGCGCAGGGTCCGAAAAACACGATCTTCGCGTCCTGCCCGAACTTCTCCTTCAAAAGCGCGCAGTGCGCGCGGACAGGCGACGGAAGGGGGGAGATGAAGCGCGCGTAGTCCGGCAGATAGCGCCTGATCATGTCGACGGACGCGGGGCACGCGCTTGAAATGACGAGCGGGGAGTCCGTCTCGGCAAGAAGCCTCGAAACGTGCGCGCTCACCGATTCCGCGCCGTGCGCCGTCTCGCTGACGCCCGCAAAGCCGACCTTGCGCAGAGCGGCGGCGAGCTGCCCGATCGTCACGCCCTTGAAATAACCGGCGAAGCTCGGCGCGACCGATGCGTAGACCTTTTCGCCCGAGGACAGAAGCTCCTTCAGGCGCGCGAGGTCGCTTCGTATCTTCTTCGCGTGGGCTGGGCACACCTTCACGCACTCTCCGCACGCGACGCAGGCCTCGGGGATGACGGACGCCTTGCCGTTGACGATGCGGATTGCCTTGACCGGACAGTGCCGGACGCACTTGTAGCAGTCCTGGCACTCGTTCTCGATTGTAAAGACGGGGGAGTTCATGGCTTAGGAAAAGTTTTCTCAAGCAGATCCTTCATAACGCCGCGGTCGACGTTCGTATAGGTCCGCCCGTTCACGATGACGACCGGGCCCTGAGCGCAGTTCCCAGTGCAGAGGGAGGCGCCGAGCTCGACGTCGACCTCGTCCCGAAGCCCGCGCTCTGCGAGGAACTCCTCGCAGAGCGCGACATTCTTCTCGTTCCCGCGTGCGAAGCAGGAACTTCCCATGCAGATCGTAATCGTCGGCTTATTCATAGTCGACGACGCTGGCCCAGTGCAGGAGCAGGTCGCGGTTCTTGTCCGTCTGCTCGCGGCTCGACTCGGCGGCGGCCACGATGGGCAGCCACTTCTGCACCTCGCGCAGCGGGACCTTGAGGGCCTCGCACGCAAGCGCGATGTACTTCTCGGCCGCGGCAACGTGTCCGGAGAGCCAGAAGAGCAGGTACGTGCGCGCGACGTCCGCGCAGGGGTCGCCGAGACGCACATGGCTCCAGTCGATGACGCGCCAGTCGCCCTTAGGGGTGATGATCACGTTCGTCGGATTGAAGTCGCCGTGGCAGAGCGACGTGCCGCGCGGGAAGCTTTGGAGCTTCATGTGCAGGTCGTAGCGCGTGACCTTCTCGACGGGCGAGGCCGATATCTGCTTGTCCAGCTTCTCGACGAGGTTGCCCATGCGGTCCGAGGTCTTGGAGAAGATCTCGCACTGGATCGCGACGAACTCCTTGAGGTACTTCGCAAGGTTCTTCTTGTCCTTCGCCATCACGTCCGCCAGCGTCTCGCCCTCGATGAATTCGCGGCGGATGCACCAGTGGTCGCGCAGCTTGAGGACCTCCAGGACCTTCGCGACCGGGAGCCCCGTCTCCGCGGCGCGGGCCTCGTTCATTGCCTCGTTGAGGATGAGCGAGACCTTGTACTCGGGCCCGAATATCTTGAGCACCGTGTCCTTGTCGCGGCAGATAACCTTGCCGGGGCGCTCGAGGAGGACGTCGGAGGCCTTCCTCGGTCCGCGCTTCCTGGCGACAACCTTCTTTTCAGCGGTCTTTGCTGTCTTTTTCATTTCAATGGTTCCTTTCTATCAGACGTTCTCGTGCTTGCCGTAGTAGGCGTTGAGGTACATCTGCTTGATCTCCTTGATAAGCGGATAGCGCGGGTTGGCGCCGGTGCACTGGTCGTCGAAGGCCTGCTCTGCCATCTCGTCGAGACGCGCGAGGAAGTTCGCCTCGTCGGGGACGTAGTCGCGGATCGTCGGCTTGATGCCGATGCGCTTCTGAAGATCGCGGATCGCCTTGATGAAGTTCAGGAAGCGCTCGCCCTTCGTCTTGCCGCCGATTCCGAGAGCGTCCGCGATCTCGAGGTAGCGCTCGAGAGTGTGCGGATGGTCGTACTGCGGGAACGTGCCCATCTTGCGCGGCACGGGATCGGCGTTGAAGCGGAGGACCTCCTCCATCATCAGCGCGTTGGCGATGCCGTGCGGGATGTGGTGGAACGCGCCGAGCTTGTGCGCCATCGAGTGCATCACGCCGAGGAACGCGTTCGCGAAGGCCATGCCGGCCATCGTGGCGGCGTTCGCCATCTTCTCGCGGGCGGCGGGGTTCGCCTTCTTTGCGACCGCCGCGTCGTAGCACGCGGGCAGATACTTGAAGATCGTCTGGAGCGCGCGGATCGCGAGTCCGTCGGTGTAGTCCGTCGCCATCATCGAGGCGTACGCCTCGAGCGCGTGCGAGACCGCGTCGATTCCGGACGCGCTGGTGAGTCCGGGCGGAGCCATCATCTGCATGTCCGCGTCGACAATCGCCATGTTCGGCATGAGCGCGTAGTCGGCGAGCGGATACTTCACGCCCGTCTTCTCGTCGGTGATGACGGCGAAGGGCGTCACCTCCGAGCCCGTTCCGGCCGAGGTCGGAATGGCGACGAAATACGCCTTCTCGCCCATCTTCGGGAACGTGTAGACGCGCTTGCGGATGTCCATGAAGCGCATAGCCATGTCCATGAAGTCGCACTCGGGGTGCTCGTAGAGGACCCACATGATCTTCGCGGCGTCCATCGCCGAGCCGCCGCCGATGGCGATGATCACGTCCGGCTTGAACCCGGCCATGAGCTTCGCGCCCTCCTTTGCGCAGGCGAGCGTCGGATCGGGGGCGACGTTCGAGAACGTCGTGAACATGATGTCCTGCGCCTCGAGCGACTTCTCGATCGGCTTAGTGTATCCGTTCGAGTACAGGAAGGAGTCGGTGACGATGAACGCCTTCTTCTTCCCGAGCACCTCGCCGAGTTCGCGGAGCGCCACCGCGAGGCACCCCTTCTTCTGGTACACCTTCTCGGGTGCGCGGAACCACAGCATGTTTTCCCTGCGAATAGCCATAGTCTTTATGTTGATGAGGTGTTTGACGCCGACGTTTTCGGAAACGGAGTTGCCGCCCCAGCTGCCGCAGCCGAGCGTGAGCGACGGAGGCATCGCGAAGTTGTAGATGTCGCCTATGCCGCCGAGCGACGACGGCGAGTTGACGATGAGGCGGCACGCCTTCATGCGGTCCGCGAACTTGTCGAGCTTCGCCTTCTCGTTGAGCTCGTCGACCCAGAGGACTGACGTGTGCCCGAGCCCGCCGTTGTTGACGAGGAGCGTCTCGGCGATGTCGAGCGCGTTGTCGAAGTCCGTCGACTTGTACATGCCGAGGATCGTTGTTAGCTTCTCGTGTCCGAACGCCTCGCTCGTGTCGGTCGAGGTCGCCTCGCCGATGAGGACCTTCGTGTCCTCAGGGACTTCGAAGCCGGCCATCTTCGCGATCGTCACGGGACGCTGACCGACGATCTTCGCGTTGAGCGCGCCGTTGATGAGCATCGTGCTGCGGATGAGGTCCTTCTCCTTCTCGTTGAGGAAGTAGCAGCCGCGCTTCGTGAACTCGTCCTTCACGAGGTCGTATATCTCCTGGTCGGCGATGACGGTCTGCTCGGTCGCGCAGATCATGCCGTTGTCGAACGTCTTGGAGTGGATGATCGAGTTGACGGCGTTGATGACGTCGCAGCTGGGGTCGAGGATCGCGGCCGCATTGCCCGCGCCCACGCCGAGAGCCGGAGTGCCCGAGCTGTACGCGGCCTTGACCATGCCGGGGCCGCCCGTCGCGAGTATGATGTCGACTTCCTTCATTAGAAGGTTCGTCTTGGGGAGCGACGGCTGGTCGATCCACGCGATGATCTCCTTCGGCGCACCCGCCGCGACCGCCGCGTCAAGGACGATCTTCGCCGCCGCGATCGTGCAGTTCTTCGCACGGGGATGGGGGCTGATGATGATGCCGTTCCTCGTCTTGAGCGCGAGAAGCGTCTTGAAGATCGCGGTCGAGGTCGGATTGGTCGTCGGGATGACCGCGCCGATCACGCCGATGGGCTCGGCTATCTTCTCGATGCCCATCGCCTCGTCCCTCTCGACGACACCGCACGTCTTCGTGTGCTTGTAGGTGTTGTAGATGTATTCGGCCGCGTAGTGGTTCTTGATGACCTTGTCCTCGACGATGCCCATGCCCGTCTCGGCGACGGCCATCTTGGCAAGGGGGATGCGCTGATGGTTCGCCGCAAGCGCCGCCGCCTTGAAGATCGCGTCCACCTGCTCCTGGGAATATGTCGAGTATATCTGCTGAGCCGCGCGGACGCGCGCGAGCATCGCCTCGAATTCCGCAATTCCGTCATCCGGCTTGACGGCCGGGATTTCTGCTGTTTCTGCCATATTTTACCTTTCTTCGCTTTTACGTATGCCGGAAGCCTTATCCGGCACAACGGTTGTATATTATAGCCTTTTTATATCGTTACGTCAATAGCGATATTTTACTATCGATATTACGACGCATAGTTAAGTCAGACGCACTAGCCATCTGCCACAGATTATACCAAATCGAAGTTGGAATATCAAGTCGCCAAATCGCGAGTTCAAGGATTCCAAATGAAGCGCCAGCTGCGGCAAGCCGTGGCTGGCGCCTTCATTTGGAATCCTTGCCTCTTGCGGCGCAATCTGCAATATTGTATAATGGCGGAAATGGTGGAGATACTGACATGACGCTTGTTTTCTCGCTGCTGCCGATTGCTGTGCTGATACTCGCTTTGACCGCGTTCAGGCTTCCCGCGTGGTGCGCGGCGCTTGCGGCACTGGCTGCCGGCGCCGTGGAGGCGTTTTTCGTCTTCGGACTTTCCCCCGGCGCGATAGCGGGGGGAATGGCTGGCGGAGCGGCTACGGGGCTTTATCCGATAGGCCTTGTCATAGTGTCCGCCCTGTTCACATATGCGGTCACGGTCGAGTCGAACGCAATCGCGGACATAAAGGGCGCGCTCGCCGGCCTTTCGTCCGACAGCCGTTTCCTTGCGCTTCTCGTCGCGTGGGGGTTCGGGGTGTTCATGGAGGGAATGGCGGGGTTCGGGACGGCTGTCGCGATACCGTGCGCGATCCTTGTCGGCGTGAAGTTCGATCCCATGAAGGCCGTTCTCTGCTGTCTTGTCGCAAACACGACTCCGACGGCGTTCGGGTCTGTCGGTGTTCCGACGATGGTGCTTGCGGGCGAGGCGGGACTTGAGCTGGGCCGTCTGACGGTAACAATCGCATTCCTCCAGCTTCTGGCGACGTCGCTTTCTCCGTTCCTGATCCTTTTCATCGTGGACGGCTGGCGAGGGCTTCGCGAGTGCTGGCACCTTGCGCTTGTCGCGGACGTCGCGCTTCTTGGTTCGTGGCTTGCCGTCGCGCCTTTCCTTGGGTGCGAATTGCCGGACATCGTGGGCGGCCTTGTTGCGATGGTTGCGCTTGCGCTGATCGGAGGGCGGCGAGGGGCGTTCGACGTCAGGCGGCAGCTCTGGGCGTGGCAGCCGTTCGCCTACGTCGTGCTGGCCCTTGGCTGCGCGGCGTTTCTGCCGCGGGAGTACAAAGTGTCGCCCGGAATTGTCATATTCGCGGCTGCGCTTGCGGGAGGCCTCTGCCAGGGGCTTGGCTTCGGAAAGCTTGTCTGCCTCGCCGGACGAACCGCATGGCGCTATTCTCCCGCCCTGCTGACGATATGCGCCGTCCTCGCGCTCGGGAAGGTGATGGGCGCGTCCGGCATGACACGCGTCCTGGCTGATGCGCTTATCGCCTCAACGGGGTCGTTCTATTCCGCGGTGTCAAGCGTAGTCGGTGCGCTGGCCGGCTTCGTTACCGGTTCCGGCACGAGCTCGAACGTTCTTTTCGGCGCGCTTCAGGCGTCCGTCGCCTCGTCCGAGGCGCAGCGTTATCTCTTCGCGGCCGCCAACATCATGGGCGCGGGCATCGGCAAGATGATATGTCCGCAGTCGCTTGTCCTTGGATGCGCGGCAGCCGGGCTTGCGGGACGCGAGTCGGAGGTCATGGGCAGGGCCTTCCGCTATTTCGTCCCCGTACTTGCGATCGCATGCCTTGCTACTTTCGCCGCCGCCTGCCTGCTGTAGGCATTCTTTGCAGCGGCATTGCCGCCAGAGGGCGATCTCGACCCGTTGTCGCTACGAGGAGGCTTCGCCCGGGGGGCAACGAGATATTTATGGTGCATAGTTGATGTTGGCTTATTTTGTGGCGCAGGCGCAACCACGAATCTTGGCAGGGGGTCTAGCAGGGGGTTGCGTCGCTCCGCGACGCAACGTGGAATGGTCGTGGAGCAGCCTCTCTTTCTTTCCTATGGCGGTATATGTATGATGCGCAGATGCAGGAAAATTACCATATCCTTGCAAAAATCGCTCGTTGCACCCGATAAGCGTGTAACAAGTTGGCCGTAGCCATGGACGGGGCGATATGATATAATATTGAAAAGTAAATATCCAAGGAGGGTTACATGAGGAGTCTTTTCATCGTCGCTATCGCCGCTGCGCTCGCCAGCGGATGCGTGAGCTATCACGATCGCCACCACCACTCCAAGCGTCCGAAGGAGAAGGTCGTCGTGGTGCAGCCGAGGCCTGCGCCTAAGAAGGTCGTCGTGGCACGGCCGAAGCCCGCGCCGAAGAAAGTCGTCGTCGTGCAGCCGAGGCCCGCGCCGAAGAAGGTCGTTGTCGTCCAGCAGCCCAAGACGTCCTCGAAGCATCATCATAGCAAGAAGTGAGAACGCTCTCGGTTCTGTGGCTGCACGCGCCCGAAGCGTGCGACGCGTCCGTCATGCCCGTCGTCGAATACGGCCTTTCGGACGCATTCCGCGACTTCTGCCACGACGCCTTCAACGTCCGCATCCCGATGGACTATCCGCCGCTCAGGCTGACGGTCCTATCCGCGCCCGAGGACCTGCCGAAGGCGCTTTTCATCGACGGCAACGCCAGGAACGGGCTTACGGAGAACGGGGACGACGTGTGCCTCTTCCTCGTGGACGATTCGCTCTACGGGGACATCGTGGACGGACTGCCGCTCAAGGAGTGGCTGAAGATATACATTCCCGCCGTGCCGAGGGTCGTCGTGGTCTATCCGGGGCACGCGCCGGTAATCGTCCCGCAGAGGCGGTGGGCGAAGAAGGAGGTGTCGGCGTTCACAGACCCCGCCCGCTCGCATGAAAGGCTGGTGCACCTCTTCCAGTCGTTCTGGCTGCCGCGGTTCTGGTCCGTCCTGAAGCAGTACGTCGCCGTCAAGGCGGGCGTCACCTGGCACACCCCGGGGCACGGCGGCGGCAATGCGTTCGCCTCCTCGCCGTTCATGCGCGGGTTCTACGAGGCGTTCGGGTCGATGATCTTCAGGTCGGACCTCTCGGTGTCCGTCGAGTCGCTGGGCGACCTCTCCAGCCCCGAGGCGCACACTCCGCTCTCCGAGGCGCAGAAACTGTCGTCCGAAATCTTCGGCACGGCGCTGAGCTGCTACGTGACGAACGGGACCTCCACATCCAACAAGGCGATGCTGATGACGCTCCTCAAGCCAGGGGAGACGGTTCTTGTGGACCGCAACTGCCACAAGTCGGTCCACCACGCGATCGTCATGTCCGGCGCCGTGCCGCGCTACCTGCCATCGCGCTGGAACGCGCGGCTGGGCGTGTGGGGGCCTGTTTCGCTCGGCGACATCTCGCGCGAGCTTGACTCGTCGCCGACCCCGCCGCGGCTTCTCATCCTAACGACGTGCACATACGAGGGCGTCCTGTATCCCGTTTGGGAGGTTGCGAGACTATGCGAGCGGAAGGGGACGCTCTTCTATGCGGACGAGGCATGGGCGGGCTACCTCAACTTCCATCCGTTCTACACGCACGACGAACCGGAGGGCCCGACGCGCCGCTACAACGCGGTGAACGAGACGAGCGGGGCGCACTTCGCGGTGCAGTCGACGCACAAGACCATGGCGGCGTTCTCGCAGGCGTCCATGATACACGTCTCGATGCGGTTCAAGGCGCTGCTGGAGGAGGACGCCTCGTCGCAGTACAGGTGGCTCAGGAAGCGTTTCGCGCTGCACGGACACGGCTCCTACGAAAAGTTCGTCCACGACCTCCACGAGTTCCTTCGGTACTGGCACTCGACCTCGCCGCACTATCCGTTCCTCGCGACGCTGGATACGGCGGGCGTCCAGATGCGGCTGGAGGGGATGAAGCTCATAGACGAGCGGCTGAAGTGGGTGGCGGAGTTCAAGGCGCGAGTGGCGTCCGCCTGCGGAAGGCAGGAGGACGATTGCTTCGCGGGGCTGAAGGACATCGCCGGCTCGTTCTGGAACTGGTCCGCCTCCGGTTATTTGCAGGATCCGCTCAAGATAGTCCTGATGCTGAAGAATCCCGGGGCCTGCTCGTCGTTCAAGAAGGCGCTCAGGAAGACCCACATCCAGTGGGAGAAGTCGACGGCGACTACGATACTCTTCCTCGTGACGGTCGGGACGATGGAGGAGCACTTCGAGGATCTCTTCCGCGTATGCCGGCTCAACAAGGACCTCATAGGGCGTCCGGAATCGCCGGCGGAGGACGACGGGGCGGTGGACGAGGCGGTCGCCGGACTTCCCGTCGTGCTGCCGCACGATGCGGCGCTGTGCGACGGCGAGCTCGTTTCGCTGGAGGAGTCGGTGGGGCGCATAGCATCGCAGTTCCTGGTGCCGTATCCGCCGGGCATCCCGGTGTTCATCCCGGGCTTCCGCATAACGGAGGCGATGGTGGACCTCGTGCGCGGCGTGATAGCGACCGAGGGGGTGTCGGCGGTCCACGGGCTGTTCTGCCGCGGAGGACACGCGCCGTTCTACGTCGAGGTGCTGAACAGGGACGAGGAAAGGCGGCTCAGGTAGTCCGCGGCGTGAAGAAACGCATATGGCACATTATTCCATTTACATCCCGGCGTTGTCCTTTCTTTCGGTTTTCGCCGCGCTGTCCGTTTGCGCGGCCCCGAAGTCCGCCGCGAAGAGGCCCGTCGCGCAGCCTGCCTCCGCTCCTGTCGTGTGGAAGCTGAAGTACACCGAGGACTTCAAGGGCGCGAAGCTGAACGGGAAGCTTTGGACTCGCATCGACAGGGGAGAGTCCGACTGGAACCGCAACATGTCCCTGAGGGACGATCTTGTCGAGGTGAAGGACGGGCAGCTCCATGCGTACGGGGTGAAGAACACGGATGCCGCCTCGGATTCACGCAGCGTGCTGACGGGCGGAGTGATGACGAAGGGACGCTTCGCGGTGAAGTACGGCAAGATCGAGGTGCGCTGCAGGCTCGAGGGACAGAAGGGCGCCTGGCCGGCCATCTGGATGATGCCGGAGAATCCCGACGGACCCTGGCCGCGCTGCGGAGAGATAGACATAATAGAGCGCCTCAACTTCGATCCGTTCGTCTATCATACGGTTCATTCCGCATGGACGGCAATCAACAAGCCTGATCCGCCGAGTGCCGGCAAGGGGACGATCAAGGGGAAGGACTGGAACGTCTACGGAATCGAATGGACGCCGGAGAAGATCGTGTGGACGGTGAACGGAAGAAAGACGCACTCGTATGCGAAGGTGGGGGACGATCCGGAACGATATCCGTGGACATCGCCGTTCTATCTCATGATCGACATGCAGCTCGGCGGCAGCTGGGTCGGTTCGGTGGATGAATCGACACTCCCGGTCGCGATGCATGTCGACTGGGTCAAGTTCTATTCCGGCGCCCGCGCCGGCAAGACCATCACCGAGTTCGTCCGGCCGTAGGTAGTTGGTAGTTGATGGTTGGTAGTTGGTAGATGGTAGTAGATAGTTGGTAATTGGTAGTTCGTGTCCCTAAACGGCCCTAACAGACCCTAATAGACCCTATTCGGAGCTGGAGCTACCACCAATCACCAACAACCAATCACCAACCACCAGTTTTGTAATGCGCTATGCAATGGATTTACACCGCATGTAATCAATGTCGGCGGTACGGGGCGGGGTAGGCGTTGGCACGGATGTTGCTACCCGCACCTGCATGACAAAGCAATCAGCAAAGAAACGCCGTCGGGTAAAGTATGTCTTCATCACCGGAGGCGTGGTCAGTTCGCTCGGAAAGGGCATCACCAGCGCGAGCCTTGCGCTCCTCCTGAAAAGCCGGGGGTATTCGGTCTTCATGCAGAAGCTGGACCCCTACCTCAACGTCGATCCGGGCACGATGAGTCCGTTCCAGCACGGCGAGGTCTTCGTCACGGATGACGGGGCGGAGACGGACCTCGACCTCGGGCACTACGAGCGCTTTGCGGGCGTGACGTGCTCGAAGGCGTCGAACTACACCTCCGGGCGCATATACTCGGCGGTCCTTGCGCGCGAGCGGGAGGGCGGGTACCTGGGAGGGACGGTGCAGGTTGTCCCGCACATCACGAACGAGATCAAGGCGGCCATAAGGTCCGCCGGCGATCACGGCACTGACATAGTCCTGTGCGAGATAGGCGGCGTGTCGGGCGACATAGAGTCGCTTCCTTTCCTGGAGGCCGTGCGGCAGTTCCGCTTCGAGGAGGGCGCGGAGAACACATGCTTCGTCCATCTTACGCTCGTCCCGTACCTGAAGGCGGCCGGAGAGCTGAAGACCAAGCCGTCCCAGCACTCCGTCGGACAGCTCCGCGCGATCGGCATCATCCCGGACATCCTCGTGTGCCGCACGGAGACGGAGATCCCGCAGGAGCATCGCGAGAAGCTGGCGCTTTTCTGCAACGTCGCGCCGGAGCGCGTCATCGAGGAAAGGGACGTCACGGACTCAGTCTATGCGATACCGCGCCAGCTGCGCCGGCAGGGGTTGGACGAGCAGGTCCTCCGTCAGCTGCGACTGGACGTCCGGCCGATCAGGCACACGGTGTGGGACACTCTCGTAAGGAAGGCGACGAATCCGAAGAGGAAGTGCACGATCGCGCTCGTCGGCAAGTACATGGCGATACGGGACGCCTACAAGAGCGTCCACGAGGCGTTGCACCATGCAGGGATGGCGAACGACGCGAAGGTGGAGGTGAAGTGCATCGAGTCCGAGGAGCTGGAGGCCGGTTCACAATGCAGGTCTGGGCGTGGCAAGGCGGGGAATCCTCTTGCCGATGTGGACGGCATCCTCGTGCCGGGCGGATTCGGAGCGCGGGGCGTCGCCGGGAAGTGCGCGGCGATACGTTATGCGCGGGAGAATGGGATCCCGTTCCTCGGAATCTGCCTCGGGATGCAGTGTGCGGTGATCGAGTTCGCGCGCGACGTCCTCGGATGGTCCGATGCCAATTCGACGGAGTTCGACGCGAAGACGGCCCATCCCGTCATCGACCTCATGGAGGCGCAGCGCGGCATTACGGCGAAGGGCGGTACGATGCGCCTGGGCGCGTATCCGTGCCTGTTGGCGGGAGGGTCGAAAGCTGCGAAGCTCTATGGATTTTCGGCCGCGGAGGGACGCAAGGGGAAGTTTGAGATTTCGGAGCGGCACCGGCACCGGTACGAGTTTGCCTTCGGCACGGAGTTCCAGCGCGAGCTGGAGAAACGGGGGCTCGGGGTTGCGGGGCTTTCGCCGGACGGGCGGCTCGTCGAGGTCGTCGAGATCCCGGGGCATCCATACTTCGAGGCTTGCCAGTTCCATCCGGAGTTCAAGTCGCGCCCGACCGCCCCGCATCCGCTCTTCAACGGCCTTGTGAAGGCGGCGCTCAAGCGCCATTCGCTTCGGGCGGGGGCCTGATTTTTTCAATTGCGCATTGCCCGTTGCGCCCGTTTTTGATATAATTCTCCCCATCGAATTTCAAAGGAGGCAAAGATGGCCGTAACCGAAGCGTTGGCGAACAAGTTGAACGAATGTGCGGAGAAGCAGGACTTCGAAGGGGCTTTCAAGCTCGTCCGCGACAATCAGGCGGAGCTTGCGAAGAGCCTGTCCGCAGTAGGCGTCAGGGACGCCTTGAAGAAGACGACGAAGGATCGTCTTCTTCTTTCTTTCCTGGACGGCGTCGGGTTCGGAGAGAAGCCGTTCGACAAGGTTCTTGTCGCCCTTGAGAAGCTCGTCGGATTTCACGAGGGCTCGCTCGTGCTCAACGACACGTGGGGGCTGGGCAAGGTCAAGAAGGTGGACTACTTCTACCGCCGCGTGACCGTCGACTTCAAGACCAAGCGCGGACATCAGTTCACCTACGCGGCGGCGGTCGACATGCTCAAGAGCGCGCCCGAGGACCACATCCTCGTGTTCCAGGCGGCTGACCCCGACGCATTCGCGGCGCTTCTCAAGGACAACAAGGCCGAAATCGTCAAGAGGGTGCTCAAGAGCTACGGCGACATGCCGATCACGAGGCTCGAGGACGTCTGCGTTGCGAACGGCTTCGTCAAGGCCGTCGGCTGGAAGGACTTCTGGGACAAGGCGCGCGCGGGGCTCAGGCACGACAAGCTCGTGGAGATACCGGCGAAGCGCGCCGATCCGATTCGCCTCAAGGCGTCCGTCGAGGACTACGGCGACAACTGGCTCACGGCGTTCTCCCACGAGACCGATCCGAAGCTCATCCTCGCCTCGGTGCGCGAGTTCGTGGCGCAGGACAAGTTCAAGACGGCGGACGGAGAGACGCGCGACAAGATCGGCGAGCGCCTCGCGTTCGCGGTCACGGCGGCGCGCAAGGTCGACGACGCCCTCTACGCCCGCCTCGCGACGACGCTGACGGCGCTCGGGTTCCTCACGCCCGCGGCGGAGGAGATGCGCGCGTACCTCTGGGAGCGCAAGCGCTTCGTGAAGGCCGCCGCGGCGCTGCCCGCCCGCGAGGTCGGCGCGATGATCACGTTCCTCGCCCCGACCGACGAATACAAGGCGAGGCTCTACGCGGCGATCCCCGAACTCTGCTTCTCGGCGGTCGACGAGATCGTCACCAAGTTCGGCGGCGAGGAGGCGTGCCGCAAGGCCGTGGGCGACCTCATGCGCCAGCCCAAGGCGCCGGCGACGCTCACGACTCTCCTCTGCGGCAAGTACGAGAGGTTCCGGGAATGGAAGGAGCTTCCCGCGCTCATCATCCTCCTCACCCACGCGATCGCGCTCGGCGAGGGGCGGCAGGGAGGCGAGACGCTGAAGATGCAGAACCTCGTCCGCAGGCTCTTTGCGGACGTCAAGTGGCTCGCCAAGGTGTTCTCGTGGCTCGCGCCGGCGGACCAGGCGCTCTTCTTCGAGCGCTTCCAGGCGTCCATCGCCTGGGACCCCTCGACGCACCACACCATCGTCGTCAGGATGACGCACGTCGTCCCCGACCTCGAGCAGCACCTCGTGAAGGTCGAGAAGAAGCGCGAGTACGCCCGCGTCACGTCCTACCGCGCATTCGCGCTGAAGAAGGCGGAGTACCTCAAGCTCATCAACGAAGACATGCCGGAGAACGTCCGCAAGATCGAATTCGCGAAGGGCTTCGGCGACCTCTCGGAGAACGCCGAGTACCAGTACGCGAAGGACGAGCAGCGCCAGCTCATGCAGAAGCAGACGCTCATGCAGGCCGACCTCGAGGCCGTCAAGCCCTCCGACTTCGCGGACGCGACGACGGACGAGGTCATGCCCGGCGTCGCCGTTGTCATCGCCTCGGCGGACGGCGAGAAGACCTACACGATCCTCGGCGAGTGGGACAACGACCTCGAGCGCGGCGTCATCTCCTCGAAGACGCGCCTTGCGCAGAACATGCTCGGCAAGAAGGTCGGCGACCAGTTCGAGCTTCCCGGCGCGGAAGGGGCGGTTGCCTTCGCGACGGTGAAGGAGATCAAGCCGCTCTCCGATGAAATTCGCGAGTGGATGAAACTTCCCCCCGGCATGCAGATATGATATAATAGTGGCATCCGGTGAAACCTTGAAGTTGAAAGGAGGATTGTCATGGCAGTAACAGTATCTACGATTTCGACAAAGAAAACGGCCAGGAAGCCGACGAGTGCGGTCAAGAAGCCGGCGAGTGCGGCGAAGGCGGCGCCCGCTCCCGCCCAGGCCGAGGTGAAGAAGGAGACCAAGCGCGTTCCGCCGAGGATCGTGAAGAAGACTCCTTCGGCGCCAAAGCCGGCCCCCGAGCCCGTCCCCCAGATGGATACGGCCGCGGCGGTCGCCTTCGCGATGTCGATTGCGCAGGAGATGAAGAAGTCGGCCCGCAAGGAGGAGGCCAAGAGGTCCGAGAACGAGATCCGCCTCTCGCGCCGTCCGACTACGCGCACACAGGGCAAGAACACCGTCAAGTTCCCGGATGCGGACCTCAAGGACTTCCGCAAGCGCCTTCTGGCGGCGCGCGAGGAGGCCCTGCAGGGCGTGGACGCCATGAAGGCGACCGGGTTCAACGAGGCCGACGACCACGAGGCGGACGGCGGCGACGGGACGAACCAGACCCTCCGCCTTCAGGCGCTCGGGCAGATGGGCGTCATCAACCGCACCATCCAGCAGATCGAGGAGGCCCTCCACCGGATCGAAGACGGCTCGTACGGCGTCTGCACGGTGTGCGGCCAGCTCATCCGCAAGCCGCGGCTCCTTAACCAGCCGTTCGTCCTCACCTGCATGGAGTGCCAGAGCGAGATGGAGAAGAACCGCTGCTGATGAGGAAGGCGTTCCTCATAGCGCTCGGCGTCGTCCACCTCCTGCTTGTGGACGCCGTGACGAAGGAACTGGCAGTCGGGCTCCTCAAGGGGTCCGCGCCAGTTCCCGTCGTACCGGGCTTTTTCGACCTTGCGTACGTTGAGAACGACGGCTGCGCGTGGGGGAAGTTTCAGGGTTGCGTGTGGCAGCTCGCCTTGTTCGCCGTGATGGCGTTCGCCGTCATCGTGTGGAAGAGGGATGAGCTCTTCGAGACGAAGACGACCGGCTGGCGCAGGAAGGCGGGGGCGTGGGCCGAGGTCCTTCTCTACGCCGGGATAGCCGGCAACTTCCTCGACCGCGTCCTCCGCGGACATGTGATCGACTTCCTCGACTTCCACTGGGCGGACGCCTACCACTTCCCGTGCTTCAACGCGGCGGACGTCTACATCACCGTCGCGGCGGGGCTGCTCGTCCTTCTCGCGCTCGCCGCCGGGAAGGAGAAGGGCGCCAAGAGCGCGGCGCAATGAGCGTCCGCGAGGCATACCTGCTCGCCGGGCCC
This sequence comes from uncultured Verrucomicrobiota bacterium, assembly GCA_946610035.1. Classification (GTDB taxonomy): domain Bacteria; phylum Verrucomicrobiota; class Kiritimatiellia; order RFP12; family UBA1067; genus UBA1067. The sequence continues at coordinate 33,870 of CAMOCC010000006.1, forward strand.
ACTGCGAGCGGAAAGAGCGCGATAGCGGCCGCGCTCGCGCGCGAGATGGGCGCGCGCATTTTGAGCGCCGACTCCATGCTCGTCTACAAGGGGATGGACATCGGGACCGCCAAGCCGCCCGCCTCCGAGATCGCCGAGTTCGGCATGGGGGGCGTCGACATAGTCACCCCGGCGGAGGAGTTCTCGTCCGGCGCCTGGCTTCGCGCGGCCGCCGAATGGTCCGCAAGCGTCCCGGCGGACGTTCCGGTCGTCATAGTCGGCGGGACGGGGCTCTACTTTTCCGCGCTTCTGCGCGGACTCGACCGCAAGTGGGAGAACCCGCCGCCCGAGTATCCCGTGGTCCGCATCGACCGTGCGGAGGTTCGCCGCCGCATAGCGGCGCGCCTCGACGACATGTTCATCGCGGGGCTGGAGGAGGAGAAGCGCCGGCTTCACGAGATGTATCCCGTGTGGTCGCGGACGGCGTCCCTGGCGATCGGGTACAGGGAGGGCGACGACCGCGCGAAGATACTCACGCGCACGTGCCAGCTTGCGAAGCGTCAGGACACGTGGTTCAGGCACCAGGCGACGCCGCTGTACGTGGAGCCGACGGTGGAGGCGGTCCGTGAATGCTGGCGGACGAAGGGTCCGTGGAGGGTGGTCTTCGCCGATGCGCCGTAAACGGCTTTTTCGCGTCCGTCGGCGCGAATTTTTGGTATAATATATCTTCAACCGCAAAAATGGCAACAGAGGAAACCAGATCAATGTTCAAGCCGGTATCGAATAAGGTCGCCTTCCCCAGGATGGAGGAGGAGGTTCTCGCGTTCTGGAAGGAGGACGCGACGTTTGAGAAGTCGCTGAAGAAGAACGAGGGGAAGGAGCGCTACAAGTTCTACGACGGGCCTCCCTTTGCGACGGGCCTCCCGCACTACGGGCACCTCCTCGCCGGCATAATCAAGGACATCGTCCCGCGCTACCAGACCATGCGCGGCAAGTACGTCGAGCGCCGCTTCGGATGGGACACCCACGGCCTTCCGATCGAGGCCCTCGCGCAGGACGCGCTCGGCGTCGCCGGTGCGCCCGAGATCAAGAAGCTGGGCGTGGACAAGTTCAACGAGCAGTGCCGCTCGATGGTCCTCAAGTACGTGTCGGAGTGGCGCAAGACGGTGACGCGCATCGGTCGCTGGGTCGACTTCGACAACGACTACAAGACCATGAACCCCGACTTCATGGAGACGATCTGGTGGGTCTTCAAGCAGCTCTGGAACCAGGGGCGCGTCTACAAGTCGCACCGCATCATGCCCTACAGCTGGAAGCTCTCGACGCCTCTCTCCAACTTCGAGGCGGGCTCCAACTACAAGGACGTGCAGGATCCGACGGTGACGGTGAGGGCGAAGGCGCTCACGGGCGCGAGCGAGGCCCTCAAGGATCTGCTCGCGAAGGAGCCGACGGTCTACTTCCTCGTCTGGACGACTACGCCGTGGACGCTCCCCGAGAACCTCGCGATGTGCGCGGGCGCGTCGATAGACTACGTGGCCGTCCGCGACGTGACGGACGACGCAAGGCCCGTCTACATCCTCGCGAAGGCGAGGCTTGAATCCGTCTTCAAGAAGCCCGACCAGTACGAGGTCGTCGCGGAGTTCAAGGGCGAGAAGCTGAAGGGCGCGACGTACGAGCCGATATTCCCCTACTTCGCCGACAAGGCGTCAGAAGGCGCGTTCACCGTCCTCAACGACGACTACGTGACGACGGACGACGGCGTGGGCATCGTCCACATCGCGCCCGCCTACGGCGAGGACGACTTCCGCGTATGCAAGGAGGCCGGCATGACGGCGTTCGTCGATCCGCTTGACGACGCGTGCGCGTTCACGGACGCGCTCCCCGAGTACAAGGGGCGCTTCTGCAAGGACTGCGACAAGGACCTCATAAAGGCGCTCAAGGCGAGCGGCAAGCTCGTCCACCAGTCGACCATCGTACACTCGTATCCCTTCTGCGACCGCACCGACACGCCGCTCATCTACCGCGCGATCGACGCGTGGTACGTCCGCGTCGAGGATTTGCACGAGCGGCTTGCGAAGAACAACGCGGGCGTCCACTGGACGCCGGACTACGTCGGCGAGAAGCGCTTCGGCAACTGGCTGGAGGAGGCGCGCGACTGGAACATCTCCAGAAACCGCTTCTGGGGGAGCTGCATCCCCGTGTGGATCAACGACGACGATCCCGACGACATGATCTGCGTCGGCTCGGTCAGGGAGCTGGAGGAGCTTTCCGGCGAGAAGGTCGTTGACCTCCACAAGCACTACGTCGACAAGATCGTCATAAGGCGCGACGGCAAGACGTACCACCGCACGCCCGAGGTGCTCGACTGCTGGTTCGAGTCGGGCTCGATGCCTTATGCGCAGCAGCACTACATGGGCGAGGCCGCCGCAGGCGGCGACCATGGGCGGGGTGCGGGGACGCCAGAGTCCCCGTCCGTTTCCGACTTCTTCCCCGCGGACTTCATCGCAGAGGGGCTCGACCAGACGCGCGGGTGGTTCTACACGCTCATGGTGCTCGGGACGTGCCTCTTCGACAAGTCGCCCTACAGGAACGTGATCGTCAACGGGCTCATCCTCGCCGAGGACGGCAAGAAGATGTCCAAGCGCCTGAAGAACTACCCCGATCCGAACAAGATGCTCGACACTTACGGGGCGGACGCGATACGCCTCTACATGATCTACTCGCCGGTCGTCAAGGCCGAGTCGCTCAAGTTCTCCGAGAACGGCGTGAAGCAGCTCCTCCGCGACCTCCTGATCCCGTGGTGGAACGCGTATTCGTTCTTCGTCACCTACGCGAACGTCGACGGCTTCGCCGAGAGCGAGGTCACGTTCCCGACGTCGAAGAACGTGCTCGACCGCTGGATCGTCTCGTCGATGGAGACGCTGATCGCCGACGTCACGGCGGCGATGGACGCCTACGACCTCCAGAAGTCGGTCCGTCCCTTCGTCAAGTTCATCGAGGACCTCACGAACTGGTACATCCGCCGTTCGCGCCGCCGCTTCTGGAAGTCCACGAACGACGGCGACAAGCTCGACGCGTACAGGACGCTCCGCTACGTGCTCGTCCAGCTCTCGAAGGTCGCCGCTCCCTTCACCCCGTTCATCGCGGAGGAGATATACCGCAACCTGAAGGGCGAGGGCGATCCCGAATCGGTCCACCTCTGCGACTTCCCGACGGCGAACGCCGCCGCGCGCGACCTCGACCTCGAGCGCCGCATGGCCGATGTCCAGACGGCGGTCGAGCTCGGGCGCCGCCTTCGCGCGGACAACGACCTGAAGGTCCGCCAGCCGCTCTCCGCGCTCAAGATCGCCGGCGGCGACGTCAAGGGGCTCGAGGAGCTTATCGAGGACGAACTGAACGTCAAGCGCGTCGATCTCATCGCAGACGAGACGGAGCTTTGCAACGTGAGCTACAAGGCGAACTTCAAGACGCTCGGGAGGAAGTGCGGGGCGAAGATGAAGGCCGTCGCCGCCGCGATAGCGGGGCTGGCGGCCGAAGGTGGCTCCTCACCCCTGCCCATGGTGGTCGAGGGTGTCGAGATCACAGTCGACGACGTCCTCGTCACCCGCACCCCGAAGGAGGGACTCGTCGTCGCCTCGCAGGGTCCGGTCGTCGTCGGGCTCGAGACCTCGCTCACACCGGAGCTCGTCGCCGAGGGCAACGCACGCGAGTTCGTCTCGCACGTCCAGGCCATGCGCAAGGAGGCCGACTTCGAGGTGACGCAGCGCATCGCGCTGACGGTCGAGACCGACGCCGACATGCGCGCAGCCCTTGAGAGGCACATGGATTACGTCAAGAACGAGACGCTCTCGCTGGAGGTCGCCTTCGCTCCGTGCGGGGCGGATGCCGCCTCCGTCGGGCTGAACGGGCACTCCGCGAAGATCTCCGTCGAGAAACGCTGAAAGGAATCAATCGAATGAAGGAACTCGTCATCGGCGGTCGCAAGTTCACGAACCGCTTCTTCCTCGGCACTGGCAAGTTCGCCTCGCGCGAAATCATGGAAAAGGCGCTCGCCGCCTCCGAGACGCAGCTCGTGACGACGGCCCTTACCCGCGTCCACGAGAACGACGCGGCGCACGACGACATACTCGCCGGAATAGACCGCTCCAAGGTCGAGATCATGCTCAACACCTCCGGTGCGCGCAATGCGGAAGAGGCGGTCAGGATCGCCAAGATCGGCAGGGCGGCGGGCTACAACTGGGTGAAGATCGAGGTGCATCCCGATGCGCGGTACCTGCTGCCCGATCCGATAGAGACGCTGAGGGCGGTCGAGGAGTGCGCGAAGCTGGGGATGGTCGTGCTTCCCTACATCAACGCCGATCCAGTCCTCGCGCGCCATTGCGAGGAGGCGGGCGCGGCGGCGGTGATGCCGCTCGGCAGCCCCATCGGCTCCAACCGCGGCGTCAGGACGCGCGACATGATCGAGATTATCGTCGAGCAGTGCCATGTCCCCGTCGTCGTCGACGCGGGAATCGGGCTTCCCTCCCACGCGGCCGAGGCGATAGAGCTGGGTGCGGACGCGGTGCTCGCCAACACCGCCGTCGCCGCGGCTGACGATCCGGTCGCGATGGCGAAGGCGTTCAACCTCGCAGTCCAGGCCGCCGAGCTCGCGCTTCGCGCCGGTCCCCCCTCCGAACGCTCCACCGCCGCGGCCTCCAGCCCCATGGACATCTTCAAGTGAGGCGGCAATGTTTCCACTTCTGAAATACACGGCCGAGGAGGTCGATGAATACTACGCGAAGGTGACGCCGGAGATGGTTAAGTCCTCGCTTGCGAAGGACCGCCACGACTGGTTCGACCTTCTTAACCTCGTTTCCCCGGCGGCGTATCCGTTCATGGACGAGATGCGCCGCAAGGCCCGCCTCGCGCGGATCAAGTACTACGGCAAGACGGTGAGCGTCTACGCTCCGCTCTACATCGGCAACACGTGCGTCAACCACTGCCGGTACTGCGACTTTAGGCGCGAGCACACGGGCACCGTGAGGCGCAACCTGACGCTGGACGAGATCCGCCTCGAGGCGGAGGCGATTCGCGCGAGCGGAATCGACAACCTCCTCATCGTCGCGGGAGAGGACCCGAAGGTCAACTCGGTCGAGCACTTCTGCGACGTCGCGCGCCTCCTGAAGCCGATGTTCTCGAACCTCTCGCTGGAAGTCGCGCCGCAGAGCGAGGAAGGGTACCGCGCGATGTTCGAGGCGGGCTTCGAGTCGCTCACGTGCTTCCAGGAGACGTACGACCAGGAGCAGTACAAGTACTTCCATCCGGCGGGGCCGAAGTCGAACTACGAGTGGCGTCTCTGGACGCAGCTCCGCGCCGGGAAGGCGGGCTTCCGCATCCTCGGCTGCGCGTTCCTCCTCGGCCTCACGCCGTGGCGCCGCGAGGCCGCCTCGCTCGCCGCGCACGCGCTCTACCTCATGAAGGAGTGCTACGAGTCGAAGGTGCAGTTCGCGTTCCCGCGCTTCTGCCGCGTCGAGGGCGGATTCGTGCCGCCGTGCGAAGTCGACGAGCGCGACGTCGACCTCATGATGCTTGCGTTCAGGATTTGCTTCCCGCAGTGCTGCATGACGGTCTCCACGCGCGAGGCGCCGAAGTTCCGCGACTACATCGTGCAGGTTGCGGCGGACAACATGAGCGCCGGCTCGCGCGTGACGCCCGGCGGCTACGCCGTCCTCGAGAAGGAGCACGCGGCGGACGTCGCGCAGTTCACCCTCACCGACCGCCGTCCGCCGAAGGAGGTCTATGCGGCGATCAAGGCCAACGGACAGGAAGTCGTCTTCAAGAACTGGGACAACCGCATTTGATTCGGATTCTATGTAACCGTTTTTCGCTGGATATTGCCTGTTTTTGTAGGTTTTCAAATATTTCTCAACGGATAGGTGACTAACCGCGTCCGATTTGATATAATATTATCTTACAAAATTTCGCATAAGGAAGAACAATGGGCATACGAATCCTAGGAACGGGCAGCTACCTGCCTCCGAAGGTGGTGACGAACGACGACATAGCGCACTCGCTTGATACGTCCGACGAGTGGATATACTCGCACACGGGCATCCACTCCCGGCACGTGGCGGGAGAGGGCGAATCGACGTCCTCCATGGCGGCGAAGGCCGCGAAGTCTGCGCTCGACGCGGCGGGCGTCAAGCCCGGGGAGGTCGGCCTCATCGTCGTTGCCACGTCCACGCCCGACTACAATCCGTTCCCGTCCACGGCCGCGCTCGTCCAGGCGGAGCTCGGGTGCGTCAATTCGGGGGCGTTCGACCTCCAGGCCGCGTGCTCCGGCTTCGTCTATGCGCTTGAGCAGGCGCGCGGGTTCGTGAACTTCTATCCCGACAAGAAGGCTATAGTCGTCGGTGCCGAATCCCTGACGCGCATCCTCGACTGGTCCGACCGCTCCACCTGCATCCTCTTCGGCGACGGCGCGGGCGCGGTGGTGCTGGGCAACGACGAGCCGCCCGGTGTCGCCTCGCTCAAGACGAAGGCGCACACCCTCCTCGGGGCGGACGGGAAGGGAGCCGGTTTCATAATGCGCACCGGGGGGACGAGGAATGCGCTTCCGATGTCCCCCGACACGGGCGTGCCGCTCAAGGCGGCGCCCGTCCTCCCGGAGCTTACCCTTCAGGGCCACGACGTCTTCGCCTTCGCGGTAAGGACTCTCTCGAAGGTCTGCCGCGACCTGTGCGAAAGGCTGGGAACGAAGCCCGAGGAGCTCGACCGCGTCTTCGCGCACCAGGCGAACGGGCGCATCATCGAGGCGGTTGCGCGCAGGATGAAGCTTCCGCTCGAGCGCTTCTGGCTGAACCTCGAAACGACTGCCAACACAAGCGCCGCGTCCATCCCGATTTCACTCGACCAGGCGGTAAGGGCCGGCGAGCTCAGGGAGGGGATGAAGATCGTCATGGTCGGTTTCGGCGCCGGCCTCACATACGCGGGTACGTACTGCGCGTGGCCGAACCTGTAGCGATTTCAAGATTAAAAAGAGAAAGAGATGACATCAATGAAGAAAGTAATGATAACGGGCATCGGGATGCTCACGGCCGTAGGGAACGGTAAGGACGCCACATGGGCGGCGGTCAAGGCCGGCAAGCCCGGCGTCGGGCGCATCACCAAGTTCGATCCTTCGCGCTGCACCTGCCAGGTCGCGGCGGAGCTGAAGGGCTTTGATGAATATGCGATCGGCGGCGGTCTTCTCGACAAGAAGGAGGCCCGCCACATGGCGAACTTCTCCAAGTACGCCGTCGCCGCGGCCGTCGAGGCGTGGGGCGACGCCGGTTTCGCACGCGGCGAGGGCGAGGGCTTCCGGCCCGACATGGACCGCGTCGGCACGATTCTCGGCAACGGCATCGGCGGACTCGAGGTCACGGGCGAGTCCTTCAAGATTCTCTTCGAGCGCGGGCCGGACCGCCTTTCCCCGCTTGCGATCCCCGAGCTCATCTCGAACGAGGGAGCGGGCAACATCTCGATCGCGCTCGGCGCCAAGGGCCCGGCGCAGGTCGTGACGACCGCGTGCGCGAGCTCGACGGACGCCCTCGGATTCGCGATGGACATGATCCGCGCGGGCCGTGCGGACGTCGTCATCGCCGGCGGCGCGGAGGCGACCATCATGGAGTTCTGCGTCGGCGGCTTCATGAAGGAGAAGGCGCTCTCCACCCACTTCAACGACACGCCCGAGAAGGCGTGCCGTCCGTTCAACGCCGACCGCGACGGCTTCGTCATGGGCGAGGGCTCGGCGGTGCTCATCCTCGAGAGCGAGGAGCATGCGAAGGCGCGCGGGGCGAAGGTCTACGCCGAGCTCGCCGGCTACGGCTCGACGAGCGACGCGTACCACATCACGGCGCCCGATCCTTCCGGCGACGGCGCGGTGAAGGCGATCAACATCGCCCTCAAGGACGCCGGGGTCGAGGACCTCTCGACGGTCGACTACATCAACGCGCACGGAACCTCGACGCACCTCAACGACGCGATGGAGACGAAGGCCTTCAAGCGCGTCTTCGGCGAGGAGCAGGCGAAGAAGATCAACATCTCGTCCACGAAGCCGTTCCACGGACACTGCCTCGGCGCGACAGGCGCAATCGAGGCCGCGCTCACGACGCTCGCGGTGAACGAGGGATGGGTCCCGCCGACGCTCAACTACGAGAACCCCGATCCGGAGCTCGACCTCAACTACACGCCGAACGTCGGCGTGAAGCGCGACATACGCGTCGCGGTCAGCTCCTCGCTCGGCTTCGGCGGACACAACGGAATCCTGGTCTTCAAGAAGGCTTGATCGTCATGGCAACCGAAATCCCAACCTTTGGAACAGTCTACAACACACCCGGCGTGGAGCTCCTTCCGCACCGTCCGCCGTTCCTCTTCGTCGACACGCTGCTGTCGGCGGACGAGACGGGCGCGGCGGCGGAGTACACGTTCACGGAGGAGAAGAACGACTTCTTCAAGGGGCACTTCCCCGGATACCCGATCGTGCCCGGCGTCGTCCTCGTCGAGACGATGGCGCAGGCCGCGGGCGCGGGCCTCGTGGCGAGGAAGTTCTTCGGCGACAAGTCGCCGGGATTCGTCCTCGCCAAGGTCGAGGAGGCGAAGTTCCGCCGCCCGGTCCGCCCAGGCGACAAGTTCGTCTCCGTCGCGAAGACGGAGAAGCTCCGTCGCGTGCTGGGAACCTTCTCCATCCAGGGCTTCGTTAACGGCGAACTCGCCGCGGAGGCCCGCGTGATGTGCATGCTCGGCGGGGAGAAGTGATTGGTGGTTGGTGGTTGGTGATTGGTGGTTGGCGGTGAGCCTACGAATGGAGATTGAAAGGAGACGATGATCAGGATTGTAGAGACGGGCGACAAACGCATCGAGAAGTTCAACGCGCGTCCCGCGTTCCCGGAGGAGGCCGAGAAGGCCGCCGCCGAGGTGCTGTCCGCCATCAGAAGGGAAGGGGACCGGGCGGTCCGCCGCTATGTCGCCAAGTTCGAGGGCTTCAAGGGCCGCGATCTTAGAGTCGATTTAGAGTCGATTAGGGTCGGATTGGCGTCTGATAGAGTCGGAGAGACCCTAAACGGCTCCAAAAATACCTTAAAAGGCCCTAAAACGACCCTAATAGACCCTAAGATCGCCAAGGCCGTCGAAGACGCCCACAGGAGGGTCCTCAAGTTCTCCAGGGCATCGCTGAGGAAGGACTGGTCCATGAAGACGCCGCGCGGCGGCAGCGAGGGCGAGTTCTTCACCCCGATGGACCGCGTCGGCGTCTACATCCCTGGCGGCACCGCGCCGCTCGCCTCGACGTCCGTCATGACCGTGACTCTCGCCAAGGCCGCAGGCGTCAAGGAGATCGTCGCCTGCACTCCCGCCGGGAAGACCGGCGAGGTCAACCCCGTCCTCCTCTACGCCCTCAAGGTCGCCGGCGCGACCGAGATATACCGCGTCGGAGGCATCCAGGCGATCGGCATGATGGCCTTCGGGACTAAGACGTGCCGCAAGGTGCAGAAGATCGCCGGACCCGGCAATGCGTTTGTCACGGCGGCGAAGCGCCAGGTCTACGGATACGTTGCGATCGACCAGGTCGCGGGTCCGAGCGAGATAGCGGTCCTCACGGACGGCTCGGTGGACGTGCGCTGGATCGCGGCGGACCTCCTCAGCCAGGCCGAGCACGGCAGCGGCTGGGAGAAGTCGCTTTGCGTGTGCACTTCAAGGAAGCTCGCGGAGGAGATACGCGACGAGGTGCTGCGCCAGACGGAGACGCTGTCCAGGAAGGCCCTCGTCCAGCGCGTCATAGACAGGGACGGCATCCTCATCGTCGTCGCCGGCAATGTCGCCGAGGGGCTGGAGGTCGTGAACGCCTTTGCGCCCGAGCACTTCGAGATCATGACGAAGAACGCCCTGAAGGTGATGAAGGGCGTAAGGAGCGCGGGGGCGGTCTTTGCGGGTCCGTGGACGCCCGAGTCGGCCGGCGACTTCGTCGCGGGCCCGAGCCACGTCCTCCCCACCGGCGGGGCGGCGGACATGTTCAACGGGCTCACGCCGGACGACTTCCGCCGCCGACACAGCTTCGTTTCGTTCACGGAGGGCGACCTCCGCGAGACCAGGGCTACGATAGAGGCGTTTGCGTCCGTCGAGGGGCTCGACGGACACGGCAGGGCGGCGACAATCCGCTTCGAATGACATCGGGCAAATGACGTTCATCCAGAGACACGCCTACGGAATAGGGGCCGGCTTCGCCGCGCTCCTGTGGCCGTTCTTCTTCAGGCGCCGCCGCCTTTCGATGGAGAACATAATGAAGTGCGGCATAACGGACGATCCAAAGGAGGCGAAGAGGATCGCGAAGAAGGCGTGGTGCCACCTTCCGGGGCACATATGCGAGGCGCTGTGCGTCCCCAACGTCATCGGCAGGGACAACTGGCGCGAGCACCTCGACTTCTCGGAGGGGCATCCTGACGCGGTGAAGCTCCTCCTCGACACTCCCGACACTCCCATTATCATCGCGAGCGCCCACCACGGCGTCTGGGAGGCGGCGACGAACGTCCTCTCCTTTGCGCGGCCCATGATAGCGATAGCGCGGACGATGAACAACAAGTTCGTCGCCGACTGGATGAAGAAGCACCATTTCCGCGGGCCGGTCACGGTCATCGACAAGAACCACGGCTTCACGCCGGAGGTGTTCCGCCAGTGGGCGGACGAGCGCGCGGCGATGACGATACTCATGGACCAGCACACGTCCAAGGGCCTGAAGCTCCGCTTCCTCGGCCGTCCGGCGAAGACGTTCACCAGCGTGGCGAGGCTTGCGATCAGGTACGGGCGGCCGATCGTCGTCGGATCGTTCGTGAGGGTGGCCCCCTACCGCTACCGTCTCGTCGGCGGCGCGCCGGTCGTGTTCGGGAAGGGGACTGACCTCGCGGAGGCGACGCAGCTTCTGAACGACAGGCTTGCGGAGGCGATCCGCAGATACCCGGAGCAGTATCTCTGGGCCCACAGGAGGTGGCGCGATGACTGAGCATCTTGCAAGGGTCTTCGGTGCGCTCGACTTGATGTGCCTGATCATGGGACTGGTGTTCCTGTGGTCGACCCTCATCCTGCTTGTCGGGCTTCTGTCGCGCTGGCACCGCCATCCGAAGGCGGACAGGAAGCTGCGCTTCGCGGTGCTCGTCTGCGCGCGCAACGAGGAGAACGTCATAAGGCTCCCCGTCAAGAGCGTTCTCATGTCCCGCTATCCGAAGGAGTGCCGCGAGGTGATCGTCCTTGCGGACAACTGCACTGATGCGACGGCGGCGCGCGCGAGGGAGGCGGGGGCGACGGTGTGGGAGAAGACAGAGCCCTCGAGCGGGAAGGGCGACGTGCTGGAGTGGGGCATCCGCAGGGTCATCGACGCCGGACGCTTCGACGCGGTCGCGGTGTTCGACGCTGACAACATTGTCTCCGACATCTGGTTCGACGCGATGAACAACGCGCTGAACGACGGCGAACTCATCGTGACCGGCCGCAGGATGTCCTCCAACGCCACGACGAATCTGATATCGGGCTGGTACACGGTGTACTGGGACCTCATGAACGAGCTCTCGAACCGCGTCCGCACGAATCTGCTGCTTTCCGGCAAGCTCACGGGAACGGGCTTCGCGTTCCTCCTTCCGATCCTAGGCAGGGAAGGATGGCACACGCGCACCATGGTGGAGGACGTCGAGTTCTCCATACAGAGCAACATAGCGGGCCGCCGCGTCGCATATGTCGCGGGTGCGGAGTACGCCGACGAGCAGCCGGTCACAATTCATCACATGTGGAGGCAGCTCTGCCGCTGGGCGACCGGGTGCTGGCAGGTCGTCTACCACTACTTCCGTCCGTGGGCGTGGGCGATGCTGAAGCGTCCGTCCTTCCGCCTCTTCGACAGCTACTTCGCGCTCCTGACGGGGATGTCCGTCGCGTTCCTCATCCTGTTCGGGTTCATATCCATCGTCGTCCGCATCGTGGCCGGGGCGGGCGTGCTCGAGGCGGTGGCGATGTTCGCGCTTCTCATCTGCTTCATAGCGTTCGTGAGCAGCGTGACGGGCGTCCTCGCGGTGCTCCTTTCGAGCAAGAAGAGGCGTCCGAAGTGGCCCGCAGTGCTGACGTTCCCGATTTTCTCGTTCGTACTCTCGGCGACGGTCCTATGGACGCTTGTGTGTCCGACGAAGACTTGGAAGCCGATTCCGCACGGTAACTGACATGGACGGACTTCAGGACCAGATTCGTTTCTTCATCCGCGTGCTCGAGTTCATCGGCACGTTCGCCGGCGCGATCTCGGGCGTGAGGCTCGCGAGCGCCAAGCGCTTCGACTGGTTCGGCGCGAGCGTGATCGGGTTCATAACCGCCGTCGGCGGCGGGACGCTGCGCGACATCCTGCTGAGGGTCGAGCCGTTCTGGATGTCCGATCCGTTCTACATCGTCTCGTCCGGCCTCGCCGTCGTCGCGGTGGGGCTTTTCGGGCGGCGCTTCATCAGCGGACAGATCACGTGGTTCGTGTTCGACACGGTCTCGATATCCGTCTTCATGGTCATCGGCGTCCAGAAGGCGATACTCTACGGGTACTCCTCGTGGTGGTGCGCGATAATGCTTGGCGTGATAACGGCCGTCTTCGGCGGCATCATGCGCGACATCTGCATCAACGACGTTCCGCTCATCTTCCGCAAGGAGCTCTACGCGCTCGCGTGCGCCGCGGGCGGCGTGCTGTTCTTCGTGCTGCCGCTGGCGGGGGTGGAGAACCTGGCAGCCCGAAACGTCCTGAGCGTCGGCCTCATATTCGTCATCAGGGCCCTTGCGATCAAGTACCACTGGGGCGTGCCCGTCCTTACGGGCCGCGGGACGTCGTTCCACCACCATCGCGGCGGAGGCGTCCACGCGAATCATCGCAACAAGCCGAAAGAGTCCGCTTGATTTCCCCCCGCTCCGCGTGGTATAATACCATTACTATGAAAATCAAAAAGCCCATGACCATCAAGGCCCCCGGCGGCAACGCGGCAGCCCCCGGCGGCGCAGCCATCGCCGATCGTTTCCGTCTGGATGTACAGCCTCAGGCGCACAAGGGCGCGACTGTCAATGCGAAGGCCGTTGCATGGGCCTTCTCGGCTGGTTGCGTGGCGCTTGCGCTGCTCGGTGTGCTTGTGTACATGATGTACCAGCACGCCGAATACCTGCACGGCGTCTGATGGAGTCGCTTCCATGAAGGATGTAATGCGCTCGACTAGAGCGCAGGCCGCAGTGCGGCTTGCGCTAGATGAGGATCTGGCCGACGCCGCGGATGCGCGCGCGACGCGCTGGCTCGACGCGACAAGCGAGGCCCTTGTGGATCCAGACGTCGTCGCGACCGGCGAAATCTACGCGAAGGGGACCGGGTGCGTCGTCGCGGGCGCGACCGTCGCCAAGGCCGTCATGAAGGCCGTCGACCCCAAGATCAAGGTGACGATACTGAAGCCCGACGGGTCCGTCGTCAAGCCGAAGGAGCCGATCCTCGCCTTCCGGGGGAAGGCGAGGTCGATACTAGCGGCGGAGCGGACGGCCCTCAACTTCATGCAGAGGATGTGCGCGACGGCCACGCTCGCGCGCAAGTTCGTGGACGCCGTGAAGAAATACGGGACGATGATCCTCGACACGAGGAAGACGACACCCGGCCTGCGCGTCTTCGAGAAGTACGCGGTGACGTGCGGCGGCGGGACGAACCACCGCATGGGCATGTACGACCGCGTCCTCATGAAGGACAACCACCGCCGCCTCTGGAAGGGCGGCGACCCCGACGAGCTGGACCAGGCGGTCGTCGCGGCGCGCAGAAGGTTCCCGAAGCTCGACGTCGAGGTGGAGGTGGAGTCCCTGAGGGAGTGCGAGAGCGCGCTCAAGGCGAAGCCGGAGTGGATCATGCTCGACAACATGTCCTGTGCGGACATGAAGAAGTGCGTGAAGCTCTGCAAGGGCATTTCGAAGACGGAGGCGTCCGGCGGCATCACGCTCGACCGTGCGAAGGAGGTGGCGGCGACAGGGGTCACCGCTATTTCGCTCGGCTGCCTCACTCACTCCGCCGGGTCCGTCGACCTTTCCCTGGAATGGCGCGCCGTCTGATTGCAGTCGACGTGGGCAACACATCCACGGCCGCGGGTCTATGGACCCCCGGTCGTGTTTCGCACACAGTCCATTGCGACGGCGGATTCGCAGAGGCGTCCGGGGCCGTGCGCGCGCTCGCGGAGCGGTTCGCGCCGGCAGGCCTCGCGTACGTAAGCGTCGTCCCGAAGGAGGACCGCAAGTGGAGGGCGTTCGCCGACTCCCTGGGGCTGCGGCTGGTGCGCGTCTCGCCCGGTCTCTTCCCGCTTGAACTCGACTATCCGAAGCCGGAGACGATCGGCGCCGACCGCCTGGCGGACGCCGCAGGCGCCGTCGAGCGCCATGGCGCGCCCGTCCTCGTCATGGACTTCGGGACCGCGCTCACCGCCGCAGTCGTCACGCGCGACCGCGTGTGGAGGGGCGGCGTCATCGCGCCGGGGTTTCCGCTGATGAGAGACTACCTTTTCGAGCGTACGGCCAAACTGCCGCGCATGGAGCTCGGCACGGGCCGCGCGCCGAAGATCGGCCGCTCCACGGAGGAGGCCATGCGCTTCGGCGCGATAGTGGGCTACAGGGGGATGGTCCGCGAAATAGTCGCCGAGCTCAAGCGCAACTTCAAGGAGGACTTCAGGCTCGTCGCGACCGGCGGATTCGCAAAATGGGCGCTCAAGGACCTCGACATGCCTTTCACAATCGATCCAACACTGACACTCTACGGAACAGGGCTAATATGCGCAAAGGAATTCTGACAATCGCCGCGTCGTTCACCATCGCCTTGACGGCGTTCGTCCTTAACGGGTGCGGTCCGTTCTGGGTGGACCCCTACATAGCGGTCAAGGAGAGTCCGCTCAACTGGGTCGAAATCCACTACTACAACATGAACAAGACCCCCTACCGCCGCATATCTGTGCTGCTGATGGGCACGGGGCATGTGGAGGTCAAGAAGGGGACGAGCGACCGCGTCTCCAACGACTTCGCGAAGCATGCGGACGACTCGGAGTGGGAGAACTTCAGGACGCAGCGCATGATGACGGACCCCAAGCACGCGCAGGACATATTCCAGAACCTGGTCAACTACGGCCTCCTCGACAGGGAGAAGAACTTCAGGAGGTCCGACAAGGATTCATTCGACCGCTTCATGGCAGTCAAGGCGAACATATCCAACTACACCTATTCGCAGCCGGAGAACATCTACGAGGTCGACCCGGACCTTGCGGAGCAGCTATACGACGTCATCAGGGAGTTCGACAATCCGAACCTCTAACGTGGGGCGGGCAATAGGGAAGAGGGATACAGGGTGCACGTCCTACTTGACGAACCGGGCGGGCGGATGCACCGGAAGATTTATGCAAGGATGCGTTAATTTGCCAGCATCTTCACATCGTACATATACCGCCATAGGTCTTCGGGGTGGAATAGCCAGAGGGGGAGGAAGAGGGGTAATTTGGAGACGCGGCTTCCAGCCGCGTTGGGATTGTAAGCGGGATGTATTAGGGGAATGGGGAAGTGGGAAGAGGGGGAATGGGGAATTGGTAATTTGGAGACGCGGCTTCCAGCCGCGTTAATCTAGTGATTGGTCTGCGACTACTTTAGCGCACTTGACGCGGCTGGAAGCCGCGTCTCCATGTTCGGTCGCCGCTCAGTCGCTAGTATAACGCGGCTGGAAGCCGCGTCTCCATAGGGGTGCTAACGGGGAATGGGGAATGGAATTGTGGAAACAGCCAATGGGAATGGGAAAGAGGGAAGTGGGAAGAGGAGGTTAATTTGGAGACGCGGCTTCCAGCCGCGTTGGGATTGTAAGCGGGCTATATTAGCGGAATGGGGAGAGGGAAGAGTGAGGAGGGAAGAGGGGGAATGGGGAATTGGTAATTTGGAGACGCGGCTTCCAGCCGCGTCAATCAAGTGATTGGTCTGCGACTACTTTAGCGCACTTGACGCGGCTGGAAGCCGCGTCTCCAAAGGTGCAGCCTAACCTACACTTGACGATTGAAATTATGATGCAGAGTTCGACATCATACTGATATACATTGACTGGGGGCTACAGGGTCAGACATGGTTACCACAGTAAATTACCACAGTAGCGGGAGTTTATGATATACTGTTCGGCATGAGACGTTGCAGGATAAATCTTCCCAATCGTTGCTATCACCTGATCAGCCGCGTCGCCCACCGCCCGTTTGAAGAAGGGCAGGCGGCGAATCGAAAAGGTTACGCCGCTATGACAAGGAAAACCTACTGTGGCAATCTACTGTGGCAATCAGGTCTGACCCTGTTGGTTCCGTTTTATCGCACTGAGTCAGAAAGACGACATGGCGTTTGGCAAGGCGTTCGATATTCTTCTTCATTTACATGCTTCCCGAGCAAAGCGCCTTACGGGCTTTCGGAGCAGGATATAAAGCAAATGGAAACAATTTTTAACCGGTTATATGAGAAGTGTAAAAACAAGTGGCCTAGGAAGTCACTGTAAGAAATTATCATTGATATGAGGAGTTTGATGATGGAGCAAAGAAATTATATGAAAATCGTTGCGCATGTACGTGAATTGTTTGGCGTTCGGGCTGCATTGATGCAGAAGCTGATGCTCCTTGCATTGTTTTGCCTAGGCGGTTGCACTATTGCGAATACTCGTCAAAGCAGAGTAACTATAGGAGACGAAGTCGTCGCTGCTTTCGGTTCGATAGAAAGCGCACTACAGCAACCGTGGATTATTAGGTCTGTGTTTGGCAAGGCAAGGCCAAGGGAGTTGACGGAAGATCAGAAGGCTACATTGATGGATGCAATCAAGGATTGCTATGTATGGGAACAAGATGGTGCAAGGGAGGAAACAGAGGGCGGAAGTGCCTGTGCCTCCCCTGATCTATACAGGCTTTGTGTTGGCCCTGGACTTGTTCCTAAGTTTTCGTTGTACCTTCTGGAGAGTGGTTTTCTTGCGTACCATATGTGCGCTTCTCCTGGGGATGTGGTTAATGTGAATTATACTATCAGGGTGATTTTTCAAGGCCAACGCTTTTATTGACGAGAGAAAAACCGTGACGGCATTTGGTCCAGCACTCCTTGATTAGGAATAATGTATGAGCCTGAAAAGTATAAGATGACAAAATTCCGTTTAGGAATCGCCTGCGTAGCAGCGATAGTGGTTGTGGCCGTTGTGGTAGTTTCGTCGAGCAATCGCAGTAAGTTTGGAATTATGCCGGAAGTGCTGGTGGCGCAGACGCCAGCCGAGGTACGCATTAAGTCTGTGGCGCGGAAGGCGGAGCCGGTGTCGGAGGGCGAGGAGGCTGCGGTGTCGGGTGCCGTCGCGATTGTGTGTGGCATTGACAAGGCGACCGCCGACCGCTACGAGGCGCGGAACGACACCCTCAGGTCGATTGCGCGGCGCTGATGGCGTATCTGCGCAGGGCGGATGATGCGATGCGGGTCGAGCGAGTGGCTGCGCTTAAGAATGACGTGATGAATTTGTTGCGGCGTCAGGAGCCGATGGTGGAAGGATTAGCGGAGACGTTGATGGCGATGATAGATGGACGACCCGTTGCAGGGTTTGGTCGGACAGGTAGGGCTGGCGTTCCACCGCCAGCCGCGGACGGCGATGGAACGCCGTCCCTACCGGCGCGGTCACGTGATACGGACGGCGATGGAACGCCGTCCCTACCGGACGACACTGTACATCCGCCGGCTGTGATCGACTACTGTATTCAGCATTTGGGGGCGATGGTGAACGAGTTGGGCGACGCAACGCGAGTCGGCGCGCTCGGTGATCGCGCCCTACCAGATGGCGGAGCGCGTGGAGTGCTCGTCAGGGCGGCACGCGAGAAGACTAAGCCATACGCCGGGACTGCGCTTTATTCGCTTGCGGAGGACAAGCGCGCGACGCACGGGAAGTGGCGATCAAGCGGATAAATATGAGCGGCATCTATGACTGTCAACAGGGCTGGAGTGTCCGTGTTGACTGGGGGAAGCGGTCCCCTATGCATAGGGATCCTATCGGCAGATGCCGCCGCGCTGAAGTCTTTTGCATGATCTCTTGCGTTGTTGCGGGATTACAGGATGGGCGTTGGTATCCGTTTGGGGTATATACTTCAGATGGTGAAAATGAGATAATGGAGACAGATATGAAAAGGCTATCTTCATTTCGGTTTCTGGTGTCCGCGGCGGCAGCGATGCCCGCGCTTGCGGCTATTGTGCGTTGTCCGCTTTTCGCTGACGATGCTGTCGGCGTCGTGCAGGTCGGCCCCACGACGAACGACGTCACGACCGCACAGATGCCTTTCACGCCGATGGGAGAGTCAAAATTTCAAAACTGGCAGTTGCGTTGTTAGGCAAATTTTTGATAGAATACTGCACCAAATATTAAAAACCGATAAGATCAAACGTGCGAATTAATGATTCGAATCAAAATATGCGCCTTGCTAGCTGCGGTTGCCATGGCGTGGTCTTTGGAGGCCGCCAGTGTGGGTAACTCGTTGGGTACAATGCGTATGGGAAATATCATTGTCAATATTACAAAGAATCCCATGTGAAAACGCCGATTTTAGGGGATAAACATGAAGCTTATCAGTAATAGAATTCATATCCTTGCATGGTGTGCTTTTTTATGGTGGTCTAATGTAGAAGTGCATGCCGTCACACCGTTCAGTGCTGCCGCAAGTAATATACGAGAATCCATCGTGGCATCCATCGCGAGATATCCGACAAATGTCAGTTTCTCGGTGATATACGTGCTTCCAATACATTTTCATCGTTGCGAAACTGTATTTCCGTCGGCCTGGCGATTCGGGCTTCAGGATGTGGAGAGCATTATTGATTCTCGTTGGGCGGATGGATTGAGAGTCCCAGAGCAAGAGCGCGATCTTTTGTTTCTCTATGAGTCAAATCGGCATGCTTCCATCGATATGAATTTTTGCCCATCAGAATATTTTGGTGCTTATGCGTTTGAACTAAGATCCTGCCGAATTGTGTTTTTGACTTGGCGTGGAAAACCTGATAGAAGGAGATACGATTCGCGTGAACTGGTACCTGGGCGACAACTAGAAGTCCCATATGAGGACTTTTGGCGTTACAAGGGCATTGATAAAACCATGCATTTGCGCGCTTTCCGGGATAGAGCGTTTGCAATGTGCGACGGAGGGGCCTTTGAGGTAGACTATGAAAGTGCAGTGAGGGTTGTATGTGCGGCCAAATCTACACGTGTTGGTTGTAGCGCCTTGCCTGAACCGGATAAGAAAGCATGGAAAAGTCAGTCGTATGGTAATGACGTCGAATTGAATTCTCGTGAAATTTCCGAAATCGTATATTGGCTGTGGAAACGCGACGGGAAAGTCGGTAAGTATCCGGAGTTGTGCAAACGGCATCCCGAACTGTTCGAGCCGATAAGCGGGCTGGATGATTTCAAAACCGAGATAGGCCGCATGCTGGTTGAACGCAGCAAACAATGAACGGCCGGTGCCTGAAATTGTCGGCTAACATAGCCGCGTTGGCGATTTTCACGTTCGCCGTGTGGCTACAGGGTCAGACATGGTTGCCACAGTAAAATGCCACACTAACAAGAGATAGGGATGTGATATTAGACATGAGACGTAGCCGGGCAAATCTTCCTAACCGATGCTGTCGCCAGATCGACCGCATTGCCTATCGCGCGTTTGATGGTAAGCAATCGATGGATCGAGAGGGGCGCGCCGCTACGACAGGGAATACTTACTGTGGCAATCTACTGTGGCAATCATGTCTGACCCTGTTGGCTCCCATTCGCCCCCATGGAGACGCGGCTTCCAGCCGCGTTATACTAGCGACTGAGCGGCGACCGAACATGGAGACGCGGCTTCCAGCCGCGTCAAGTCGCTAAAGCAGTCGCAGACCAATCACTTGATTAACGCGGCTGGAAGCCGCGTCTCCAAACTAACCCCCTCCTCCCTCTTTCCCATTTCCCATTGGCTGTTTCCACAATTCCGTAATTCCACAATTCCATTCCCCATTCCCCGTTAGCACCCCTATGGAGACGCGGCTTCCAGCCGCGTCAAGTCGCTAAAGCAGTCGTAGACCAATCACTTGATTGACTCGGCTGGAAGCCGCGTCTCCAAATCACCCCTCTTCCTCCCCCTCTGGCTATTCCACCCCGAAGACCTATGGCGGTATATGTACGATGTGAAGATGCTGGCAAATTAACGCATCCTTGCATAAATCTTCCGGTGCATCCCGCCCCGCCCGATGTCTTCTTCTTCGTCTTCGTCGGGCTTGCCGAGCGACCGTAAATGTGATAAAATTCTCTCATTATGAAAAAGATATTCCTTGTTGCCGTGATCATGGCCTCTTGCGGACTCCTTGCCAAGGAGCCCAAGTACATATTCCTCTTCATCGGGGACGGTATGTCCACGCCCCAGCGGATGATCGCCGAGGAATTCTCCAGAAAGGCCGGGACCGGGTCGCTTGCGATGAACGCGATGCCGTACCAGGCGACGACGCGCACGTGCTCCGCGAGTTCACTCGTCACCGACTCGGCGGCGGCTGCGACGGCGATCGCCTGCGGAGTGAAGACCTACAACGGCGCGCTTGGGGTGGACGCAGCCGGGAAGCGGGCGGTATCCTGCGCGGAGGCGGCCAAGAAGGCGGGACGCAAGGTAGGGATCCTGTCGACTGTCACGATCACACACGCGACGCCCGGCGGGTTCTATGCGCACCGCAAGAACCGCGGCGAGACGTACGGCATCGCCATCGACCTTGCGAACTCGGGCTTCGACCTCTTCGCGGGCGGCGGACTCGATACGCACGTGTCGAAGTCCGAGAAGCACCCCGAGTTCGCCAAGTGCGGCGAGGCGTACGAGTACGCGAAGAAGCGCGGCTACAGGATCGTCACGAAGCGCAACGAGTTCCTCGCGCTCAAGCCCGGTGGCGGGAAGATCCTGACGAAGTTCAAGAACGGCGCCCTGGAGACTTCCATCGACAGGACGGACGACATCAACGAGCCCACGCTGGCCGAGCTCGTGTCCAAGGCGGTCGAGCTGCTGGAGGGGCCGCAGGGCTTCTTCATCATGGCCGAGGGCGGGCGCATCGACTGGGCCGGGCACGCCAACGACGCCGCGACGAACCTCCGCGACGTCCTCGCGCTCGACGAGGCCGTGAAGGTCGCGCTCGGGTTCCTCGACCGCCATCCCGACGAGACGCTCGTCGTCGTGACGGGCGACCACGAGACCGGCGGACTCTCCATGGGCTTCGCGGCGACTGGCTACGCGCTGTACATGGACCGCCTCGCCAACCAGACGATGAGCGTCGGCAATTTCGAGGGGAAGTTCTCCCGCAGGGTCAACGACGGACGCATCAAGACCTTCGACGAGGCGAAGGAGCTTATGACGCGTGCATTCGGCTTCAAGTTTGAAGGCGACAGGGAGAAGGACCCGATGGTCCTCTCCAAGGAGGAGCTTGCTGACATCCGCAAGGCGTTCGACCACGACATGGAGTTCTACAAGGCGAAGGTCGTGGAGAACACGAAGTACGACGGCGAGAGGCGCTACCTGCTCGGCGGCGCGTGCCGCCTCGTCATGTCTCACAAGAGCGGCATCGGCTGGAGCTCGGGCGCGCACACGGCCATGCCCGTGCTCACGACGGCGAAGGGCGTCAAGGCGGACCTTTTCTCGGGATTCATCGAGAACACCGACATCTCCGCCAAGATCAAGTCGCTCCTGTGAAACCCGCCGCGCCAAGATTCACCCGCAAGGGCGTTGCGGACGCCGTCGTCATCCTCGCCCTCGCAGCATTCTCCGTGTGGCTCTGGATGAAGCCGGGGCCGAGCCCGCTCATAGACACGGGCGGGATGCGGACGGTCCGCGCCGAGGTGCTGGAGGTCGACGACTCCGGGATTCAGCTGCACGGGCTCATCGAGTTCGGAACTCAGATGCTGAAGGTGCGGCTGCCGGACGGGACTGTCGCGGACGCGGCGAACGAACTCAGGGCGCAGCTTGAGCTGGACAAGAAGTTCCGCCCGGGCGACACTGCGCTCGTCCTTGTCCCGAGGGCGGGTCCGCCGACGGACGTGCTCGTTGCGCGCGACCACTGGAGGCTTGGCTGGGCCGGGGTCCTCTTCGCCCTCTTCGCTCTGTCCCTCGCCGTATTCGGCGGTGCGACGGGGCTGAGGGCGCTTTTCACGTTCGTCTTCAGCTGCCTCGCGATATGGAAGCTCCTGGTGCCGTCCGTCCTCACCGGCTGCAGCGCGACTGCGGCGTCGTTCACCACTGTCGCGGGGCTGACCGCGGCGATCGTGTTCCTCGTCGCCGGTTTCACGAGGAAGGGGGTGTCCGCCTTTGCGGGTGCGATGCTCGGCGTGGTCGCGTCCCTCGCCCTTGCGGAGTTCTTCGCGCGCG
Organism: uncultured Verrucomicrobiota bacterium; assembly: GCA_946610035.1. Classification (GTDB taxonomy): domain Bacteria; phylum Verrucomicrobiota; class Kiritimatiellia; order RFP12; family UBA1067; genus UBA1067. The sequence continues at coordinate 56,273 of CAMOCC010000006.1, forward strand.
TCGTGCACGTGAACGGGGCGACGATGCCGTTTTCGCAGCAGCTGCTGTACGCGGGTTGTCCGGGGATGGACCTTGCGGACGTATTCACGGGCGCGGCGATACTCGCCTCGTCGGGGGCGGTCATGGACCTTGCCATGGACATCGCGGCGGGCGTTGCCGAGGTGAAGCGCCACAATGCGTCGCTTGGCGCGAGGGAGCTGTTCGGGTCCGGCATGCGGATCGGGCGGTCCGTCGTCGGCACTATGACGACGACGCTGCTGCTCGCCTATTCGGGCGGATACCTCACGCTCCTCATGGTGTTTGCGGCGGAGGGGACGAGGCCATTGGACTTCCTCAATTCGACGCTTGTGTCGGCTGAACTCGTTAAGACGCTTGTCGGGAGCTTCGGCCTCGTACTCGTCGCGCCATTCACGGCGTTCGTCTCCGCCGTCGTGTTCACGTGGAAGGGGAGGCCCGGGGAGTAGCCAAATGGAAGGAATCTTCAAGCTCAAGTCGAAGTTCAGGCCCACGGGAGACCAGCCCGAGGCGATACAGGCGCTGTACGACGGATTGAAGCGCGGCGAGGACCGCCTGGTGCTGCAGGGCGTGACGGGGAGCGGCAAGACGTTCACGATGGCGAACCTCATTGCGAAGTGGAACCGTCCGACGCTCATACTCTCCCACAACAAGACGCTTGCGGCGCAGCTCTTCTCCGAGCTGAAGGAGTTCTTCCCAGAGAACGCCGTCGAGTATTTCATCTCCTACTACGACTACTACCAGCCGGAGGCGTACATCCCCCAGACCGACACCTACATCGAGAAGGACGCGTCGATCAACGATGAGATAGAGCGCTACCGCCTTGCGGCGACGAACGCGCTCATCGCGCGGCGGGACGTGATCGTCGTCTCGTCAGTAAGCTGCATATACGGACTCGGCGAATCTGACGAGTACCGCGACCTCGCCGTGCGCATCGCACCGGGCGCGGTGGGCGCGGACGGAGCGCCGCTTACGAGGTCCGCGCTGATCGCCCGCCTCGTCGAGGCGCAGTACACGCGCAACGACTACGACTTCGCGCCGGGCGTCTTCAGGGTCAGGGGCGACGTCGTCGACATCTTCCCCGCATACGAGACCAAGGCGATAAGGGTCGAGTTCTTCGGCGACGACATAGACTCGCTGAGGGAGCTGGACCCGCTTACGGGGAAATGCGGCGTCGCGCTTCCGGCGGCGGTTGTCACGCCCGCCAAGCAGTTCGTCATGGGCAAGGACAAGTTCAACGCGGCGTTCGCCAGGATAGAGGCGGAGCTTGACGAGAGGCTCAAGTACTTCGCCTCGAAGAACAAGCTGCTGGAGGCGCAGAGGCTGAGGGAGCGGACTGTGTACGACATCGAGATGATGCGCGAGCTCGGCTACTGCAACGGGATTGAGAATTACTCGCGCCCGCTCTCCGGGCGCGCGCCAGGCAGTGCGCCGGAGTGCCTCATCGACTACTTCCCGGACGACTTCCTCACGATAATCGACGAAAGCCACGTGTCCGTCCCGCAGATACGTGCGATGTACAACGGCGACCAGGCGCGCAAGGACAAGCTCGTCGAGTACGGGTTCCGCCTGCCGAGCGCGAAGGACAACCGTCCGCTTAAGTTCGAAGAGTTCAACAGGAAGGTCCACCAGATAGTGTACTGTTCGGCGACGCCCGGCGACTACGAATACGAGCAGTCGAAGACGGTCGCGGAGCAGGTGATACGTCCGACGGGCCTCCTCGACCCGGTGATAGAGATGCGTCCGCTCGCGAACCAGATAGACGACCTCATCGCCGAGGCGCGGAAGGTCGCGGCGGAGGGCGACCGCATATTCGTGACGACGCTTACGAAGCGCAGTGCGGAGGACCTCACGCACTACCTGCGCGAGACGGGCATACGCGTCGAATACCTCCACAGCGACATAGACGCGATAGAGCGCGTGGAGATACTGCAGCGGCTCAGGAAGGGCGAGTTCGACGTCCTCGTCGGCATCAACCTCCTGAGGGAGGGGCTGGACCTCCCCGAGGTCGCACTCGTCGCGATACTGGATGCTGACAAGGAGGGCTTCCTCCGCTCCACGACGTCCCTCGTCCAGACTGCGGGCCGCACGGCGCGTCATGTGAAGGGGCGGGTCATCCTGTACGCCGACCACAAGACGGACGCGATACGCGATCTCCTCCGCATCACGAAGGCGCACAGGGACAAGCAGATCGCCTACAACGAGGCGCACGGCATAACGCCGAAATCAGTCAAAAGGGCGATCACCGAGTCGACGTACCTCTTCAAGTCGGCGAAGGACGCTGCGGCGTCCGCAATCCCGCAGATGCCGGAGGGCGAGGAGCTCCTCGAGGAGTTGCAGCGCGAGATGCTGGAGGCGGCGGACAAGCTGGAGTTCGAGCGCGCAGCCTTCCTCCGCGACCAGATCAAGAAGCTCAAGAAGAAAGCATGAGCAGTTCGATTCCCCGATTGGGTGCGCCGATATATTTATGCAGTGCCAAACGTCGCTGCATAGTCTATGTTGTCATGTTTTGCGCTTCGCGGGACCACGAATCTTGGCAGGGGGTTGCGTCGCTCCGCGACGCAACAAGGAAGGGCGTGGAGCAGTTGACTAGAAAGTCATTTTCCATTCGCTTTTCTCGCGCGCTCCCGATTCTTTTGATTCTGTGCGATAGCTGCGAATGTCCGTCGCGGGATGCGCCCGCGCCGAAGGCGTCGGGTTGGGTGAGCGCGTAGCGCGAACTGCGAAGCAGCCGCAAGGCCCCGCGCGACGGACCCCCTGTAGGGTGGCCCTGTAGTGAACGGATCGCTTGCAGGGGGTTGCGTCGCTCCGCGACGCAACAAGGAAGTCCCAACCGCAATTGGGAG
>CAMOCC010000007.1 GCA_946610035.1 uncultured Verrucomicrobiota bacterium
TGGAAGCCGCGTCTCCAAGCCCCACGTGGACTGCCCCCCTCTGCACTTGACGCGGCTGGAAGCCGCGTCTCCAAACCCCACTCTTAACTTTAACTCTTAACTCTTAATATCCTCCCTTGATGCGGTAGACGGAGAGTGAGAACGGCGGGAGGGCGACGGACCAGTTGCGGCCGCCCGGACACTTCACCTCGCCTTCCACCGTGGCGCACTTCTTCGGCTCTGCAATGGAGTTCTCGTCGTCGCGCCCGCCGCTCAGGCGCTGTAGGGCAACGCGCCCTGCTGGAACGGCCTTCGCAAAGCGGAGGTCGACCTTCTTCTCCGCCTCCGACGTGTTGACGAGTTTCACCACGAGTTCGCCGGACTTCTCGTCACGACCGCACGTCTCGAACACCTCGGGCACCGCCGCCCTGGAGACGCGCGCCGTCGTTGCGACGGCGCCGTTCACCTTCGCAACGAGCAAGTCGCCCCTGAGCGAAACCGAGACATTGTACCACTCGCCCGTTGCGAATCCTCCATCGACGCGCCGGGCGTCCGAAAGCCCGTAGCCCGTCGACTCGAAGGCGTGCGCCACGTTGCCCCAGCCGCCGAGGTTTGCGTGGACGCGCCTCGTGCCGTGCTCGCCGTCCACCAGCAGCGCGACGATCACGCCTTCCGCGCCGGCCGTGCGCCTGAACTTGAAGGACACTTTGACATCGCCCCACGAGTCGTCGCCGAATCGAAGGAGCGTATCCGTCTTGTCCGTCGCCACCTGACGGAGGACGCCGCCCTCCAGACGCCAGTCGCCGCCCGCGTCCCTTGCGCACTTGGCCGGGTCGGGCAGTTCGGAGAGGAGCACCCTTCCCGACGCATCGACGACCTTGAGGTCCTTGATCTCGGCGGCGGTGTTCCACGTCTGCAACGCGACGCGGCCCTTGAGAGGCCTCTCCGTCCCGTCGACAAGACTGGACGGGACGATGCGCGTCGGGAGGTTGCGGGAGAACATCTTCTGGACGTAGTAGTTTGGCGTGCCGAAGCTCTTTGCGTTGTCGAACCAGATGAGATCCGTCTTCCACTGCGTCCCGCCGATCTTGCAGAAGAGCGGCGCGTAGCTCGTCATCTCGACGATGTCGGAGTTCCGTTCGAAGCCGGTCATCATCGCCGCTTCGCATAGCGCGGAGTAGAGGCTGTTGGCCCGGTTGGGCAGGTGGCATGCGTACTCGCCCGCGTAGACCTTCGGCTTGCGGCCGGACCTGTCGTAGCCGTCGTAGCGCTTGGTGGAGCCGAGCAGCCAGTCCGCACTGACGTAGTAGTGCTCGTCCACGACGTCAGCAGTCTCGGTCGTGAGGCGGTTCCAAGCATAGTCGAATTCGCGTCCGCCGGGCCCCGCGCCGGACGAGGACACGATTCTGATCTCGGGGTGGAGGCGGCGCATCTCCTTGGCTACGGCCTCGAAGCGGTCGAGGTATTCGGGGCCCCAGTTCTCGTTGCCGATTCCGAGATACTTCATCTTGAACGGTGCGGGATGGCCCATCTTCGCGCGGACCGCGCCCCACTTCGTCGTCTTCGGGTCGCCGTTGGCGAACTCAACAAGGTCGCAGAAGTTCTTCACGAAGTAGTCCATGTTTTCGAGCGGCGCGAGGTCCCACGGCTTCGCGAACTGGCACGTGAGGCCCGAGTTCATCACCGGAAGCGGCTCCGCGCCGATGTCCTCGCAGAAGCAGAAGTACTCGTAGTAGCCGAGTCCCATCGTCTGCCAGTACCCCCACGTGTTCCAGATGCAGCTCCGCGATTCGAGCGTGCCGTCGCCGACGGAGAGCTTCCAGTCGTACCACTGCGGCCAGTCGCGTCCCTCGGTCAGGCAGCCGCCGGGGAAGCGGACGATTCCGGGCTTAAGGTCCGCAAGTAGCTGCGCGAGGTCCCTGCGCAGTCCGTTTGCCCGTCCCCTGAACGTGTCCTTGGGATAGAGCGAGACCTGCTCGAACTCGACCGCGCCGGGCGAGTCGAGGAGGAGGCTGAACGTGACGTTGCCTGATTCCCCGGGGACGAACACCGTCTTGTACTTCCTCCACTCCGGCAGCGGGAATACGCCGTTCTCGCGCTTCGGCCCGACCACGAGGTCGGAATTAGCAAGCTTGTACTCGCAAAGCGTCCTGCCGTCCTTTTCGAGCACGGCCCTCACTCCGCCCTTGTATCCGTCAAGCGCGCGCGCATAGAACGAAAGGTCGTACTTAGCGCCCGCCTCGACGTGAATGCCGTGGTACCCGCGATTTTGCACGCCGGTGCCTGTTCCCGCGCCGAACGCCTCGATGCGAAGGTGTCCGGCGGACGCTTCATGCACCGGTCGACCGAACTGGCGCGTTATGCGCGCCATGCCGCCGCCGCGGCAGTCGCGGTGCCAGCCGTCCGGCTCGGACGTCTTCCAGTCGAAGCCGCGGTTCTCCAGGAGCTCGGGGTAGAGTCCCCCGTCGGCGGAGAAGTTGATGTCCTCGAAGAAGATGCCGTACAGCGTCTTCGGGACCTCGTGCGACGTCCTGTCGTTCTCGATGTCGACCGTTACCGTGCCGGCTGCGACCGCCCCGGCGGCGAGAAGTAGACCTATCATGCTCAATCCTCCTTTTTTTTGCGCTAGATAAAATCTTTGCCGATATTTTATCAAACTACCGCCCCGCCATCAACTACCCAAATGTGTGATGTGGGCCACGGCGTAATTGAAATATGCTATAATACCTCTTAAGCATCAATCCACAAATGGAGCTACATGAAATGACTTTGCTGGACCCTACGGAAATTGAGCGCGTCAAGGCGGACCTCGACCGAGTCCTCTCTTCGCTCGACTCCATGCTGCTCGGGCGCCCCGAGCTGCACCGCCTCGTCCTCGCGGGCGTGCTCGCGCGCGGGCACATCCTCCTCGAAGGCCTCCCCGGGCTCGGCAAGACAGCCCTCGTCCGCGCCCTCGCCGAAATCCTCGAACTGGACGCCAAGCGCATCCAGTTCACGCCGGACCTCATGCCATCCGACATACTCGGCGCCCACATCCTCGAAACGCGCGCGGACGGCGGCAAGGAGATGGCGTTCCGCCCCGGCCCCGTCTTCTGCAACCTCCTCCTCGCCGACGAGATAAACCGCGCCTCGCCGAAGACGCAGTCCGCAATGCTCGAAACAATGCAGGAGCGCACCGTCACCCTCATGGGCGTGACGCGTCCCCTGCCGGACCCCTTCTTCGTCCTCGCAAGCCAGAACCCCATCGAACTCGAGGGCACCTACCCCCTTCCCGAGGCCCAGACGGACCGCTTCCTCTTCAAGCTCCCCGTCGCCTCGCCCGACGCCGCGACGCTCGCCTCCATCATCACGACCCGCTCTCACGGGACGATGCCCAAGCCCGGCTTCAAGCTCGGACGCGAGGCGTTGCTCAGGGCTATGGACACGGTCGCCCGCGTTGTCCTGCCGGACGCCGTGGCGAGCTGGATCGGACACCTCGTGGCGGCGACGCACACCGTCCCCCACGTCACCTACGGCGCCTCCCCGCGCGCGGCGATCGCCATGGCCGAGGCCGCGCGCGCCGTCGCGCTCATGGCCGGCCGCCCGTCCGTCGGCTTCGACGACGTCCGCCAGGTCGCCTTCCCCGTCCTCAACCACCGCCTCATACTCGACTACCGCGCGAAGCTGGACAACGTCTCGCCCGCCAGGATAGTCGAAGACCTCCTCGCCTCAATCCCAATCGCGGAATGAAAAAATGAAGCTGTCGCACTTATTCATCCTCATCTCTTCAATCGCCCTCGCATACGAATGCGAATGCGCGACCGAAAGATCGGTGATGTCCGTAAGCCTCGACCTCCCGAAAACAAGCGGCAGAGGCGAAGGCCTCGACGTCGTGAACTGGACGGTCCTCCCCCCGCACACGGGGCACGGCACGGTCCTCTACGACTTCACGATACGAAACCACCTCAACCGCGAACGCACAGTCCAGGCATCGGTCCGCATGCGCCGCTGCATGGAGTTCCAGCGCACGGTGAAGATCGGCCCCAACGGGTCCGCCCGCCTCAGGATGCCCGCGCCGCTGTGCATGGAAAGGAACAATAACTGGGATTCGCCCTTCGTAGAGCTAACGTCGGACAAGCAGTCGAATCCCTCGGAAAGAATCAAGCAATCCATTCCCCTGGCCTACGGCTCGGACTGGATCGACACCCGCGAAACGGCTCCCGAGAACTTGATCCCGCAGGTGCTGCTCTCCCGCGCGTTCTCGGCCGAGAAGTTCCACAAGTTCATACCGACGCCGTCGCGCAAATCAGGCGAGGCGGAGGAGGAGTGGATGGACATCCTCTCGCTCAAGGCCGCGCCCGACGAATGGCCGTCCGACTATCGCTCGTACTCGACCTTCGACGCAGTCGTCATGGAGAAGCCCCTATACGACGCACTCCCGGCGAAGACGAAGCGAGCCATCGAGGACTACAAGATCCTGGGCGGCGCAGTGTTCGTCGTGGACGGCGTGGCGGACGGCCTGCCGACGTCTTGCGGCGAAGCGGACAGGAAAAGGATGCGCGATGCGATCTTAAAATCAAACGAGCGGCTTTCCGGCGACCTCGACATCGCCGCATGGGGCAGCGGAAGCAATGTGCACGTCAGAAGAAGCGGACTTCTCTCGGAGAATATCGGCTTTCTCGGACTCGAGCTGCCCAGTCCAGTGCCGTCCGGACTTTTCGTCCTCATCCTCGCCGCCATGGTTCTCCTGGTCATGCCCATCACGGCGCGCCGCTGCGCAAAGGCGAACCGCAGGATGATGATGCTGGTCTTCCTCCCCGCGATATCCGTGGGCGCGGCAGTCCTCTTCTTCCTGATCGCCCTCTTCGACTTCGGCACAACCCCGTTCGCGTCGCAGCGCTCCATAACCCGACTCGACCAGACGGCCCGCCACGCCGTCACCCAAAGCGCCTTCGCGATTTACACTCCCGTTTCGGTGGACGGACAGCTCGCCTTCTCCAGCGAGGACGGCGTGAGGCTCCGCGACTTCAGGGAGTCGAGCCACGACGGATACGTTTTTCGACACGGAGGCAGCGCCCACGACGACGAGCCTCATTCGCAGGGATTCGCATCGGGACGCGACTTCGTCCCACACGGCTGGGTGAGTCCGCTGGTAGCCACGTTCATCGATTCCGACTCGGCGTACGACAGGTCCGAAAGGCTGGACATCACCGAGGGACACGACGGCACGCTCAAGGTCGTCAACCTTCTCGGCGCGGACGTGAAGTCCGGTCGCATCGGCTACGGCGGCAAGGTGTACGTCCTCGGCGAACTGAAGGCCGGCGCGACGACGCAGGCGAGGTCCGACGGCAGGATGTACGCCGGTGGCGATGCGGACGCGACATACGCCTCGTTCTTCTCCAGGCGTTCCTCCTACGGACGCAACTGGAACGCCGTCCTCGAGAAGTTCGGGCAGACCACTTCCGTCGGCGATCGCGCATACGCCGTCCTCGTCGACGGCTCGCCCTTCGCATCCTCGCCGCTCGGGGACCGCAAAGTGAAGGGATCCGCCGAGTCGATAGTCGTCGGCAGCTTCTGAGGACTTCCAGATGAAAATCGAAATCAAGAACATTGTAAAGTCGTTCCAGCGCGGCGTGAACGCCGTGGACGACCTCTCGTTCTCCTTCTCCAGCGGCGAGGTCGTCGGCTTCGTGGGGCCCAACGGAGCAGGCAAGACGACGACGATGCGCATCCTCGCGACGATGGACATCCCCGACTCGGGCGACATCCTGCTGGACGGACACTCCGTCCTCGACGAGCCCGAGTTCGCCCACCGCTCGATCGGCTTCATGCCGGACGACCTGCCGTCCCTCGGCGACACGACGGTTGACGAATACCTGGACTTCTTCGGACGCGCCTACGGCCTGAGGGGCAAGGCGCTCAGGGACGCCGTCGAGGGCGTGGAGGAGTTCACCTCCCTCAACACCTTCAGGGACAAGACCCTGAGTGCGCTGTCAAAGGGCATGAAGCAGCGCGTTTCGCTCGCCCGTGCGCTCGTGCACGATCCCGCAGTCCTCGTCATGGACGAACCGGCGAACGGACTCGACCCGCGCGCGCGCATCGAGCTGCGCGAGCTCGTGAAGGCCCTCGCCGAGAACGGCAAGGCAATACTCATCTCCTCCCACATCCTGTCGGAGCTGGAGGAGATGTGCACGACGAGCGTCATCATCGAACGCGGCGCGCGCGTGGACGTCGAGAAAGTCGCGAAATCGCTCGACGTCTGGGTGAAGATACGCATCTCCGGCATCGAGCCGGACGACGCAAGGCCGAAGCTCCTGGAGATTCCGGGCGTGAAGGAGGTGCAGTCCGGCGGTCGCTTCTGCCGCGCCAGGATAGAATCAGGCGACGGGCACATCGCCGCCCTCGCCTCGGCCCTCGTCGAACGGCGGCTGTTGGCCGTCCACTTCGAGCCCGAGACGGGCAACCTCGAGGACATATTTATGCAAGTGACGAAAGGAAGCCTCGCATGAAGCATTTTACAATGAATCCGATCGCCCTCAGGGAGCTGCGCCAGCTCGTGCGGGCAAAGACTATACTCTTCGGCGTTGTGATATACCCCATGGTGCTGTTCTTTGCACTCTGGATGTCCTTGTCCGACGCACTGCAGGGGAAGAGCGCCGTGGAGCTCGTCGCCGGACCAGGCCTCGGCTCCGTTCCGTTCAGCACTATATCCATCGTGACTGGATTGATCATGGTCGTCGGGGTGCCGGGGTACTTCGCCGCGAAGACCATACGCGAAGCGAGCAAGGACGATTCGAGGCTGGAGTTCACGACGCTCATCTCGCCGACGCAATACATCACAGGCAAGCTTACGGCGGGATTCCTCCTCATGCTTGTCGCGCTCGCGCTGTCGCTCCCCTTCACGGCCGTCGCATACCTCCTGCGCGGGGTCGACCTTTCAACGGCGCTTCTCACGCCTGCAATCCTGCTTGCGTATGCCGTTGTTTCGCTGTCTATCATCCTTATGATGGCGACTTCGACTCTCCACAAGTCGCTTAAGGGAATCGCGATACTCATCCTCCTGCTAATAGTGCTTCCGATGACATTCACCAGCAGCGGCATATTTGCAGTAACCGAGTTAGGCTCCAGCGTCGAGGCAATCATCGTCTTCTCCACCATGGCCGTGGTCGCCGCCACCGTCGCCAGAGCCTACGGCGCGAGCAACGTGGCGCCGCCGTACTCGCACAGGGTCGGCCCCCTCCGCCGGACCGAGCTCATCCTCCTTGCCGCAGATGCGCTTGTCATCGGAATCGGCAGTCAAATAGCTGTTCCACACAAATTTGACGACTATGGCTACTTGTGTACTTCGATCGCAGCAATCCTTGCGACGATATGCTGCGGACGATCCGCCTTCGACCCGGAGATCGTCTCCAGGTCCTTCCGGCTGACCGCCAAGGCGCATCCGCGCACTCGCATACTCCGCCTTCTCACGGCCACCGGCAGCGCACCGGGCGTCCTCTTCTCCATGATGTACATGACGGTCGCCCTGGCCCTGCCCTTGGCCTTTCTCAAACTGGACAATGATTTCTACGCCGTCATCGCGACATTCTTCTTCGAGTTCGGCGGCGCGGCGGTCGTATTCGGTTCTGTCGCCCGCTCCGTCGCGCGTACCGCCAAGGGGCTCAAGGTCGGCTTCATGTTGTTCCTCGTCGCGATCTCGGCGTTAAACGCACTCGCCGTCTTCATGGCTGCAAGCGGAGGATTCGGGGATTCTGAATCGGCGCTAGCGATGCCGCTTTGCATCGCCGGCATCGTGATCGACAAGACAAGATATGCACACTTCATCTGGGCGGCGATCACCGGACTGAGTGCGTTACTAATCTCGTTGTCATCCCTGGAATCCTCATATCGTACAATCAAGCGCCAAGTCAAATGAGCACCGCACGAGAGGAGGGACTTCAAGCCGGACGCGCCCTGCGGCTCGTCATACCGAGACGAGCCCTGCGTGGCCACACGGGCAACGAGCTCGGTCCGCGCGGGGGCGAGTCGCTTGAGTTCCACGACTACCGCGACTACACCCCCGGCGACGACCTCAGGAACCTAGACTGGAACGTGTACGCCCGCACAGAACGCGAGGTCGTGAAGATCCGCCGCGAGGAGATCGCCCCGGTGGTCGAGATTTTCCGCGACAGGTCGCCGTCGATGTCCGTCCCGCCGTCGAAGGACGACGCGGCGGAATTCCTCCTCGGGCTCCTCGCCGCCGCCGCCCCGACGTGCCGCGTCGTCGAACGCGACGAGCCGAAGACGCCGCGCGCGATGCGGATCGTCGTCTCGGACCTGATGACGGACAAAGACCCCGAAGCGGAGGCCGTCCGGCTCTCCCGCAACGCCGCCGCGTTAATCGTCGTCCGCATCCTCGCCCGCGACGAATCGGAGCCCCCCGCCTCCGGCGCCTTCGAGTTCATCGACTCGGAGACGAACGAGGCGCGTGAAATCAACCTCTCGGGCCCGGCGCGCGACGAGTACCTAGCCGCCCTCGCCGCGCACACGGCACGCTGGCGCGCGGCGGTCCGGCGCGTGGGAGGCGCGTTTGCGGACCTCTCGTCCGACGCCCCGCGCACCGACGTCGTTTCGGCCCTCGCCGAGGCCGGGATAGTGGAGGCGAAGTCATGATATTCTCCTCGCCCCTCGCCGCGCTTGGATTCCTCACCGCCGCCGGACTCGTCGCCGTCTACTGCTTCCGGCGCAGGAGTCCGCGGCGTCCCGTGGGCTCGCTCCTCCTCTGGCCGAAGCCGCAGGCGTCGTCCGTCTCCGCGCGGCGGCGCGACAGGCTGCACCTTCCAGTCAGCTTCTGGCTTGAGCTCCTCGCGCTCGTCGCCCTCGTCACGGCGGCGCTTTCCCCTCTCGCATGGCGGCGCTCCTCTGGCGTCATGCACGTCATAATGGACAGATCGCCGTCGATGTCCGTCCATGGCGCTTCGGCGCGGGCGGACGCCTTCCTCGCGCGCGAACGTGCCGCCGGGAGGAAGGACGACATCCGCGTCCGCGAAGTCGGGGACGCGCGCGAACTCGCACGCGAATACGCGGCGCTCTCCTCCGTGCTGCCGCCGGGCGACGAGCTGCTGGTCCTCACGGACGCCCCGCCGGACTTCGAGCTTCCCGCGCACGGCGTCCGCTGGGAGGCCTTCGGCAAGGCGGACGCTAACACGGCTATTGTCTCCGTACGCCGAAGACGAGTCGCACCCAGCCGCGACTCGATCTTCACCGCCATCCGCCGCTTCGGCGACGGACCCTCCGCCGTCCGCCTAACCATCGAGGGCCTCGGCTCGGCCGACGTCGAACTCGACGCGCAAGGACGCGGACTCTACTCGGCGACCATTGACGCCTCGCTTCCGGACCTCAAGGCGACGATCCCCGGCGACGTGTTCGCCGCGGACGACTCGGCCATCCTTGCGCGCCCCGATGTTCCGTCCCTCGCCGTCGCGCTCGACCTGCACAACGACGCGCTGAGGTCCGCAATCGTCCGCGCCCTCGACGCGACGGGCTTCGTCGGACGCTTCGTGAAGGTCGGCGAATCGCCGGACATCACCGTGAGCGACAGGCGTTTCGCGCCGAACGCCGACACGGGATTCCTCCTCTCCTTTGCCCGCGCATCGAAGGAACTGACGGCCGCCCCCGTCTGGTGCGACCAGTCGCATCCGCTCATGGACGGAGTGGACCTCTCGCTTGAGCCGACCGCGCCGGGCGAAACATGGCTCCCCGGGACGCCGATCGCCATAGCCGGCGAGCGCACACTCATATCGGCGAGCGACCGTTCGTGCTTCGTCGCGTTCGACAACCCCGCGCTGCCCTTCTTCCGCTCCCCCGCCTTCCCCGCCCTTGTGCAAAACACACTCTCCATCGCCCATTCCCTCAAAACAAACAATTCAGCAAAGCCGAACAATTCCTCCAATTCCTCACTTCTGGACGAATCGGAATCCGACCTGACCAAGCTCGCGACGGTTTCCCTCGGCTCGCACGCCGCCATCCCGGATCGCGCCGTCCTCGAACGCTCCATGGCGTGGATTCCCGCCCTCGTCGGCCTCCTCGCCATCCTCCTGCACCTCGCCATGTTCCGCAGACGCGCCATGATCGCCCCCGCCGTACTCGCCCTTCTCGCCATCGCGCGGCCCGTCCTGCCGATAGGGGACGATGCAGGTCTTGTCGTCGCGGTCGTGGACAGGTCCGCCTCTCTCGACGAAGCGGCGCGGAAGGAGCAGTCGAAGATCCTGAAGGCGCTCTCGGAGAGCCGTCCGTCGGACGCCAAGCTCGCCGTCGTCGCATTCGGCGCGGACAGCGCCATCGAACAGCTTCCGTCCGCCGCGCCCTTCGCCGGCTTCGAGCAGGAGGTCCGCGAGGACGGCTCCAACCTCACCGCGGCGCTCGCACGGGCGGATGCGCTTGCGGACACTTCGGACGATGCGCGCGTTGTCGTCGTTTCGGACGGACTGGTCGCCCTCGACGAGCGGCTCAGGCTCAAGCACGGCGTGGACACGTACCTCCAGTCGCGCGAATCGAAGGCGGACCTTGCGATATCGCGCCTCGACGCGCCCTCGCCCGTCGCGAAGAGGTCCGTCGTCCCAATCACCGCGTGGGTCGAGACGGACGTCGCCTCCACAAATTCCTACATCCTCTACTCCTCCACCAACGTCGTCGCCTCCGGACGCGCCGTGTTCAAGCCCGGGCTCACGCCGCTTGCGTTCAGGGACACCGTGAAGAACGCCGGGCTCGTCCGCTACACTCTCCTGGTAACGCCCTCCGAAGGCGACATGCGTCCCGAGAACAACCGCGCGACGACCGTCGTCAAGGTCGATGGATCGCGCCCCCTCCTCTGGCTTTCGGACAAGACGCCGTCGAGTGCGGCGGCATCCGCGAGGGCGTCCGGACTGGACGTCAGGGAATTCAGGGCGGACACCTTCCCGCAGTCCCTCGCCGCGCTTCAGGACTACGCGGGCGTGATTCTCGAAAACGTGCCAGCCAAGCGCTTCGGCACGACCTTCCAGCGCGAACTCGCGTCGTATGTGGAGGATTTCGGACGCGGCCTCGCGATGACGGGCGGCGAGACGTCGTTCGGTCCGGGCGGCTGGTACAAGTCGCCCGTCGAAGACATACTCCCTGTCTCGCTGGAACTGCGCAACGACCACAGGAAGTACACGACGGCGATTGCGATAGTCATGGACCGCTCCGGCTCGATGGCCGCGCAGCTCTCGAACGGCAAGACGAAGATGGACATGGCGAACCTCGGCGCGGCGGGCGCAATCGACATGCTGACCGCGGCGGATGAAGTGTCCGTCATCGCAGTCGACTCGAAACCGCACCTCATACTCGCCCTTACGGACGGCGAAAGCGCCAAGGCGCAGACCGAGAAGGTGCGCCGGATAGAGTCGATGGGCGGCGGCATATTCGTCGAGGAAGGATTGATGGCCGCACTTCGCGAACTGGACAAGTCGAAGTCACCGAACAAACACATAATGCTGTTCGCCGACGCAGCGGACGCCGAGGAGCCCGGCAACTACAGGAGCTACCTATCCAAGGCGTTCGACGCCGGCATAACGGTAAGCGTGATCGCGCTCGGCAGCGAACGCGACTGCGACGCGGCGCTCCTCAAGGACATCGCATCCGTTGGCGGCGGGGAGTGCTTCTTCGAGTCGAACGCGAACGAGATTCCGCGCCTCTTCATGCAGGACACCTACCTGAGCCTCAAGGAGGCGATGGTCAAGGAGCCCGCGCCCATCGCCGTCACAAGCGCGATGAGGGGGCTGTCTGACAGCTTCCGCCCGTCGGAAAGGACTGTGGGCGGCTACGACCGCGTCTACATGCGAGAGGGCGCGGAATGCGCCATCCACACGACGGACGCTGAAGACGCGCCGATCCTCGCCTTCCACCGCGCGGGGCTGGGACGCACCCTCGCCTTCACCGGCGAGCTGTCCGGAGAGTACGCCTCGCCTCTCATGACCTCGGAATCCGGAGGGGAGCTTTTGGCCGCGATTGCACGCTGGACGCTAGGCGACGACGGAGTGGACAGGGGAGGATTCTTCTTCGAGCAGAAGTTCGTCTCGGGCGGCGTGAAGATATCGGACATTGCGGACGAGGAGAATCCCGACGCGGCGGTTTCGCGCTCGGGGCTCCAGCTCCTCCTGGTGCGTGAAAGCCCCTTGCGCGGCATAGTCCGCGAGATGACGACGCTGGAGTGGGAGGATTCGGACGCCCTTTCGTCCGTAATCCCGCTCTCCGGCGACGAAACGCTCTACGCCGTGGCGATCCTCGGCGACGGCTCGCCGTGCGTCCTCCCGCCGATATGCCTCCCCTACAGCGCGGAGCACCGCCGCATGCGCGATCCTCTCGCCGGCAAGCGGACGCTGGCGCGGCTTGCGGAGCGCACGGGCGGGCGCGTCCTGGAGGCCGCCGACGATCTCTGGAGCGACTTCACCGGCTCAACGCGCCGCATCTATCTCGACACGCCTCTCTACCTCCTCGCAGCAACATTGCTTCTCCTGATTGTAGTTGCCCTGCGCCTTGGCATGCGCCTCTCCCTCCCGGTCAAACGCATCAACAATTCCCGCATCACCGCCCCAGTCAAGCAAGCAAACAATGTCCCCTCTCCCTTCGCCACACCGGACAAACAATCAAACAATTCAAACTATTCAAGCAATTCCCCCTTGTCCGACGCCCTCGCCCGCGCTAAGCGCCGCGCCTCAAGGTAGGGTGACTCGGATATGAACATGAACTTGAAGCAGAGCGGACGCCAGCAGGGAATCGGATCGCCCGCGGGCTCGAGCGTGCACTTCGCGCGGTCGAAGGCGTAGACCTGTATCTCGTTGGACATCTTGTGCCCGACGATCATGAACTTCTCGCCCGGCATCAGCTCGAAGTCGCGCGGGAACCTGCCGCTAAGCTTCGCGATGTTCCTGAGCTTCAGCTTGCCGAGCGTACCGACCTCGTAGAACGCGATCGAGTCGTAGCCGCGGTTCGACGCCATCACGATCTTTCCGTCCGCCGTCGTCTTTATCGCCGCAGCCTTCGTGACAAGTTCCTCGCCGTCTTCCGCCCAGCGGTTGAAGCCATCAGGAAGCATCGACGTCTTGTCCATTAGCTTGAACGTCGCCCCGTCGAAGGCGTACTGCGAGACTGAACTCCCAAGTTCGTTGACGATGTAGAGTACCTTGTTGCCGCTTCGCGGAAGAAACAGCGCGTGGCGCGGTCCGTCGCCCTTGGCCGCCTTGATGAAAAGGTCCTTCCGCCTTTCCATCGTGTTCGGATCGAAGAACCACACGCGGTCGCAGCCGAGGTCGACGACGCCCATCTCACCACGCCCCACTCCGTTCGGATCGAGGAAAAACGTCTGATGGGCGAACGCCTTCCTCTGGCGGACCTTGTTGTCGCCCATGTCGTCGTTCGGGAATACGAACGTCCTTAGGCCGCTCCCGTCGATCCCGACAGTACCGCAGGTCGCCGAGCCGTACGCGGCGAATGCGACGCGCTTCTCGTCGGGCGTGAGCGATACGTGGCACGGCGTCTCGCACGGAAGCTCCGCGAGCTTCGTCATCCCGCCGATGCGGTGTCCGTCGAGCGCGAACTTGACTATCGCGCCCTTCTTCCCCTCGCTGACCGCCGAGTAGAGGAACTTTCTTTCCCTGTCGATCTGGAAGTACGTCGTGCCCTCGCAACCGTTAACCGACTGGACGATCTTCGCGACTCCCGTTTCGGTGTCGCATTCGAGGACCTTGAGCGCGTCCTTGTCGGGCGACCCTGTGTTGCATCCGACAATGCAGTACACCGTGGCGGCTATCATGGCATTCATATTCAATCGCCTTTCAAATTGTCTTTCGTGTTTTACAATTATACCACAACCTGCGAAATGCGGTCAATCCACCGCGGCCAACCTGGAGTTTACCCATTTTTTGACCGGAGCGAAGGACCCACTGAGGCAGAGGGGGACAGTCCCCGTGGGGGTTTGGAGACGCGGCTTCCAGCCGCGTCAAGTACGCTAAAGTAGTTGCACACCAATCACTCGATTGACGCGGCTGGAAGCCGCGTCTCCAAATATTTCGCAACCCGCCTGAACATTGGTTCAAACTGCTCTTTTCAGAAACCAAAGTTGTAAAACAGGGTGAATTGCACCTCTGATATCGATTTAAATATCCCCTTTTTTAGGGAGATTTTTCCGCCCCAGTCGCGCACATAAAATGATATAATATCCGAATCATGAACAAAATAATCGAAAAGCGACAGCTCTCCGCGAACGTCTACCAGATGAAGTTCGAGGCGCCGCTCATTGCGCAGGAGCGCAAGGCGGGCCAGTTCATCATCCTCATGGTCGATTCCGAGTTCGGCGAGCGCATCCCTCTAACGATCGCAGACGCCGACCCCGTTGCGGGCTGGGTCATGATCATTTTCCAGACCGTCGGGGCCTCCACGATGAAGCTTTCGACCTTCAATGTCGGGGACTCCATTCCGGCGGTGCTGGGTCCGCTCGGCCGTCCCACCTCGATCCGCGGCGAAAACGGCGAGAAGCCCGGTCGCGTCGTCTGCGTCGGCGGCGGCATCGGCGTCGCCCCCATGCACCCTATCGCGCAGGCCCTCAAGGCGGCCGGCAACGAAGTGACGATCATCATGGGCGCGAGGAACGAAAGCCTCTTCGTAATGCTCGACGAGATGCGCGCCATCGCGGGCGACAGGCTGATTCTTATGACGGACGACGGCTCTTGCGGCAGGAAGGGTCTCGTCACCGATCCTCTCAAGGAGCTATGCGCCGAAGGCAAGGTGGACGAGGTGATCACGATCGGTCCGCCCATCATGATGAAGTTCTGCGCCCTCGCTACGAAGCCCTTCGGAGTGAAGACCATAGCCTCTCTCAACACCATCATGATCGACGGCACGGGAATGTGCGGCGGCTGCCGCGTCACCGTGGGCGGCGAGACGAAGTTCGTATGCGTTGACGGGCCCGAGTTCGACGCGCACCAGGTCGACTGGGACCTCATGCTGAAGCGCATGGGCGCGTTCAAGCCGCAGGAGGCCGCCGCCAAGGAACACGTCTGCAAGGCCGGCATCTTCAAATAAAGGAATCCCCTTCCTTCATTTTCCATTCTTCATTTTACACTTTACATTCTTATAATCCCAACCATGACACCTAAAGAGAAAATGGCGATACCGCAGCAGGCGATGCCCGAACAGGACGCCGCCGTGCGGGCGCACAACATGAACGAGGTGGCCCTGGGCTACTCCAAGGAGCAGGCCATGACCGAGGCGAGCCGCTGCCTGCAGTGTCCCACCAAGCCATGCATGCAGGGCTGCCCCGTCGCGATCAACATCCCCGGCTTCCTCGAAAAGGCCGCGGCGGGCGACTTCGCAGGCGCCCTTTCCGTCATCAAGGAGACGTCCCTCCTTCCCGCAGTGTGCGGACGCGTCTGCCCGCAGGAGAAGCAGTGCCAGAAGTTCTGCACGATGGGCAAGCTCATGAAGGACGTCGAGAAGTCCGTCGCCATCGGGCGAGTCGAGCGCTTCTGCGCTGACCTCGCGCGCAACACGAACACAGAGCCTCCCGTGACCTGCGCGCCCAAGACGGGCAAGAAGGTCGCCGTCATCGGCTCCGGTCCCGCCTCCATCACCTGCGCGGCGGACTGCGCCAAGGCGGGTCACGACGTCACCGTCTTCGAGGCGTTCCACAAGTGCGGCGGCGTTCTCGTCTACGGCATCCCCGAATTCCGTCTTCCCAAGTCGATCGTCCAGCACGAGATCGACGGACTCAGGAATCTAGGCGTCAAGATCGAGACGAACTACTGCGTCGGCCGCACACGCAAGATCGCCGACCTCGTGAAGAAGGACGGCTTCGACGCCGTCTTCGTAGGCACGGGCGCGGGCCTGCCCAAGTTCATGGGCATAGAGGGCGAGAACCTCACGGGCGTCTTCAGCGCCAACGAGTACCTCACGCGCGCGAACCTCATGAAGGCGTACCGCGAGGACAAGGCGGACACACCCTTCTGGCACGGCAAGCGCGTCGCCGTCCTCGGCGGCGGCAACGTCGCGATGGACGCGAGCCGCATGGCCCTGCGCCTCGGCGCGGAGAAGGTCTACCTCATCTACCGCCGCTCCGAAGTCGAGATGCCCGCGCGTATCGAGGAGGTCCACCACGCGAAGCAGGAGGGCGTCGAGTTCCGCACCCTCCAGAACGCGAAGCGCATCCTCGGCGACGAGTCCGCCAAGGTCGTCGGAATCGAGTGCCTCAAGTACGAGCTCGGCGAGCCTGATGCGTCTGGTCGCCGCAGCCCTGTCGCGATCAAGGGAAGCGAGTTCACGCTCGACGTCGATACGGTCGTCGTCGCAGTCGGCAACGCGTCCAATCCGCTCATCCCCGCGACGACGGAGGGACTCGAGGTCAACAAGCGCGGCAACATCGTCGTCAACCCCGAGACGAACATGACATCCATCCCCGGCGTCTTCGCCGGCGGCGACATCGTCCTCGGCGCGGCCACCGTCATTCTCGCCATGGGCGAGGGCCGTCGCGCCGCAGCAGGCATCAACGCCTACCTCACGGCGAAGTAAGCTTCGCGAGCTTTGTTGCTTCCGCTGCCGGGAGTCGCGGAGTCTTGGAGATTTCCCAATCCTCCAAAGCTCCCTGCGGCGAAAGCAAAGCAAAAGAACAGTCCCCCTGCCTTTCACGACAGGGGGACTGTTCTTTTGCCCGTCAGGGACGGCCCGTCCTCCTACCTTTACGCCGGAAGGCTCGACTAGATTGAAATCCTCAGTGTCGTCTCGCGGGCGGGGCCGACGGAGAGAACGCCAAGCTTGCCGCCGATCAAATCAAGGATGCGATTGATGTACTTCTTGGCATTCTCGGGAAGCTCTGCGTAGTCGGTGATGTGCGAGGTCTCGCACTGCCAGCCGGGCATCTCCTCGTACACGGGCGTGCAACGGGCGAGCGCATCGAGGTCCGCCGGGAACGTCGTGTAGACGAATCCGTCATCCCTCCTGTAGCCAGTGCAGATCTTGACGACTGGGAACGTATCCAGGACGTCCAGCTTCGTCATCGCCCAGTAGTCGACGCCGTTGACGCGCTGCGCATAGCGGCCGATGACCGCATCGAACCATCCGCAGCGACGCGGACGCCCCGTGGTCGCGCCGAACTCGCCGCCGCGCTGGCGCAGAGTCTCGCCGTCAGCATCGAGGAGCTCCGTCGGGAACGGACCCTCGCCCACGCGCGTCGTGTAGAGCTTCAGCACGCCGATGACGCGGTCGATGGAGCGCGGGGATATGCCTGAACCCGTGCAGGCGCCGCCGGCGGTCGGGTTCGAGGACGTCACGAAGGGATACGTTCCGAAGTCGATGTCGAGCATCGTCGCCTGCGCGCCCTCGAAGAGGACGGACTTCTTGGTCTCAAGGCTTTCGTGCAGGAACTGGATGGTGTCCGTCACATACGGCATGAGCGCGGGGACCATGGGCGCGTAGAGGCGGACCATCTCCTCGGCGTCCAGCTCATGTGCGCCAAGGGCCTTGAGCGTACGATTGGCCTCCTCGACCTGGTCGCGGATGAGGTCCAGGAAGTTGGGCTTGAGGATGTCGCCGACGCGCATCCCGTAGCGACCAACCTTCGCCGCGTATGCGGGACCGATTCCGCGACCTGTGGTGCCGATCTTCTTCCCTTCGGGACGTGCGGCCTCCTCCGCCTTGTCGAGGGCGCGGTGCCACTGCATGACCATCTGCGCACGCTCGGAGATGTGGAAGCGCCCCTTCAGCTCGAAGCCCCAGCTCTCGACCTGCTCAAGCTCGCGCATTAGGTCGAACGGATCCATTACGACGCCGTTGCCGATCACGCAGTGCTTGCCGTTGTGCAGTACGCCGCTCGGAACGAGGTGAAGGACGTACTTCTTGTCGCCCACGACCACGGTGTGGCCCGCGTTGGAGCCACCCTGGAAACGTACCACTACGTCCGCCTCCTCCGTCAGAAAATCGATGACCTTGCCCTTGCCTTCATCGCCCCACTGGGCGCCGACCAATACGGTGTTCATAAGTTGTTTTTCCTTGAGTTCGTCCTTTGGTTTGAACGGATTCACATTATATCATATTTAGCGCTTCCATGAAAGGCGCGATGTAGGATTCCTCCACGTGCATGCCGAGGGATATGTTCGGCTTGTTGGCTCCGTGAAAATCGCTTCCCGCAGTCTTTAAGTAGCCTAATTTGTTGGAAATACGTACAAAACTGACGTTTTCCTCCATTGTATTCGCCTCATAGAGAGCCTCGACGCCGTCGAGTCCAGACTCCTTCAGTCGAGCGAGCTCGCGCTCGGCGTCCGCGTATTCGGGGCCCGTCTGACGCCATGCCCGCCGCCAGTACTTGGGGTGCGCCATGACGCACAGCCCGCCGGCGCGGTGGATTACGCCGAAGGCGTCCTCCTGCGAGGGGTGCCAGCGCTCCTCGTAGCAGCGCGTCTCGCGCGGTGAATCGGGGAGGAGGTACTTGTCAAAGGCGGACTTCACATCCTCGGCGTAGCCGTGCTTCGCCAGCCAAGCGGCGAAATGCGGACGCGCGAGGACGTCGCCGTGCGCGTACTGCGCAATGTCGTCCGCCGCTATTTCTATCCCGATTCTCGCAAAATTAGAGAGGATCCGCTCGTTGCGCGCGTTGCGTCCGTCAAGGACGCGCTTCAGAAACACCTTGAGTTCCTCGTTTTTCGGGTCGACGCCGAGTCCGAGCAGGTGGAACTTGTCGAACCCCTTCCCCGGCTCGATCGACAGCTCTATCCCCGGAAGTGCCTTGAATGGGACGTCGCCTTCAAGCTCCGCAAAGCCGTCAACGTTGTCGTGGTCCGTAATCGCCATGGCGGCAAAGCCCTCACGCGCAGCGGTTTCGACAAGCTCGCGCGGCGAATACGTCCCGTCGCTGGCCGTCGAATGCACATGAAAGTCCACCGTCATGGCGCTTATCTCCTAACCTTCGGCAAAACCACCTTCACAATTAACTCCTCACTCCTCACTCTTAACTCTTAACTCTTAACTCCTCACTCTTAACTTACATTCTCCCGCCCTTCCGCCTTGCGCAGAAGTTCACGGTTCTTCTCTCCGAGTTCCGGTTTCTTCTTGAAGCTCGCGACAAGGGCGGACTCCAGGTTCTCGCCCTTAAGTCCTGTGCAGTCGAACTTCTTGAGGGCGGCGAGCATCATCGTGTTCGCGGCCTTCGGTACGCCGAACTCCTCCGCCATGCGGATGGCGGGCCAGCGGACGAGCTTCACGCCCTCCGGAGGCTGGACGTTGATCGGCACCGTCTCGTCGACGATAATAATGCCGCCCTTCGGGACGTCACCGACGAATCGCTCATAGGCGGGCTGGTTCATGCAGACGAGGACGTCCGGATGCTCCACGGTCGGAGAGCCGATGGCCGTGCCGGATACGACGACGGAGCAGTTGGCGCTGCCGCCGCGTTGTTCGGGTCCGTAGCTCGGGAACCACAGCGTGTGGCGCCCCTCAAGGCGCGCGGCCTCGGCGACGGTGAGGCCGAGGGAGAGGACGCCCTGCCCGCCGTATCCGGCGAACTTGAAGCGCTTCTCGGCGAAATCGGGGTCGTCGACCGCTGCCGGGATGACAGTCTTCTCTGCGAAAAGTTCGGCGCATGTCGCGCACTGGGGAATCGGACGGACGACGGGCCTCTCGGCGGAGGCGGAGTTGTCGCGGAAGACTCCGAGCGGGAACTCCTTCTCCATCTCCTCTGCGCAGAACTTCGCGGCCTTATCGGGGGTCATCTTGAAGTTCGTCGGACACGGCGAGAGGATTTCGAGGATGGCGTAGCCCTTCCCGTCCCTCTGTATCTCGAAGACCTTCCTGATAGCCTGCTTCGCCTGCATGATGCGGCGCGTGTCGGCGACGGAGACGCGGGCGATGTAGACGGGCGCCCTGAGCTGGTTGAAGACCTCGCAGACGTGGAGCGGATAGCCCGTGAGCGCGGGGTCGCGTCCGAAAGGAGTCGTGGTCGTCTTCTCCCCGTCCAACGTCGTGGGGGCCATCTGCCCGCCCGTCATGCCGTAGAGGGAGTTGTTGACGAAGATGCACGCGAACTTCTCGCCGCGGCTTGCGGCCTGGAAGGCGTTGTTGAAGCCGATTGCCCCGAGGTCGCCGTCGCCCTGGTAGGCGATCGTGACGGCGTCCGGGCGCGCGCGCGAGGCCCCCGTCGCAGCCGCGCTGGCGCGTCCGTGCGCGGCGGAGATGTGCGCCGCGTCCCAGTAGTAGTACGTGAAGACGCCGCAGCCGACGGGGTCGACGTAGATCGTGCGGTCCTGAAGCCCCAGTTCGGCGCAGGCCTCGGCGATCAGCTTGTTGATTATGCCGTGGCCGCAACCGGGACAATAGTGTGTGAAACTGACGTTCTTCCCGCTACGCGGAAAGACCTTGTACATGCCCTTCTGTTCAATTGTGCTCATGTCTGTATTTTTGCCTTACATGTCGATTGGTGAATATTATACCAAATTTCGACGTACATGAGGCGGGCAAAATGCGGTTCATTTAAATGGGAACAGTCCCTATTTCTGAGGGATTAAATTGTTTGGAGACGCGGCTTCCAGCCGCGTCTCCAAAATCCCGCGGGCACTGCCCCCCTTGCCTCAAAGCCAGGCAACTTGTTTTTCATCATTCTCCCCCCACTTTGAACGCCAAACCGCTGGAGACGGAATCCAGCCTTGAAGACACGAGGCTAGCATCGCCCTGAACAGCGACGTCCTTGGAGTCGAGGAACTTGTTCACGCCCGTTCCAAGCTTGGCGAGCTCCGCCTGAAGCTTCTTCACCTCGCCTTCATTCCTGCACCTAAAGTCGTCGGCCCCGTACTTGCGCACCTTGACGAGCGCCTTGCCCAGGACGTCCGCCGCCTTGTTCCTCTTCAACTGCTTTTCAAAGACGGCGATGTTCCGCCTGGCGGACGGCCAGTATCGGACAAGCTCGTCGACGTCCGCAAACGCCGACGCGGGGGACTTGTCGAGTTCGCACGCTATCCTGCACTCAAGGTCGCTTCGCGTACGCTCAAGCGCGTCGTACACGAGTTGTGCTGACTTGGCCTTCTCCTCGTCGTGTCCCTTGATGGCGGCGATGAGCTTCGGGTAGCACTTGTCGAGGGGCTTCCCGGTCGTATACGCCTTCAGGACATCCGCAGGGATGGCATCCCTTTCAAGTGTGCCGAAGTAGGGCTTCCATCCCGGCGACTTGGACGCCGCCGTGATGAAGGCGTCCTTCGCCGACTTGTCCGTCTTCTCGGTGACGGCGCCCTTCCACAGCACTTCGGGGCCGTCTGGACCAACCACGTAGGCGAATACCGGCGCACCTCCGGCGGAAGGTGCGCCAGGAAATGTCACGGCGTTGTATACAGGCGGGAACGACTGGTAGTAAATGTCGAAGCACTGCTGGAAATCGGCGTACTTGAGCGTCCTTACAGTCGCAGCGAACTCGACGGCGTTCATCTTCCTCCCGGTGTTGACAAGAACGACGATGCAGTCGGACGGCAACTCGTAATCCATCCACGTTATCGAGAACGCCTTGAACATCGGCCTGGACGAAAGACGCGACAGGACCGTGAACGCCTCGCCGAACTTCTCGGCGTTGAACTCAACGATCATCACGGCCTTGCCGCGGAGGTCGCTCGCACAAATCCTCCGTCCCGCGAGGTGGTTCGCGTCCGTCACGTTACGCCAGTCGACAAACCCCGGCGCGACCGGCGTATTCACGCCTGTCGCCATCACCACCCCGGCCAGCAACGCGGCTGCGGCACACAAAGACATTTTCATTGTCCACCTCCCATTTCCTGAACAGCCGCGGCCGCTGCCGCCACTACGGCGACTATTAAAAACAGCATCCTAGGCCTACCACCTATGATGCTGCCAAGTCACTATTCCTTGGGATGGCGGCGGCGAAATTCGGCGGCGGCCCAGCGCTTGGCCTCGTCGCCGGACATGCCCTTTGACTCGGCCTCGCGGCGGAGGTCCATGATTTCGGCGCACTTGACGCGGCTGGAAGCCGCGTCTCCAAACCCCACGGGGACTGCCCCCTATGTGTTTGCGGCTGCTCCACGTCCTTATTGTGTGGCAGTTCCAAGGGGGCTTCATGCGACTGGCTACTCAATCGAAATCGGAACAGAGCCGACCTTCTTGATGGTGGCCGTGCCGTATCCGACGCCATCGACTTGCTGTACAAATACCCGTCGGCGGGACATGCGCCAGTCTTCCATTCGACCTTCTGCGGAGCCGGCACGAGCGCCGGTCTTGCGGATTCCGGCGCGGCGACACTTGCCGTCTCCAGTGCAGCCGCCACGGCTGATACGATTAGACGATTCATTTCAAGCATAGCCTAACTCCGTTTACAGTCGTCGAATCCCCGCCGACGAAGATCGTGAAGTCACCCGGTTCGACGACGCGGTTGAGATTTGCATCGTAGATAGCGAAGGCGTCGGGATGGAGCGTGAAGCGGACCTCCCGCTCCTCGCCAGGCGCGAGCACAACGGACGCGAACTCCTTCAGCTCCCTCTCGCGCGGGAGGACGGATGCCGCCTCGTCGCGCACGTAGAGCTGGATGATTTCGCGCCCTGAGACGCTCCCCGAATTCCGCACCTTGACGGACACCTCGACATCCTCCCCTACGGACGCCTCGTGCTTGCCGAGTTCGGGCTTCGCATACTCAAACTTCGTGTAGCTCAAACCGTATCCGAACGGGAAGAGCGGTGTCGAAGGGATGTCCGAATACGAACACGGGATGAACGTGCGCTTCTCACGATATGAGAGCGGTATCTGCCCGACGTGCATCGGAATGGCCTGCGCCAACTTCCCTGAAGGGTTGGCCTTTCCGGAAAGGACTTCCGCAATCGCGTCTCCGCCCATCGCGCCCGGATACCACGCCATGACCACGGCGTCCGAAAGCCAGACGATTTCGTTCATGATGAACGGACGCCCCGCAAGGACCACCGAGACGATCTTCTTACCCGCCCGTTTCAGGATGCGGAGGTTCTCAAGCTCCCCTTCCGGCAACTCAAGCGTGGCGCGTCCCTTGCGCTCGCCCGTGAAGTCCGGCGGCTCGCCGAGGACGAGCACCACGACGTCCGCATCGGGGAGTCCGTTCTCGCCCCTCGCAACGTTGGCGAGCGTGATGGGCTGGTAGCGGAGGTTGTCGCCCCAACGCCCGGACATCGCGTCCTTCACCGTCTTCGGATCGCCCTTGTGGAAATAGTACGCGCCGCCGTCGGCCTGCACCTCGTTCGGGTTGTCCTTGAAGAGTCCGCCCCTCAGCGCAACCGCGTCGTCCGCGAACGTACCCGTCAAGCCCACGGGCTCGGACGTCTTGAGCGGCAGGATGCCTCCGTCGTTCTTCAGAAGGACTAGGCACTCCCTCGTCAGCTCCAGGACATCCCGTTGATTGCGCTCCGAAAAGAGTTCCGCCTTCTCCTTCGCCTCGTCGCAATACTTGTAGGGGTTGTCGAAAAGTCCCATGAGGTACTTGAGCGCCAACGACCTTACGACTGCGGCGTCCAGCGCCTTTTCGTCCACCTTCCCCTCGCGGACTAGCTTCGGCAGGCGGAGGAAGGCGTCGGCGATCATGTCCATGTCGACGCCCGCCTCAAGTCCGCGCTTCGCCGCATCGTCGAGGTCGGTCGCCGCCCCTTCATCCACGGAGAACTGCAAAGTCGTCCAGTCCGTTATGAGCTGACCTTTGAAGCCTAGTTCGCCGCGCAGAAGGTCCGTCAGCAAATACTTGCTGAAGTTGCACGGAAGCCCCTCGAAGGCGGTATACGCATTCATGACGGCGAGCGCGCCCGCGTCTATCGCCGCCTTGTGCGGCGGGAGATGCGTTTCGAGCAGTTCGCGACGCGAGAAGTCCATATGGCGATAGTCGCGTCCGCCCTGGAGCGACGAATAGCCGATGAAGTGCTTGACGCAGGCGATGACGTGCTCGCCGTCCTGAAGTTCGTCGAGGGTGCGGCCCTGGTCGCCGCGCACGCGCGCGGCGGCTATCCGCCCAGAGAGGTACGGATCCTCGCCGAGCGTCGCGCCGATGCGCCCCCAGCGAGGATCGTTCGAGACTTCGACCTGCGGTGAATACGTCATCTGAATGCCGATCGCCGCGGCCTCGCGTGCGGCTGCGGCCTCGGCCTTCTCTATTGCCGCCTCGTCCCAGCTGCACGCCATCGCGAGCTGCAGGGGGAGCGTTGTGGACCACCCGCGCGTGATGTCCTCGTGGATGACGAGCGGAATCCCGAGGCGAGAATGGGCGAGCTTGTACTCCTGCAGCTCGCGCGCAACACGTGCGCTCCTGACGCGCATGAGCGCGCCGATCTCGTTGCGGTCGACGTGACGCTCGTATATCTTCCGCCTGTCGCGTCCGAAGTAGTTGTAGTCGTAGACCATCAGCTCCCCGGCCTTCTCCTCGAGCGTCATGCGCGAGACGAGTTCCCGCGCACGCGCCTCGGACGTACGAATGGAAAATGGAGAATGCAAAATGGAAAATTGCTGCGGCGTCCCATTTGTCATTCCGGCAACGCGATCACCGCCTGGCAGGGCCCGCTCGCCGAGCGGGCCGCCGAACGATGCGGCGGAGGACATGGCGACGACAACCGTGAATATCGACAACTTGATCTTCATCATTCACCTCCTATTTCCCGAGCAGGAACTGACACGTATCGCCTGCTTCGACATTGAGCGGCAGCACGCCGCCCTTCACCGGCTCGACTTTCCCCGTCTTGAGGTTCACGACCGTGCAGTCGAACGGCAGACGGAAATCGTACGCGCCGGACCTGAGGCAGTGGACGGAGACGAAGTCGCCGTTCATATCCACCTGCGCGACGTCGGCTTCGAGCGGAACGCATGCGCCTGCCTGTCGAGCGAGGAGATTGAATGCGCCCGGCGAAACCCCGCCCGCTTCGGTAAAGACTATCTGTCGCCCCGTCCTCTCATTATCCATTTTGCATTTTGCATTTTCCGTTTCCGCGGCCGCCACCGCCCCGTCGTCCGCATAGCGTGCGAGCACCGTCATTCCCGGCTTCTCGATGATTGACGTCCTCGGCCAGTCGGCCATGTGCGCAGGCGGGAACTCAGCCTCGCCGCAGACGCGGAGCATGTCGTGGTACTGGAGGCCGTTCACCTCCACCGGGAAGCTCCCCTCCGCAGTGACGACGTGGCTGCCCTTCTTGTCGACATCGAGGGCAATTCCAACGGCTTCCTCGATTCCGCCAAGCTCGCCGCAGCGCGGCATGTGGACGAGCGTCTTCCCCTTCTTGGCGAGGCCCTTCACGAGGCGGACGCGCTCACGGTCGTATTTTCGCATCAAGCCGAAGACGATCATCTTGTACGGATCGAGCAGCGCTGGATTCTCCATGACGTCCTGTGCGAGGTAGATGTCGAACGGAACGCCAGAGCGCGCAAGCAAGAGCAGTTGTGCATTGTAGCTGAATTCAAACGGTCTCTGCAGGAAGTTCTCGCCGCCCGGCCATCCGAATCCTCCCGCCTCGTCGACGACAATCGCGACGCCCGGCTTCCATGGCGACGGAACGGACGGCGCGGCGCGGCGGTACGCGGCGAGCGCCGTGCGGATGTCGTCCTTGATCTCCGGCGCCGAGAACCATCCGCCCACCATGTCGTAGAACCACCACCCCGCCCGCTGGGCGACCATCGCGCCGGCGTCCTTGCGGAACATCGTCTGCCACATCGGAAGATCGTCCGCACGGCCAAGTCCCTTCGAAGCTGAAGGCGACAAGGTCCAAGGATTGATCGCCGCGTAGGTGCGGAAGTCCATCTCCTCGAAGAACAGCTTGCCGTGGAGGTTGAACGAGGCCGTTGGCAGGCGGCTCGCGCCAGGCACCCCGGGGATGCGGTTGACGTAGCTCGGCTGCGCGACGAGGATGTCCATCGCGTCGGAGCGAAGGAAGGCTCCGACGTTCCACGATGTCGCGCGACGTCCGCAATGCGGCGACTCGCACCACATGATGCCGATGACGTCCTTGCCCATGAGTCGCTTGAATTCGCGGACGAATTCCTCCTGCGCCCGCAGTCCCGTCTGCATCGCGAAGAACTCGTAGTTCGTCGAGGCGTGTCCCGCCTCCTTGAGGAATTCCTTGTACTCCGCCTTGGCGGATTCGGAGTAGTCCGGGAAAGGCAGAGTGAACTGTCCGTCGTGGTAGCCGAAGGTGTGGATGCCGACAATGCGCTTGTCGAGTCCCTGCGCCTTCAGTTCCGCCACGAGCTCGCGCAGGCACGCCTTCACGCCGTCGCGCCAGACGCGCGAGGAGTACGAGGGCCAAGTCCAAAGCTTCGCCTTGTCCGCCTCGCTCATGCAGTAGGTCGCAAGGCACGTCCCAGCCGTCCCCTTCACGGCCGAGCCGTCCTTCCGGCGCATGGCCTCGGCGGGATGGACGCCGTCGACGAAGTCGCTGTAGGCGTTGCAGCCGACGGCGATGACGAACGGCGTATCCGGGCACAGCCGCATCGAATTCTTGATTTCCGCGACCGCCCCCTTTGCGTCGAACCCATCCTTCGTCCAGTAGCCGCGCGTCCCAGGCGCCTTGCCGAGCCGGATGTCCTTAACGACAAGCGGGATCCCGCTTCCCTGGAGCGTTCCGCCAGCGAACTTCTCCGGCGGCGGAATCTCTTCGCCCGAGGCGTGCGGACCCTTGTAGGCGACGGGGTTGACTTTCTTCCCGTCGACATAAAGACAGCTTACGCCGTTCTCGCTGACAACCTTCGCCGTGTGCTGTATGTCCTTGGCGAGGCCGCGATCGTATTCCGCCTCGTCCATGCGCTCCTTCTCGCGCATCTTCGGGGCCGCAGGCTTGATCGACTCGCGCCATGCCTCCGTCTCGGCGCGCATATCCATCACGACCCATCTCCTCCAGATGCTGACGCTCGCGCCACCGGCGACGACGATTGCCGGGACGACGTATCCGTCCTTGTTCGCGTAGGCGCAATACTTGCGGTAGGTGCGGCCCTTCGGCGACTCGGGGAGTCCGTGGGACTGCGGGATGCCGCCGCCCGCGAAGTCGCGCTCGAACAGTTCGTCCGGTGCGTATGATTCGCGCCTGCCGTGCGCACGGACGAATCCGTGGCAGATGTCGCCGTTGGAACTCTCCACCTCAACGTCCGCCGCGAGACGAAGCCATTGATTCGTGGCCGTCTTGAACGCTGGCCCTTCAACAATGATGTCGCCGCGATCGTTCGTCTTGACGATCTCGATTACGCCGTCCCTGATCCTGACGGACCCGGTCGCGCCGCCCGTCCGGCGGACCTTGAAGTTCGAATCGTAGCATCCCTCCGAGGCCCACAATACTCCGGCGATGGGGAAATACGGCGCGTTTCGCGCCTCTGTTCCGTCACCCCATGCAGCAGTGCGCGGCGTCTTCGCGAAGAGTAGGCATGATTCCGGCTTTCCGGCGCGGTGGACACGTTCGCCGTCCGCCCAGACCGTGAAGCCCGCGCCCTTCCCGTAGCGGGAACCGTGGCGATCCCAGTAGAAGGAAATCATCTTGTCCCTGAAGCGCACGTTCTCCAACTTGAAATAGTCCCATTCGTCCGGAATTAGCGGCTTGAGCTCAAGCGTTCCGTCGAGCCTTGGCCTCAGCCCGCAAAGTCCCGATATCACGATGTCCGCAAAAGTCGAATGGTTGTAGTCCTCGCCGCGTTCGACCGTGGCGCCGCGCATCATGAGCATCTCCCGTGAAATCCACACGCCGGAGAAGGGATCGAAGTTCTCGTCCACCCATGGAATTACACGGCCGTCGGGAGTCCTGCGGACCTGCTGTGCGGCGTACTGGTGGAGGATACGGACGAAGTCGTCCTTCTGCACATCGCCCGAGCTGCCGTCCGCAATTGCGTTTGCAAGCGCCGTGAGCGCGACGGACGTCGCAAACGGCCAGGAGGGTCCGTTCCACTGGCACGGATGGCCTTGATAGGAAATGACGAAACCAGTTGCGCGGCGCTCGGGGAAGGTGAGTCCGTACGGCGCCGCGAACCCAGCCTCGTCGTTCAGCTGATTCCAGGCGACGCCGAACGGACCAGGCACAGGTACGCCGAAATACCACGGCGCATAGCCGTGGAGCTCGCGCACAGCCTTGCGCTCGCCGGTTGTCGCCACCGTCGTGAAGAACCTGCGTTCGCCGTCCCACAACTTTTCGACGATGCCCTTTGCGAGGACGTCCGCCTTCGCCCTGAAGCGTTCGGCGACGTCCTTGCGTCCGATGAAATCCGCAAGTTCCGCTATCGCCTTCGCCTCGCCGTACATGGCCGAGTTGAAGAGCGGACGGTATCCGTCGCCGCTCAGGGAGAGTTCGCTGCCCTCGCGGTCGGCGAGCGAGGTGAACATCCCCTTCCCGTCGCCGCCCATGGGAAAGGCGCCCTTCCCCTCGAAATCGGTGTAGGGAATGGGATGCGATTCCCAGTTGTCAAAATAGGCGATCATCGAGTCGAGGAGCGACGAAACCGGCTCGATGTCGCCAGAAACCCTTGCCGCGTCCAAACATCCGCCGACGATCCAGCTGGAATACTTGACGCGGTGCTGCGCGTTTGTCCCGAACCAGAAACGCGCGTAGTCCATGGCGACTGACTTGTCGTGCATCCACCTCGCCTCGCGCAGGTGGTGCCCCGCGGCGCAGACGATCGTGTTGTACTTCCCCGCCCAGCCGACCTGCGGCAGGAACTCCGTTATGACCTTGCCATCGGGCGTGTCGACTATGTGCCGCTGAAACGCCCGCCAGCGGTACTCGTATGTCCTGTTGATGTCGGTGTCGGGGCACTCGAATTTCGGGACGGCATCCGCCGGTGCCGCGGCGAGAACCGCGGCGAACATGAGGTTCGCTATCATAACGGAGGTCCTGTTTGCTTAATCGGCAGTGAAGGCGAGGCGGAAGCCGAAAGACTTGTCGTTGCCTGCGCTGCCGTTGCGTCCGGCCGAGGTCGTAAAGAAATTGCCGACTCCATAGTAGCCGCCGCGAATCGCCAATTTCCCGTCCGCGTCCGCCGTCGCAGGACCTGTCGGATCGGTGACCGCCGCCCCGTCGGAATATCCTGGCACACCTGCATTCGCGGACCAGTTGTCGCAGCAGGCTTCGTAGACGTTGCCGATCATGTCGTACAAACCATAGGCATTGGGAACCTTGAGGCCAACTTCGTGCGTGTTGCCTCCAGAGTTGCCCGTCACCCAGCCGATAGCGTCAAGATTGGCGGTAGTGAGATCGAGTCCGGTATACAGTTCGCTCGTAGTGCCAGCACGGCAGGCGAACTCCCACTGCGCCTCGGTAGGATAATTGAGAGAGAACGCACCGTTGAAGTTCAATGAGTTTTTTTCGGTTATCACGCGCTGGAAGACCGAGTATTGCGCGGCACCGACGGGAAGCGTTTCGCCGATTCCGGTAGTACCCTGCTGGACCCAACTGGAATGCGCGAGGCGGCGGTACTGTTCCTGCGTGAGCTCGAAGACGCCGATGTAGAAGTCCTTCTTCAGCGTGCAACTATGTTCGAACTTTGCGTTGTCACCGAGATTTCCGCCGTTTGCACCCATCGTGAACGTCTTGCCCGCCGCGGGGATCTTGCGCAGGACGAGCTTCGTCGTCTTCGCGCCGGGGTAGTTCGTCACGCCCGTCCAGATGAGTACGTCGGTGAGCGAAGTCGTGTAGCCGCTCCCGAGAGCGTTGAAGTCCGTCTCGATGGAACCGTACTTTCCGTTCAGGAGGTCGGCGCGCGTGACGTCCGTCACCGGGAACGGATGGCCGTCAGTGCTGGGGTCCGTCATGTCGATGATCTTGTAGAGGACTTCGGACGTTGAAGGATCGGCCTCGGTGACCGTCAGCTTCACCTTGAAGTTGGCAAGCGCGACGTGTTCCTGTCCGAACGCCTTGACGGGATCGATTATGATTTCGCCGATACCGTCCGCTGCGACGCCGTAGAGGTCGCCGCGAATGGACTCCGCGAGGCGCGAGGAGTCGAGCTGGACGCCGCCGTTGTACGCGGTTACGCCGATGTTGACGGGATGCTGGGGATCGACGCCGGACACCTTGTACTCGACCTTGACGTCGGTCGACCACGGCCACTGCTGGCGGACGATCACCTGCTCAAGCGTTGCGTCGGCGCGGGCCGATGCCACTGCAAGAAGTGTAAGCGCGAATACGTTGAACTTGTTCATTTTGATTTTTCCTTTCTAAAGTATCTGAAATCACTTTTACCGGAGGATGACCAGTGTTCCACCGGCCCCTCCCACGAGTTCCGCCGTGTAGTTGATTTCGTTGGCTATGAGCGAGAGCGACACAGAGCTGCGTCCGGGTATCCTGATGGGATACCATCCCTGTGCGCCGTTCAGACCAGTTGGAGTCTCGGCACCGTTGATTGTGAACGAGGTTGTTCCGTACGGTATCGGCAGGACGGCCTTGCCCTTCACCTTCGCCCAGACCTTCCCCTCCGCCGGGGCGATGCATCGCGTGACGCCCTCGCCGTCCGGCGAGAGCCCCTGGATGAGGCCGAGCTTCGCCCTTCTGACGGTGCTGTCGTCGAATGTGAGGGTGAGGTCGTAGACGTTCTCGGCCTCGGGGCTTGTAGGTTCCGGGAGCTCGAAGGTGTATGATGCCTCCGTTATGCCGTCATAGGTCCGTGAGTAGCCGAGTCCGACAACCTTCAACGAGGCGGACTTCGCGCCGGACGGGAAGTCTATCGGCACAGTCATGACGTTGTTCGTCGCCGTGTTCCAGAACGAACTCGTCTCCGGCCTGAGGAAGACGAATGTGGATTCACTCATCAGTTCCGCAGCCGGTACCGACACGCTGAGCATGGCCGCGCCCACCAGGCCGGCCGCCTTTCTTGCAATCATTGTATTATCCTCCTCCTTGACGATTCTGGTAATCGCCGCCGTCTCGGCGTCGACTGGTTGAGTTTCCTCAGAATCCGAATCTTCGAACACGATCCAAGACGCGAACAAGGCAAGTCCGACCATAACAGAAAATCCTGCTGCGATACGCCTCAATCGCTCCGCGCGCCTCCTGCGGGCCTTCGCCCTTGCGACGGGGGCGGCGAGGTAGGCGCGGGCGGAATCCGCGAACGACGCGGGGGGACGCTTCCAGCCTGCAGGATCGTCGAGCGCGGCCATGAGGCTGAACTCGTCGATCATATCGTCGCTGCTCTGGATGTTGTTCTCGTTCACGCTATTCCCCCTCTTGCATTACCTTTGATGCTGGCTTGTGTGATATTCTTGGACTAATTTATTCTTAATCGCCTTCCGGGCCTCGTGGAGGCGGTAGTAGACCGTCCCCTCCGGCGCCCCGAGGCGCTCGGCGATCTCGCCGACGCCCATCCTGTCGAAGTAGAAGAGGACGACCGGGATGCGCAGCGAATCCGGAAGCGACTCGACGGCCTTGCGTATGCGCGCATGCTCGTCCGCCATCTCGACGCTCTCCGCCGGATTAGGCCTCGCGTCCTCCCCCTCCGTCTGCTCCTCCGAGAAAACGAGGGAGTTGGCGCCCTTCCTGCGTGCGTCCATCTTCATGAAGTTGATCATGATGGCGCAGAGCCATGTGAAGTACCGCGACTCGCCCTTGAAGGACGAATTGCGCTCGATAGCCCTGGCCATCGTCCTGAAGGCGAGGTCCTCGGCGTCCGCCTCGTTGAGGCAGAGGCGGTATGCAGTCGCATACAAGCGCTCGCCGTACTCCGCTAGAAGTGCTCGCGCGCCCTCTTCCGGGTCGTCGGCTATCAATTTGTAAATCTCTGGCATTTGCACCCCTTGGATGCCATGAGAAGAAAAATCCTTGGCTTTAAAATGAGTATATCACACCTAATGTGTAATATGCAACGTCATTTCGGTATCCTTTCGCCGCATGGTACTTGCCTTGGGCCCTTGCTTCGTCCATTATCATGTCAAAAGTGTGGATTCCGGCGAAAATACGGCAATTCTCGAAAATCTCGCAGGAAAGCGTCAAATCGGCCCTCAAGTCGGCGGGGCCTGCGCGGTAGTCGCTTTTGCGCCAGGTGATCCGATGTCCATACCTATTCTGGTTCCATTCCTTGTTCCCGCCCTCCGAGCAAAGTTCCGCCGTGAGGGACAGCCCCCGTCCCAGGTCGAAGGTGCGGATGAAGCCGGACTTGAAGTACACTCCTTGATACGGACGCTCCCGGTAGTGGACGGCGGCGTAGAAGTTGACCCACGGCGTCACGAGCGTTTCGCGCGTATACCACTCGAAGGCAGTCTTGTCGTCGACGCCCCTGTACGGGGGCTTCAGGTTGCGGGCGAGGATCCAGAGTCCGCCGTTCCTGGTCCTGAGCGCCCAGCCGTCCGCCAGCTTGAAGTTGTAGGCATAGGCGACGAGGATGTCGTCCTCCATGAACAGGCGACGGCTTACGGAGTCGCGGATGGCGGTCAGGGAATGAGTGGGCGCATAGTAGAAGAGTACGTCCCCCCAGTCGCGCCAACCGACGTCCACCTCGAACTCCTGGAAGAGTATCGGCCTTGCGAACGGAACCTTGCCGCGCGAAACGTTCGCCGAGTAGTATATCGAATCTGCGAAACCGTGCAGTCGCAGACCGTCCGCCCCTTCCGAGGCCGAAGCCGCTGCCGCCACTACGGCGACTATTAAAAACAGCATCCTAGGCATACCACCTATGATGCCGCCAAGTCGCTATTCCTTGGGATGGCGGCGGCGAAATTCGGCGGCGGCCCAGCGCTTGGCCTCGTCGCCGGACATGCCCTTTGACTCGGCCTCGCGGCGGAGGTCCATGATCTCGGCGCGCCAGTCGCGGGCGGCCTCGCGGTTCGCGGCGGCCTCGTTGGCGTAGGCGATCTCATCCTTGGTGAAGTCGTCCTTCAGGACCGTCTTGGTGCCGGGTCCGTTGAACCCGATGGGCACGAACTTGACCGTGGACGTCTTCTTGAAGAGCTTCGCGACGGGCAGCCTCTGCGCGAAGCACATGTCGACCGCCGCGCGGGCGAAGAAGTCCGCGCCCGTGTCGCGCGTGTGGCATCCGTCGCCCTTCCCGTTCGGGTGGTTCGCGTATTCGCCCGGCTGGATGCGCATGTAGAGCCTGAACGCCTTGTCGGCCCCCATCTTCTCGAACTCGCTGCAGGCGTACGCGTTGAGGTCGAGGACTGGTATCTTCATCTCGCCTCCGAGCGTGCGCGTCATGTCCACGTAGGGGCCGATCCCCGCCGCGCTGCCGCGCACGTGCGTATTCCCCTCGTCGTCCACCGACACGCCGCCGGAGTGGGGGATCGACGTAGCGAAGATTATCGTCGCCTTTTTTGCGCGGACGTCCTCGGCGAAGCCCTTCATCAGGGCCTTGTAGTCCTCGGGCGTGGAGTAGCGCTCCTCCTTCGCCCTGTTGGCGTCGTTGTGTCCGAAGGCGACGATGACGAAGTCGCCGGGCTTGAGCGCGTCGACTATCGACTGCCAGCGACCCTCGGCCTTGTAGCTCTTCGCGCTCCTGCCGCCGATGGCCCAGTTGTGGAGCTGGTCGGGGTTCTTCATGTACTTCGCGAGGGCCTGTCCCCAGCCCTGCTGGGGGTACTGCCTGTCGGCGTAGTTGCACATTGTCGAGTCGCCCGCGAGGTAGAGGTCCGCGAACGATGTGACGGCGCAAAGCGCCCCGACTGCAAAAAGGATGCTTTTCATGTCCCGAATTATACCACACGATCACGGCATCGCAAATACCCCGTTGGGTATGTGCAAGGGCTCGTCCTGTTTTGACACTGCAAGCGGACATTTGATATAA
Organism: uncultured Verrucomicrobiota bacterium; assembly: GCA_946610035.1. Taxonomy (GTDB): domain Bacteria; phylum Verrucomicrobiota; class Kiritimatiellia; order RFP12; family UBA1067; genus UBA1067. The sequence continues at coordinate 33,670 of CAMOCC010000007.1, forward strand.
TTTTCGCCGTTTTATCAGCTTTGCGAAAGAAAATGGATTGTAACAGGCCAATCGACTTCAACTATCCGCCCGATCTGCCGATATGCGGACATCGGGAGGAGATTCTTGCACTCCTCAGAAGCCACCAGGTCGTAATAGTGCGCGGCGATACGGGATCCGGAAAGACGACCCAGCTCCCGAAGATGGCGATGGAGCTCGGACGCGGCGCGGATGGCCGCCTGATCGCCTGCACACAACCCCGCCGACTCGCCGCCGTCACCGTCGCCTCGCGCGTCGCGGAGGAGCTGAAGACTCCCGTCGGTTCACTCATAGGCTACCAGCACCGCTTCGAGCGGAGGGTTTCGGACGAGACGCGCGTCAAGTTCATGACGGACGGCGTGCTCCTCGCAGAGACAAGGTCCGATCCGCTCCTCCGCCGCTACGACACCATCATCGTGGACGAGGCCCACGAACGGACTCTCAACGTCGACTTCCTGCTAGGAATCATCAAGCGGATACTGCCGCGCCGCCCAGACCTGAAGGTCGTCGTCTCCTCTGCGACGATGGACACCGAAAGCTTCTCGAAGTTCTTCGGCGGCGCGCCTGCGATATCCGTTCCCGGACGCCTCTACCCGATAGACGTCCGCTACCTTCCCCCGCCGGACGGCGATGCCGTCGACCTTCCGCACGACGTAGCCGCCGCGCTGCGTACCCTTCCGCACGACTACGACACACTCGTCTTCCTCCCGGGCGAGCGCGACATACGCGAGACGGCGGACCACCTCGGACGCACCCTCGACCTGCGCGGCGACGACATTATCCCCCTTCTCGCCTCCCTCCCCGCCGGCGAACAGCAACGCGCCTTCAGGCCGTCCCCGCGACGCCGCATAATCCTCGCGACGAACGTCGCCGAAACCTCCGTCACAATCCCCGGCATCCGCGCCGTCGTCGACTCCGGCCTCGCGCGAATCTCCCGCTACATCCACAGGACGCAGGTGCAGCGCCTCCAGATCGAGGCCGTCTCCCAGGCCTCGGCCCGCCAGCGCACGGGAAGGTGCGGACGCGTAGGCCCTGGTACGTGCATCCGCCTCTATTCGGAGGAGGACTTCCTCTCACGCGACGAGTACACCCCGCCCGAGATACTCCGCTCGTCCCTCGCCGGAGTCATCCTCACCATGCTCGACCTCCGCCTTGGCGACATAGCGGAATTCCCATTCATCGACCCTCCAACGCCGACGATGATCCGCGAGGGCCTTCGCGAACTCGTCGAACTGGGCGCAATCCACCACGAGGAGTTCGCACGGGAATCTGGCAAACACCGCCGGATCGCGCTCACGCAGACCGGGCGCTCGCTTGCGCGCATACCAGTCGAGCCGCGCCTCGCGCGAATGCTCCTCGCCGCCAGCGCGAAGGCGACGCTCCCGTCCGTCATCCCGCTCGTGGCCGCGATGAGCTGCGACGACCCGAAGAGGCGTCCAGTCGACGAGCGCGAAAAGGCGGACCAGGCGCACGCGCAGTTCCGCGTCAAGGGGTCCGACTTCCTCGGCACCCTCAAGCTGTGGCGCTGGTGGGAGGAGCAGTCGAAGACGCTTTCGCAGTCCCGGCTGAGGAAGCTCGCCATCAAGACATACCTCTCCTTCCCGAAGATGCGCGAGTGGCGTGACATCGTCCGCCAGCTTACCGACCTCTCGCGCCGCCTGAAGCTCGACGTCGAAAGCGACAACGGCGGAACGGACGCGCTGCACATGTCGCTGATGAGCGGGCTTCTCTCCCGTCTCGGACACTTCTTCCCGGAGGAATCGGAGTATCGCGGCGCACACGGCCTCCACTTCGCGATCCACCCGTCATCGGTCCTTGCCAAGGACTTGAAACGCCGCGCCAACCACCAGCCACCAACCGCCAACCACCACTCACCAACCACCAGCCACCAACCAACTGACTGGATCATGGCGGGCGAACTGGTGGACACCTCGCGCCTCTTCGCACGAAACGCCGCGGTGATCGACCCGCGCTGGATCGAGTCCGTAGCCGGCCCCGTCTGCAAGCACTCCTACCGCGACCCATTCTGGGACGCCGAGCACGGCTTCGTCCGCGCGACGGAGCAGGTGACGCTGTACGGTCTCGTTATCGTCCCCTCGCGCCGTCGCGACTACAGCAGGATCGACCCCGCGAAGGCAAGGGAGCTTTTCATCGTCCACGGGCTCGTCCTCGGCGAGTTCCCCCATGCGCCCGCTCCAGTAAAGGAGAACGCCGCTCTCATCGCCGAGATACGCAAGAGGTCCGAACAGCTCCGCCAGCACGACCTCTTCGACATGGATCGTCTCGCAGCCTTCTTCAACGAGGTCGTCCCCCCAGAAATCGTCTCGGCAGGCGAGCTGAGGAAGTGGCTCGCATCCGCCTCGCAGGAGGAGCGCGCACGCTTCAGGCTCAAGAGCAGCGAGTGGCTTCCCTCCGCCGCGAGGTCCTCCTCGGCGTTCCCCGAGTCGATTAGAGTCGAGAACGCGAAGATCGCGCTTTCCTACCGGCACACGCCGGACGAGCCGGAGACGGACGGAATAACGGCGACACTCCGCAAGCCTGATGCGTCCGTCCTGCGACATTGGCGTTCGGACTGGCTCGTACCGGGCGTGCTGGGGCTCAAGGTGAACTTCATCCTCGACTCGCTGCCGTCCGCATACAGGCGCGTCCTCGCGCCGATTGCGGACACAACGGCCGTAATCCTACCACTTCTCGACTCGTTCCGTTCGCTTCCGCTTGTGGACGCGATACGCAAGGTGCTTCTCATGCACAACGGAATCCGCATCCCCGCCGAGGCGTTCGACAAGATAGTCCTGCCGCCGCACTTGAAGGTCCGGTTCAGGATCAAGGACGAGGACGGCAAGATACTCGCCGAATCGCGCGACCTGGACGAGGCGCTTGAGAAGGCGGGCGTCGAGGTCAAGACAAAGGCGGAAGAGATCATAGAGAAGCTGCCGCCTCCCAAGCCAACGCGCGAGCAGAAGGAACTTGAGCGTCAGATAAGGGAGATTCTCCTTATGGCAAAGGCGCTTCCGGACGACATATACGACTCAATCGAGACGCAGGTCGCCTGGCTTACCTTTCCGGGATGGGAGAGGCTTCTTGCTCCCGAGCGGCTGGCGGAATATCCGCGCTTCCTGAGGGCGATCCGCAAGCGTATCGAGCGTGCCAAGACGAACCCGACGGGAGACCGCTCGAAGGACGCGCGTTTCGAGCCATGGTGGGAGCAGTATACGGAACTGGTGTCGAATCCGAAGGCCATAATAGCGGACCGCGCGGCGCTCAGCGAATACCGCTGGTTGCTGGAGGAATACCGCATATCCCTCTTTGCGCAGGAACTGGGCACGCGCGTCCCGGCAAGTCCAAACCGCCTCGCCGCCCTCTGGGTGAAGGCGACGACGCGGTAGTGTGGTTGTTGGCGAAGTGAAGCTGAGATTACGCCCGGCCCTTGGAGCGGAGGAATTCGATAGACGGAATCACCGCATCAAAGCTGTCGCAATGACGCTCGCACTCGACCACGTACCAGTCGACGCCGTCGGCGTCCGTAATCGGGAAGAGACGATCCCAGTCGACGCCGACAGCACCGGGCACTCCTGGCTTGCCGAGGATGGCGTCGAACTCCTTGACATTCGGACCCATGCCGTTCTCCTTGGCGTGGAGTGTACGGGAGCGATGCGGATACTTGAGGTACTGCTCGCAGGGATCGAACCCGGCGCAGGTCGTCCAGCCGACGTCCTGCTCCATGAGGACGGACTTGTCCGTGTGCGAGAAGAAATAGTCCCAGTACGAGGTGCCGTCCTGCATCTTCACGAAGAACTCCCACTGGTGGTTGTGGAGTCCTACGGAGCATCCGTACTTCGCGCAGTTACCGGCCGCCTCGTTGTAGTAGTCGCACAGCTTCTTGATGAAGTCGTCGATCTCCTGGGAGGACTTCTGCTTTGGATCGTCCCAGCTGGCGCCCGGAGGCATGTTGCCGTTACCGGGGCAGATTATCGTGTTGTTGCCGTAGCCGAGCTCGAACTCGCAAGTTGCCGCGAACTTCTCCGGGCTGAAGCTGTCCCTGCCGACGTGCGTACCGCACGCGACGAGTCCGTTGTCGTCAAGCATCTTCTTGAGTTCGGCGGGCTTGAAGTCCCAATATCCCGCGAACTCGACACCCTCGTATCCGGCCTTAGCCACTTCGGCGAGCGACTTGGCTAGTCCGTTCTTCTTGATGTAGTCGCGAATAGAATACAACTGCAGGGCGACGCGAGAGCGCCTGCAGAAGAGCGGCTTGATGCAGCAGCATCCGGAAACAGCGGCTATTGCACCGGTGGCGGCCAGTCCGCCGATGAAGTTTCTTCTTGATGTGTTCATTGCATTCCTTTCATTATGGTGGAGTTCAGGAAATGTCCTTCATGGTGACGACCGGGATGTCCTTGGCCTGTGTGACGACCATAGGATCAGCCTTCATCTGCGTCGAGTCGAACGCATAGCCGTTCTCGCCGAGGGGCCAGACCTGCGGGGCGGTGTTGAGCACCGTCGCGCGGAATCCCTGTATCGTCGCGCCCATGTTGCCGGTGTGGGAGGAGTTCACGGCCTCGTTCTCGATGACAAACGGATACTTGTAGCCCTTCTTCATCAGCGTCTCGAAGAACCTGGACCAGTCGCACGAATCGCTGCCGCCGAAACCGGGGAGCCGCGGCTCGTAGTTGCAACGGGCCCATTCATTCGCCGCGATAGGCACGCCCGCGCGCTTTGCGAGTTCCGCATCGACGACCTGCTCGGGGAACAAGCGGCCCCAGTGCACGGCGTCCGCGCTCTTCGGGAAGTTGCGCGTTCCCTTGATGTGGACGCGGCGGAGACGGTCGAAGTCCATGGCCTCGATGACGTCCGACGGGTCGATGTGCTGCCAGATGTCGTGCGAGGGGTCGTATGTCTCGGCGTGGGCCCTGGACGGGATGAGCGCGTACATGAGCTTCCTCGCCGCGAGGCAGCCGGGGAGGTTGTTGTAGCAGTCGGGCGCAGTCGCGGGCTGCCAGCCCTCCATCGGACAGTTCTCGTAGCAGAGCGTGACACCGAGCGACTCGGCGTATTTCACGATCGGGGTGAAGACCTTGCGATACTTCTCGAGGTTCTTCTCGAAGCCGCGGTCGGTCCTGCCGAGCACATGATCGTAGCCGACGAACGTGCCGCACACGACGTCATTGCGGTCGCCGCCGAGAAGCGCCGCGATGCGGATGAGCTTCAGGATGTGGTTCTGGTTGTTGATCTGCTGCGCGGGGTCGCCGCCGATCAGGTTGTCGTACGCGCCGACGGACACGCGAAGCCCCTCCTCGTTGCAACGCGCAATCACCTTCTTCGCGTCGTCGAGGGTGAAGTTCTCGTAGTCGAGGTGGGTGGCGGTGTGGTCCTTGCGGTCCGAATCGCGGCGGAACACGCACAGCTCAAGGCCCTGGGCGCCGACGGACTTGGCGCGCGCGAGAACCTGCTCGAACGTCTCGCCCGGAAAGGCGCTCGTCATCAGCCATATCGGATTGTTGCGATTCGCACCCTGCGTTCCGCCCAGAGCATCGCGCCCGGACAGCGCCCCTACCGCCGCAAGCGCAGCGGCGGCCTTGAAAAACTCCCTTCTGCTTGTCGTCTGTGACATTGTAGCACTCCTTATTTTTGATGAATTATCTATTATTATATCATATTTCACAATATAGCGCAGAAGAAAATTTAATATATTTCTTTGCCGCTGTAGCTGTAGCTTCCGGGGAAGACTTGTGTGGTGCAGAATCTGCGGCTCCGTGTTCGTCGCCGCAATCACAGCGGCTATCTCGCCGAACGCCACCACTTCCGGCGGAACGATGAGACGAGGTGGGGCCCAAGCAGTGCAAGTCGCAAATACCAAAGCCGTCAACAATATGAAAGTCATGTTTCATGATTTTTGTTTTAACCGTGTAGAACGTGTAGAAACGTGTAGAACTCTTAGGAAACTCCGAGAGTTGTGAAAATTGCTCCGTTACCACTTCGCATCAGCTTCGCGTCGCACAACCACGTTTATTGCCTGTGACTGGATTTTCTGTATCTGGGGGCGCAACGTTAGTGAAGCCCCTTTAGATATGGCAATAGCGCCCGAAGCGAAGAAAAGTTGGGTACTCGAAGATAACTGGGGCGCTCGAAGTCGAAGCGAAGAAAAGTTGGCACTCGAAGATAACTGGGGCGCTCGAAGTCGAAGCGAAGTCCGAAGGACGAAGCGAAGACGAAAGAGCGCCCGAGCGGCAAGCTGCCGAGGCGAAGCTAAAAGAATTGGGGCGTGCCAGCGCCTATGGCCCTCCCCCGCCCAAACCCCTTCGCCGCAAATATCTCGCACTAAGTGCAGGAAGTCCACTAAGTTTCGGTTGGAAAGCGGCTGGGCCGCTCTCCAACCCCTTTCGTTCTATAGCACCTGGTCCGCGACCATGTCCTGTGCTCGGACCGTCAGGTCCGAGCCGCGCCTTCAAAGTGTGTGACAAGGTCGCCTCGGCCATGCTCTGCACCACCTTGCAAGGGCAAGGGCGCCCTTGCCACATCGCCTTGCCAATCCTGCTCCATGCCTTTCCTTGTTGCGTCGCGGAGCGACGCAACCTCCTGGTGATGAGGCATCAAGGGGTCCGTCGCGGAGCGACGGACCATTAACAACACTCGCACAAAAACAAATAGTCGAACTTCTTCTTGGCAGTAATAGTGTATTTGCCAAGCGGCGTCATCTTGTCGCTCACCTCCGCGAAGTCGGACTTGGACTTTGCGCCGAGGGCGAAATTCACGAACTGCTGGAACTGTGTGTTTTCGATTGACACGCTCATGGCTTCTCCACTCCTGTTTTTGCATCCTGTATACGCACTGGCCGCGAATACGTTACACTAATTCCGGAAAATTTTCAACTGGCGGCCATCCCTTCGCCCCTGCGACGTCTACGACAGAGACCGTCGCCGACTCACCGTCCACACCGGCGTGGTCAGCGGATGATCCCGCCGCAGAGGAGCGCTTGGGACTGCGCATCGTAGAATACTGCGCTCTGTCCGGGCGCGACACCGGCGATGCCGGACGGGAACTCGGCCCGGCCGGCGGTCAGCGTCGCAGGGACGAGCTTCCCGGCGCTCCGAACCTTCACGCGGCATTGGATAGGCTCGTCTGTTGGCGCGATGGAGACCCAGTTGACGTTCTCGACATCAAGAGAGGTGCGGACCGCTTCATCCGCCCTTCCGACGACCACCTGGTTTCTGCATGCGTTCAAGTCTATGACGTAGTACGGCTCGCCCGTTCCGCCGCCGATGCCTAGCCCCTTGCGCTGTCCGATCGTGTAGTGCCAGAAGCCCGTGTGGCGGCCGATGACCTTGCCGGACGAGTCGACGACGTCGCCGGGACGGTCCGGTTCGCCTATGAGCTCGTTCGCATCGCCCGAATAGAAGTCCTGCGAGTCGGGCTTCTCGGCCGCGGAGAGTCCGTGGGCGTGCGCCACGGCGCGGACCTCCGTCTTCTCCATCCCGCCCAGCGGGAATATCTGCCGCGCAAGCTGATCCTGCGTCAGGCGGTAGAGGAAGTAGCTCTGGTCCTTTGCAAGGTCCTTGGCGCGAAGTATCGCAAACCTTCCGCCGCGCTCCTCGACGCGCGCGTAGTGCCCCGTCGCAAACGCGTCGAAGGCGAGTCCCGACTCCGCCGCGAGGCGCGGGAGGAGGCCGAACTTCATCGTCGCATTGCAGAAGACGCACGGATTGGGCGTCCGCCCGGAAAGGTATGTTTCGCGGAAGTACCGGACGATGGTCCTGTCGTACTGGTCCGAAACGTCGAAGACGTGGTACGGGATGCCGATCTGGCGGGCGAAGGCCGTCGCCGTCTCGATGTCCTCCGCCTCGCCGGCGCCGAAGCAGGCGTCGCGCGGACCTCCCTTGTACTGTCCGCGCCAAAGTTTCATGGTGACGCCGACGACGTCGTGTCCCTGCTCCTTGAGGAGCAGCGCCGCGACGCTGGAATCCACCCCACCGCTCAATCCAACAACTATTTTCATTTGGCCAGTATTATACCAAATCCACGCGGAGCGGGATATGGTATAATATTGGAAATGACAAAGGGAATAGTAGAAACCGTAAGACTGGCGTACCTAAAGCCCCTTCTCGTGCGCGGCGCCCTCGCCGGGTTCACTGCCGGGGCGCTCGCCGCCGCCGCGCTTGTCCTCCTCGCCCGGGCATTCGTCTGGCCGGACCTCCTGCGCACCGCCGCACCGTCCGCCATGCTCCTCCTCTCCACCGCCGCCGGAGCGCTTCTCGCCCTTCGCGGACTCCCCTCGCGAAGCGCCGCGCTCGCGCAGGCGGACGACTCCTCGCGCGCAGGCGGACTCTTCCTCGTCTCGAACATGGAGGGCGCCGACGCCTGGGCGAAGCCGCGCGCGGTCGCGCCGCACGTCCCCTACGCCGCTGCCCCCTACGTGAAGCGCGCGCTCCTGTCCCTGGCCGCACTCGCCATCGCGGCTGCAGTCCCGAAGGGATGGTTCGCCTCCTCCGCTCTTCCGCGCCGACTCCCCTTCCCCGACGTCACGGCGGAACTGCGCGACGAACTGGACCAGCTTCGCAACGAGGAGAAGCTCGCGCCAGAGGAAATCGCCGCGCTGGAGGAGGAGATTGCCAGAATCGAGGAGAACGCCGATCCGTCCTCGCCGGGTGAGACTCTGGACGCCGTGGACCTGGTGCGCGGACACATGGAGCAGCTTCTGAAGCTCGACGAAGCGAATCTCATGAAGCTTGTCGAAGGCGGCGCTCCATCCGCATGTGTGGCGTCCATCCCGTCCGATACCGCGCAACAGCTCAGGGACATGCTCCAGCAGAGCGGTGCCGGCGGGACGAACGGGGAGGAGTCGCCAGGGGACGGCGAAGGCGACGGAGAGGGAGATGGCGAAGGCGAAGGGAAATCGGTCGGAAGCGGTGCGCCTGAGCGCGGACCCGGAGACGCAGAGATGACGTGGAAGGAGCAGTCGACAATGGGCGACGCCGAGTTCAAGGACAAGGCGTCAGGCGATGCGAACCGCACTGAAAAGGAACTCAAGGTTGGCGAATCCAAGACCGGGAAAGGTCCGGACGAGGCAACCGCCGCGGCTGGCCTCTCGACCGCCGTCGGTGGTGCGCAGTCCGGCATTGGCGTCACGCGTCGCGTATCGCCCCGACACCGCGGCACGGTAAGGCGCTTCTTTGAAAAGCAAAACGACGCGCCTTGAACTCGCGCGTCGTCAACTGGTGGGACCGCCGGGAATCGAACCCGGAACCTACGGTTTAGGAAACCGTCGCTCTGTCCAGTTGAGCTACGATCCCACGTATCCATTGGGCTTTGTCAAACTATGTGCAGAAGGTTGTGCATTTCAACTTTCTGCCTTTGATTTGACGGCACATATTATAGCACAGTTTTCTCTCTGGAGTCAACCGCGTAGCGCTACTCTTGCAAGTTTCCCGTCCGTGCCTACTACGACTGCAAGAGATGCCATGCTGTTTGCTCCACCATGCTTTTGGCCGTCATGCGGACGGATGCCGGCTATTTCATCAAGCTGCCGCACTTGCGCAGGAGGACCGCATGGCGATCGTTGACGGACTTGAGCAGCTGCTTGCAACGGCGCGCGTACACCATGTGGTCGATCCCGAGGCAGGTGCCTTCGTGGCGCTTGAGGGCGACCGCCGCGTCGGGATCCTCGTTCTCGAGCTGGCCGAGGTTGTCGCGGACATCGTGGTATGCGTCGCGCCAGGGCGTGCCGGCGGCGACCTTGCGCAGCGCTACATCCGTCGCGAAGACCCCGGGCGTGAACGCCGCGCGGCACTTCTCTGCATCGACCTTGAGTCCCGCCGCAACCTTCGCGAGGATGCGGAGCGTCGTCCGCGTTATGTCGAGGCCCTTCATGTAGAGCCACTTGCAGTCCTGAAGGTCGCGGTTGTACCCGCCGGGCATCGCATGGAGAAGCGAGAGTGACGCAGTCTGGAGCCCGAGGACCTGCGCCGCCTTGGAGCGGACGAGTTCCAGGACGTCGGGATTGAACTTCTGCGGCATGATGGAGGACCCCGTGCAATACTCGCGCGGAAGCTTGAAGTAGGCGAACTCGGGCATCGAGAAGAGGATCATGTCCTCCGCGAGCCTGGAGAGGACGGCCATCAGCTGCGCGAGCGCGGATAGAAGCGCCGCCTCGCATTCGCCGCGGGCCATCGATGCGCCGAAGCAGTTGTGGATCGTCCGGGAGAATCCGAGAAGCTCCGTCGTGCGGGCGCGGTCGAGGGGCAGCGGGACGCCGTATCCGGCGGCGCTCCCGAGCGGATTGGCGTCCGCAAGGCGGTACGCCGCCTCCAGGTTCTCGATCTGGTCGAGGATCATCTCCCCGTGACCAGTCGCCCACATCTCGACGGTGGACGGCATGGCGGGCTGGAGATGGGTGCGCCCGACGAGCGGAATCGCCCCGGAGTCCTTTCCGAGCTTGAAGAGCGTTCCGGCGAGCGCGAGCGTCTCGGATTCCGCTCGGAGGATCTCGTCCTTCATGTGAAGGCGCACGTCAACTGCGACCTGGTCGTTCCTGGAGCGTCCTGTGTGTATCTTCTTGCCGAGGTCCCCAAGCTCCTCCGTGAGCATGCGCTCGACGGCCATGTGGACGTCCTGGTCGTCCACGCGAATCTCGAACTTCCCCTCCTCTGCTAGCTTCACGATTGCGCCAAGGGCCTGGCGGACCTTCTTCGCCTCCGCCTTGGTGACGACGGGCTTCTTCAGCTTCATCTCGGACAGCATCGTAACGTGGGCGGCGGTGCCCATCGCATCCCACCGCGCGAGCGCGAGGTCGAGCACCGGGTCGTCACCCACCGTGTAGGCGAGGATGTCGGGGTCTACCGTGTTGTCCGTTATCGTCTTCTTCGTCTTCATGTCGTATTCCCTTCGTTCTTGTAGATCTTCACTCTGCGCGCTTCACCCTGCACTCTTCAAGCGCGATGTTGAACTTTATGTCGGCGTCCTCGAGGAGGTTCTTCAGCTCCTCCTCCGAAATCCTGTTGCTTGCGAGCTCCAGGAGGAACTTCGAGTACGCCTCGGCCGCCGCATTGAGCGACTCTCCGCGTCCGCCGCCGTAGAGCACCACCTGCGGGGCCTTCAGATACGCGACAAGGCGGATGCGCGGATCCACCTCGCGAAGCGCGATCGCCTCCTTGAACGAGCAGCTGTGGTACTTCCCGCAGAACGGACGGTCGTAGGTCTCCGGATACAGCCTGAGGCGGCTTCCGAACCTGAGGACGTCCGACTCCCTCGCGACTCCCGGCACAAGCACAGACCTGCACAGCTTCAGCATCTCCTCGTCGTCCCTGTCCACGCTCTCGCCGTTCAGCCAGCGGTCTATCATGTCGTATTCGTAGTCCGCCTTCAGCTCGGGATCCGCCGCGCGTATCGCCTCCAGCGCCCGGGCGTCGTCGATGTCCTCGCCCTTCACGGCGCGGAAGAAGGCGCGGACCGTCTCGACGCGCAGCCTTGCGACGTCCGTATAGCCCGGCGCGGGGAGGAACAGCCGCGTGATGAGAGGCGAGCCTTCGCCCTTCCCGCGCGTCGCCGGACGCACCACCACGCTCGCATCGTTCGTCCTCACGTCCCCGAGGTACACGATTATCCCCGGCTCCTTGAACACGTCCGGCTGCCTGCGCTCCGCCGCATACAGCCTGTTGCAGACGTCCGCGACGAAGTTGGCGACGGGCGACTGGTACTCGCTGCGCATGTCCGAGGGACAGTCCGCAATGACCTGCACGAGGCCCTTCACCTTCGTGAGCGGCACGGCCCTGAACCGGTCGATTATCTCCGCGCGCGTCAGCGTCGCGGCGAGGACTGCGGCGAGTATCGTCATCTCAGCGCACCTTTATGATGATGATGAGGAGAATCGGCATCACCACGAGCTGGAGGAGGATGAAGCGCATCAGCACCTGGGCATTGGACCAGCCGAGCTTCTTCTTGCAGTGGTCGTGCAGCGGGAAGCGGATGCGGCGTATGACGTTGTCCTCGCCTATCTCCATCCCCACCTTCTTCGCGACGCGAAGGAGGACGAGCTTGCCGAGTCCGCCCCCGCCGTTCACGAGGACTACGGGCGAGAGCGCGAGTATGACGAAAGGATTGCCCGTCATGAGCGCCGCCGTCGCCACGAGGACGCCGAGGAAGCGCGACCCCGCATCGCCCATCAGTATCCTGGACGGTTCCGCATTGAACCAGAGGTATCCGCCGAATGCGCCGGCGACGATCATGACCACTATCGCCCAACGCGCCGCCTCGGAGTAGCAGGGAATGAGGAAGTAGTGCGCCACCGGGCGGTAGCCTACGACAACGTACAGCATCACCGCGAGCATCACGAGCGTCACGAGCGTTAGCGATCCAGCAAGCCCGTCCACGCCGTCCGAGCAGTTCGTGGCGTTCATCGTGAACCAAAGGACGAACGCCGCGCACGGGATGTACACCCAGGCGTTGACGTGCCAGAGCGAGGTGGTGAACGGAACCCACACGAGCATGCTCCCCTCGTCCGCATGTCCGAGGAACAGCGCCCCGGCGATGAAGAACGCCACAACCGCGTCGAGGAGCCCCTTCTTCAGCTCGCCCCACGGCACCGCCGAGCGGTCGTCGAGGTAGCCGAAGACCATTGCGAAGTAGATTCCCAGCAACGCCGCCGCATCCCATATCGCAAGCGGTGCGAAGAGCATTATCACGGGAAACGCGACAAGAGTCACGATGAACCCGGCGCCGGTGGGCTTGCCGGCGGACTTCATGCCGTCCTTGCCGAGTATGGCCTTGCCGTGGTCGTGCGGCAGCCTGTTCCACAGCTTCGGCAGGAGGACGAGCGTCAGCAGCGCCGCGAGGAACGTGCCGCCCGCAAGCAGCAGAAGGTTCGACCCGAGGAGGCGGAACGGCCCCCAGTATTGCGTCAGATATGGTGCGATGTAGTATAGCATTTAAGAGTTAGGAGTTGAGAGTTAATAGTTGGGAGTTAAGAGTTAAGAAAACTATCATCCTTCATTTTACATTTTACATTTTACATTCGATAATACACTTTCCAGAGGAAGAGTCCGCGCGCGGGGGCGGTCTCGACCCTGGCCGTGCGCGGGGTCGCCGCCTCCAGGAGCTCCGTCACCGCCTCGGGCTTCTCGTTGCCCTTGCCGATGGAGATGAGGAAGCCGACCATGGAGCGGACCTGCTTGTACAGGAATCCGTCGCCCCTCACGATGAACGTGTACCTCGGACCCGCCTTCTTCACCTCGAAGCTGAAGATGTTCCTGACGGTCGTCTCCAGTTCGCGGTTCGGATTCGCCGCGAAGGAGACGAAGTCGTGCCTGCCGACGAAGCGCGCGGCGCCGTCGCGCATTGCGTCGAGGTTCAGCGGACGGTGGCAGAACGTCCAGTACGGGACCATGGTGGGCGGCTCGATGTCCGCCTGGTAGAGCTGGTAGCGGTACTCCTTGCCCTTCGCCGAGAGCCTGGCGTCGAAGTCCTCCTTCGCATACGCGGCCCTGAGGATGCGTATCGCCTCTGGGAGGCGCGAGTTCATCGCGCGGACGAGGTTCTTCGGCGGTATGGGCTTCGTGAGATGGAAGTGCGCGACGAAGCCGTTCGCGTGTACGCCCGCGTCCGTGCGCGACGAGCCGTAGACGCGGACGTGTCCGCCCTCAAGGTATGCGAGCGCCTCCTCGACGACCTGCTGTATGCCGACGGCGTTCTCCTGGTACTGCCAGCCCGAGTACGCCGTACCGTCGTAGGCGATGACGACTTTGTATTTACGTTTCAACTGACGCTCAATTCCTCTTGAAAAGCTTCTTCATCTCGGAGATGCGCGACTTGTCCGCGACAAGCACCGAGTCCGGCGTCGTGACGACGACGAGGTTCTTCACCCCGAGGAGCGATATGCGCGCCGAGCGCGCGACGCAGATGTTGGAGTCGGACTCCACGACGGTGCACGGACCCTCCCGGACGTTTCCGCGCGAATCGTGGGGGAAGTACGTGTCGAACGCGGCGAAGCTGCCGACGTCGTCCCATCCGAAGTCGCCCGGAACGACATCCACCCCGCCGCACTTCTCCATCACGGCGAAGTCGAAGGAAATCTTCGGCAGCGCCTCGTAGACGTCGCGGAGTTCTGCGGAGAACCTGCCTGAGGCGAGCGGCACGAGGTCCGGCGCGTGCGCTGCAAGTGCGGACCGGAACGTCCCCGCCTTGGCGATGAACATTCCGGCGTTCCAGAGATAGCCCTTCTTCAGGTACGCCTTCGCCTTCTTCGCGTCCGGCTTCTCGACGAACGACCCCGTCTTCGGATCGACGTAGCCGAAGCCCGTCGCCGGGAAAGTGGGCTTGATTCCGAGCGTCACGATGCGCCGGCCCCTGGAGGCGATGGAGACCGCCTTCTTCACCGACGCGCGGAAGCGCCTGGGGTCCGCGACCATCTGGTCGCTCGGGAAGAAGCCGACCACCGTCCGGTCGTCGCTCCCCGCCTCGCCTACTCCGAGCGCGACAGCCGCTCCGGTGTCGCGGCGCATGGGTTCGCCGATGACGTTGTCGGACGGAAGCTCCGGGAGTTCGCGACGCGTCGCCGCGACAAGTTCCTTCGATGTTACGACGTACACGTCCTCGAACCGGACGAGCCCGAGAAGGCGCATCACGCTCTGGCGTATGAGGCTCTCGCCTCCGAAGACGCGCAGGAACTGCTTCGGACGCTCCGGTGTCGAGAGCGGCCAGAAGCGTTCGCCGCATCCCCCGGCGAGTATCACCGCCTTGAAATCAATAGAGTTTCTTGCCATATACAAGTATCTTGCGTAGATGAAAGAATTCTTCCTTCGCGTCTGGCGCGCGACCGACCTTTATGTACTTCGCCTTGACGGGCTTCTTGAACTGACACTTCCATTCGAGTTCGTTCGACTCCGATGCGAAGACCTCCGTGAACTCCCCTCCGTCGTCGCTGGTCCACACCCTGATCGGGACCTGCCGCGACGAGTTCTGCCCCGGGACGTTCACTATCGTCACACCCGTTATGTCGCTGGAGCCCGGAAGGACGACCATGCCCCAGGGCGCCTTCTCCTTCGCCGTGTGGAAGGCGTTTCCGGAGTCGAAGTCCGCCGCCGTCAGCCCCGAGCGGTAGGTGACCGGATTCTCCCAGCTGCTCGTACCGGACGTCTGGAGGAGCCCGTCCGGCGAAAGAAGCGTCCCTCCGTACGCCTCCGTCGGCCAGGGCTTCCCCTTCGCCTTCGGCTCCTCGCCTGGCGAGAGCTTGGACATTAGCGAGTAGACCTGGCGGAACATCGTTATGTCGCCGCTCTGGGACGCCTTCAGCACCATCCCCTTGTAGTCGAGCTTCTCCCCGGTCTTCTCGGCGCTCTTCCCGACGACTGCGAGGAACGTCTTGGACGCCGCCGCGTCCGCCATCAGCCTCTCGGCGCCCCACGTGATCGTCTGCCTGTAGAACGTCGTCGTTCCGGCCTGTCCGTCGAGGGCGGACTGGAAGACCTCCCACATGGCCTTGTCGTCTTTCGGAAAGAGCTTGTCGAGCGGCTTGAGCGCCATGTCCGCCCAGTAGGGCGCTTCAACAGTCGGCGCCTTGTTCTCCTTCATCGCGGCAAGAGCGAGCTTCGCCGCCGAAAGGCGCGCATCGCGTCCCTTGATGCGCCCGAGGTAGGGGAGATAGAGCTGCCAGCCCTGGGACGGAGCCTCCGCAAACGTGTCGCGCACGGCGGCCGCCCAGGCGTCCCATTCCGCTGCGGAGGCGGATCGCCTCTCGAGGTCGCAGTACCATGCGACGGCGGCGGACCAGTTGCCGGGACAAAGCCTCATCGACTTCTCCCACTCGCCCTTCCAGCGCAGATACTCCGCGTCCATCCTCTTCGGACTCCTGTAGTAGCGGTCCTGCTCCTCCAGCGCCGCGAAGTCGTGTCCGCCCAGCGTGTTGTGCGGCGCGGTGTGGCCCGTCACCGAGTACGCCGTCCCCCAGCGATCGTCGTCGCGGTTCCATACGAGGTACGCGCAGTGCCCGGGCTGGCCCGCCGTGAAGGACCTCACGCCGTGCGAAGCCGCGCCGTGGGAGCCGAACTTGGATAGCGCCCCGCACACGCCGCCTATCCTGTACCTGAGCTCCTGCGTGTTCCAGCGGTGCTCCCATGGCGCGTAGTATTGCGGACCATGCACGCTCGCGCCGAAGCAGTTGAAGGTTCGATAGTGGCACTGCCAGCAAAGCCCCGGATAGCGCTCGGACGGGACGTTGGCGAAGTCGTGTATCCACTCCAGGCATTCGACGGGAAGATTGGCGTTCTGCCCGAAGCCCAGCACCTCGCGCCACTGGCGGACGTCGTACTTCTTCGAGTCGACGTGCAGCGTCCCGTCCCCGGCCCATTCGCGGTAGAGTTCCATGACGCGCACGAGCTTCTCTCCGTCCCAGTCGTGTCCGTGGCTCAGCGCAAGCGCCGTCGCGATGTTGCGCCCGATCGTCGTGGATATGAAGTCGCCCTCGTCGTTCCAGACCAGAAGGTCCAGCGCTTCAAGCGCCTTCGCCGCGAGCTCGTTGTTCTCCTTGAGCCCCTTGTAGGGATCGATGCTCCACGGACCGGACCCGGCGAACTGCTCCATCCACCTCTGGTCCGCAAAGAACCGCTTGAGAAACGCCCCGCCCCCTTCGCGTCCCTGAATCGCCTTTATCGCAGCCTCGCCAACGCACGACCGAATGTAGTTGCGTACGACCGCCGCATCCCGCTTCACCGCCTGGGCGAAGGAGATCAAGGCCGTCAAGACGCAAGCGATCAACAGTGATATCCGAGTCATGGAATATATTATACCATATTTTTGCTTTAGCCGTGTAGAACGTGTAGAAACGTTACCACATTCGCCCGCCTCCGCCACTCACAGGGGGTCCGTCGCTCCGCGACGGACATCGTCGTCGCCGCGCCCCTACACTCCAATCCTCTTCCGACCCTAACCGACCCTAATTGACCGTCTCAGCCACTCACAGGGGGTCCGTCGCTCCGCGACGGACATCGTCGTCGCCGCGCCCCTACACTCCAATCCTCTTCCGACCCTAACCGACCCTAATCGACCCTAATCTGCCTCTATAGGCCCGTCGCTGACCCAGACCTTGACTTCCTCCGACCTTACTCAATCGAAATCGGCACCGAGCCGACCTTCTTGACCGTGGCCGTGCCATAGCCGACGCCGTCGACTACAACGCCAGCGACGTTGACCGTCACGGCTTTCGGCTTGCCGTTAACGAGCGAGTACGCCTTGAACGAGCCTTTGAACGAACCGTCCTTCGCCTTGTACGTCAGCTTCAGTGCGGCTGGATTCCCGCCGAGCTTCGCCTCGTCGACAGTTCCGTCTTTCGCCATCTGCACCTTCCCGGCTTTCGGCAGCGTCCAGCGCGTACCGTTTGCCGTCACCGCAACACCGTCCGGCATATACGGTAGGGCGCGCTGTCCCCAGCGCGCCGAAAACTCCTCGGCGTCAATGCGGAACCTCGCGCCCGCCTTGAGTGCGCCAGCCTTGCCGACGACCACGTCGCCCGGCAGCCCCTCGACAACCGCCGCGCCACCGCCGACCGGCAGCCAAAGCGTAAACGCAAGATTCATCTTCTTCGTCACTACGACTGGCACGCACAGCCATTCCTCGCCGACGAGCAGCTGGGTGTTCACCATGGCCTTCGTGCCGTTCGCGAGCGTAACGTACACCTTCGCCTTGCCCTTCTTGCCAATCGTCACAGACAGCATCTGGTAGGGTGCGCTCGCCGAGCGCGCCGCACCATCCTCACGCCACGCTACATTGATGACGCCGAGCCACTTCGAAAGAATCGCATTCGCCGCGTTCTGCTCGCCCTTGTCCTTCGACGTGAAGAAGTTCCGCGCGCCGTCGATGAAGTACGAGCCGTAGGCGCCCTCCAGCCCTTCCGCGCCAAGCGTCACTTCGCAAGGTTCACCGCCGACAAGCCGAATCGTCGTCGGGCCGTCCACGGCAATCGCCGCCTTGCCCTTGTCGGCACCCTTGAGGGACTTCTTCTTGCCATCCAACCCGACGACCGTCGCCTTCACCGCGGCAAGCCCAGTCTTCGCGTTCGCCTTCCCGATCTTCACCTGTATTGTGCCCTTCACAGCACCGCTCTTCTCGTCGTACAAGTAGCCGTTGTACTCGCTCGCCGCAGCCGTCGGCGCAACACCTTCTACACCATCAGGCCACAGCTCGTTTTGCGTCTTCTCCCAGACGGCGTAGAGCGTAACGACGTCGCCTGCCGTCGCCGTCAGGTTGTTCACAGACTGCTTGTCTGCGTATACAACAGCACCATCAGGAGTCAACGACCATCCAGCAAAGGCGTACATCTTGCGCGTGAACGCATTCGCGGAGAGCTTCTGCGCCGTGCCGTACACGAACGCCTGGTCGGCCATCGTGCCCACGCCGCCGTTGGCGTTAAAGCGTACCTTGTACGGATTAGCCGTCCAATTGGCGTACAGCGAGAACTCTCCTGTCGGCACGATTGCCATCGGCGTGGCTTTTGTTCCTGTGCCATTCTCGCCCGTGTACCATGCATCGAAGGTGTAGCCCGTGCGCTTTTCGGTTGGCGTCGGCAGTTCGCCGAACGGCTCGCCTGCAATCAGCATGAGATTCGTCGTCACGCCGTCAATCTCAAGTGAAACATCATGGAACCGCGCGACAGTATTCCACCAGAACGGATCAGTTTCAATCGGCGCGTTGTAGTCGAACACTATTGTCGCACTATTGGTTATCACGACATTCTTCGGCGCGTCGTCCCGCACCTTGATGCGATAGCTGATGTGCCCTTCGCCGCAATGCGTCTCGGGATCGTTCGGCGGAAGGAACCCGGCGTACGGATCGGCGGGCCACGTCGTCTCATCTGAATTATCGACGATGCGCAAATACCAATGCGCAACACCCTGCATAGCGACGGCGCCATCGCCGTCAACTCCACCGCCAAGCGTCGTCCTCACATTGAAGTTCGTGCCGTTCATCTGCACTTCGCTTGCGCCACCGTTCGATCCGCTCAAGCCAAGGTCGATCTGGTTGCCGAACGACACCTCGCCCATCTCGAACGTCGACCAGTCAAGCCACTCGCTAAGCGGGTTCGTGACGAACACCTCCTGCGCCGCCGCCGTCGCATTCGTCTTGTTCTCGAAGTAGATGGTGTAAGTCACCCACCCGCCCGGCTGCACATACCGCGCCTCGCCAGTTCCCTCCGGCCCCACCATCTCGTTGGGATCGCAGGACTTGGGAACTTTTGGTTTCTTCTGATCTTCTAGTTTCTTGTTCTTGTCTTCTTCGTTGCATTTACATTTAGAACCTGGCTTTCGTAATGCAGGATCAGATTGACTAGAAGCGGGGCAACGACACATTTTCTCGGAAACCAATGAGAAAATTTCCCTAAAGAGATAGGCATTCATATCATTACAACTCTCTATCTCATAACGTATAGCATCCATAAGTCGACCCCATTCTGCAAGGGTAGAATCCGTACCAATGGCTTCTAACTTCAAAATGAACGCAGCCGCTTTTCCTATTGAATCAATAAGCGGCCTGGCTGGGCCTAGGGCTTTATCTCCATCCACAATACGCTTCGCCAATGCCCCTAATGTAGTGTTGGGGCTCGTCATGGCAACCTTGTTTGCCAAGCCCACGGCCTTATCGTATGCATCAACACTAGAGCTCACCATCCTGAGCACTTCCTTGACACCTTCAATACCATTCAATTCCATGCTTGAAAAACGATCCAAACTTTCCCGTAATTGACTTATGTCCTTTATCATATCATTGACACCCGTAATCGCATTGGCCGTTGCTGTCCCTACATCCTGCCCGTTTCTTACGTTCTCAAGAAAAGAGATTGAATCGCTCACAATGGAATCAATACCATTTATGAATTGTGCGCGAGTCGTACCAAAATTCTTGAATTCCATCATCTTTGCCATTGCCGAGAAAAAGTCAGAACCAGCGCCCATTATATTGCTAAGAAGATCAGAATTAACTCCAGCATCAGCCTTGGCCACTGCCCGTTCTAGGCAATGTATCTCATCAAGATATTGTTGTAAATTGAATCGCAGACGTTCCACTAATTCATGGTCGTCTTTAGTAATGCATGCAGTACATGCACTTAGGAAGAGCTTACTATTTTCCTCATACATCTCAAAATTTTTCTTATACAATTCTCTATGATTTTTGATTGCGGTCTTACCATTCTTTACCGCATTAATGTTATCGATCAAATCTGACCAAAACGAACCCTTCAGTACGGCACTTTTCCTTCTTCCATTTCTCTCATTCCCTTCAGACTCATTGAGAATACTTTTATTGCCGACGCACTTCTCGAACACCATATTTGGCGAAGAACCAGGAACCAAGGTCAAATTCGTAACACAATAGCGCGCTTCGTCGCCCATGACCGTAATCAGCGTGTAGTCTCCTGGCACGACGTCGGATACCGAGAATCCCCCTTCAACATCGAGACCTTCAAAAAACACATGACCATCGGGGCAAAACACTAGAACTCCTCCACGTTCATTCTCCGCAAAATCGACAAAATACCCGTTGAAAGAACAAGCGTCATGCAGTTCCACATCAATAACATCACCTTCCAATTTCGGCAATGATACGGCCATTCTACAAAGTCTTCCCAGAGACGACCGAACTTCAAGCGTATACATACCTTCGGGAAGACCGCGGAACTGCACATAGCCATCAGTAATCATCACAGATCCGTACACAGTATCGTCCGATTCTTTCACAGCTGTCGCACTGATGGTTTCTCCCTCGTTCAGATTTGTGATAGCCACATAGAAAGACAGACTATTTTCGACAACAATCATTTTGCCGCCAATATCACTGTTCATTACTACAAATTCATCTACACCGTCCACAATAACGGAATCAGCTGATTCAAATCTGTAAACACCATTGGTTATGCCAGTCATATAAAAGAATCCATTCCTGTCCGTAACAGCACTGGAGAAGATGCCTTCCGCGCTTTCACTGGCAACAATATGCACACCAACACCATCGCATGGTTCACCATAAGTGTTTACTGCAAATCCGGTGACAATTAATGTATCAGGATTCTGCGACACCAACTGTGCTATGTTCCCCACAATAGAATAGTCCGTGGCATCCACCCCTAAGCGGGACAATCTTCTCACAGTCTTGCGCACCAGAACTGTGTCACAATCTTTAATACCGTAAGTCTGCCCATCTCCCATACGCAGGCGGACATTGTTTGTAGCCCCAGCTTTCATAAGGAACTCAAAGCGCCGCACCTCGCCAGGCAACAACATATCCGCGTTTTCACTACCACCGACGCCGAAGAATCGCAATACCTCACGCCAAGTCTCGTCTCCCGTATATCGCAGTTTACACGGCTCATCAGCAATCACTTCGAATATCGGCAATGTACCGCTCTTATCCCCTGAGTTTCCATATTCCACATAGCAGGCCACCACTCGACCTTCCCGAACAGAATCAGGTACAATTAGCCGCGCCCATATGTTTTCCTTTCTTCCACCAGAAGAAACAAGGACCTTCCCCACCACTACACTATCAATGGAAATCTGCATCTCCGAGCCAGCGACAAGCCCCTCGCCATCAACTTCAATAACAACCCTCTCCTTCGAAGTATAGGATACTCTTGTAGGAATAGACCCGCCAGAATCCAAGGACATCACAATATTCGCAACATTATCGAGACCTATACCATCAAGCGTTATAGATACAATTTCATCGGGCGGAATCGCATTCGGCGATACGGAGAGGATCGCCAGGTCGCCGCTCTCGAATGACACAGAATAGTTCTGCCCGTCGGACTGCGCGGCGTCCATCACGAGATAGACCTCGGCCGTTCCTGCGGGGACATGGAAAATCGCCTCGCCCTTCTCCGTCGCCGTCATCGTACCGGACGCATAAGCACCCTGCGGCACGAAGCCAAGTCCATACGAAACCGACAAACCGGCAGGGACGCTCACGCGGGCGATCTGTCCCGTCGTTCCTGCGGGGAACGTGAACTTCACGACTGTGCTGCTTCCGGCGGAGAGAGTACCCGATGCGCCGTCGGCATACGGCGTCGCCGCCACGGAGATTGCAACGCCCTGCACAGACGTCAAGACATTGTTCGTCGTGTTCAGCCCCTCCGGCACGTCGGAGCGGCGGTTGTTCGTGTTCACGCGCGCATACCACGTTCCTTCGGAAAGCGCGGGAATCGTAAACGTTCTGTTGACGTTCATGCTCATCTTGCGCTTGAGCGTGTAGGTGGTGAGAACCTCGCCCAGCTCGACGCTCTGCCCTGACGTCGAAATGAGGCTTACGGCATCATGCCATCCGCCGACGACATCTTCCGTTCCGAGGTTCTGGATAGTCCACGAGACCTTGACCTTGTCACCAACCTTGGCCTTTGTCTTGTCAACCGAAACGGCGGTCGGCACGATGTCGTACGGAGACTCGTCCTCATCCCACAGCACTTCGTGTATGCCTATGTCTGGACAATTCCCATTCGCACTTGGCACACCGCTGTCCGTCACCTTACCCACATCGCGCCGCTCCAAGCCATAGTAGTCCTTCTCCGGCGCAACTGTTCCATCGCCCGCATCCACGCACGGCGAATTGGCGGCAATACGAAAATCGCCGTTAGCAGGATTGACGAAAAGCGGATTCGCGTAGAAATTACCATCCTTACCGACTTTCGCAGCCGCGCGGTCACCTGTTCCTTCCGGATTCCAGAAACAGCAATTGGAGAACTTACTGGACAACGTAGCCGAATAGAACTTAGTGTCGATTATATCTTGTGCAACATCAGCGAAGATACAGTTAGCAAATGTACCATTCCCCCACCGAACAGCAGTAGTAAGAGAACAGAACACGCAGTTGACAAAAGTCGATTTACCGCTTTGTGGCGCTGCTCCCATGGAGGCATCGGTGAATACAGAATTTTCTGCGATAAAGATACCGCCCGCGCCTCTCATGCAGTCGTACTGGCAATGCGCGACAGTAGAGTTCTTAAACCGCATGGTTCCTGCACATGGATATAACGCACCTTGATTGTTCACCGCGCTGCAATACAACACCTTGGCATATTCTATATTTGCAGTTCCATTGTTTTTAATCTGATGCCAATCGCCAGCCTGCGGCTCCGTCGCAATTCCGTCTCCGTTTGTGTCGCCGCCGTTGGCGTCATCCTTAATGGAAGTGAAGACGATGGGCAGCGCACGCGTGCCGACAGCCTGCAATGTGCCACCGCTGTTGACTGTAAGCGATTTTCCAGCGGCAAACTTCACGATCACGCCTGGCTCAATCGTAAGCGCCGCGCCATTAGAAATCGTAAGGTTATCCCGAACCACATACAAGTCACCCGTGCGCCATGTTGCACTGGCGGAAACAGCACCGCTTACATAGTTCGTCTGAGCTGGGCGAATCTCCCAATGGGCATAAAGTGTAGCTGGCGAATCTGGAACTTTTGACGTCTCTGTGACGACATTTCCACCGTCCGCATCCGTAAACCATCCTGTGAAATTGTAGTATGGCCGCAACGGCGTCACTGGCAATGTTCCGTATGTTCCACCCTTCTCAAAGTAATCAGCTGCAACTACATTGTCCTCCGACATAAACGATACCAATGTCGACGGCACGACAACGAACGCAACCGAATTCGAGTTGTTGGCATAGTTCGTCTCTCGAATCAGACGCGGCTCGTTAAGAACCCAAGTGGCGGTATATTCACCAGGAGCGAGATTCTGGAGGTTGGACGGAAGCTTCGATTCGCTTGCCATGGCACGGTTCACAGCATGCTGTCCCGCGCCCCAACCTTCCGTCCATGTTTCCGGCACACCGCTGACATACAACGTATTTGTATTGCATTCGATTGCAAGATCGCACCACTCTTCAAAACTTCCGTACGTGGAATAAATAGGTCTACCTGCTATGAAACGGGCACAGGCGTTCGTCGCGTTCATCTTATCCGCCAAGAAGAAAGCGGATTCCCAATTGCCTTTCTTGTAAAACACCAAATCATACGGCGCATCGGCATCTGCCGTAATCTCGCTTGCCGGCTTCACGGCATAACCGCGCCATGTTTCCGACCATTCGTCGTTATCGTCCGCGCGATAGATTATGGCGGCGGATTTCATCTTGTTGAAGGCATTGTTGCCAACAGTAGTCGGCGGATCGCCACGGAAATTCAGATAACGCAGACAAGGACAATTGCCAAATGCATAAGCGCCTATGCTCGCAATCCTATTTCCGAATGTCACGCTGCCAAGCAGTGAAGACCCGTAGAAACACTGAACACCAATCGAGGTTACGGTATCTGGGAATACGAGCCTGGAGACTGCACACCGTGTGAAGCTCTGGTTGCCAATGCTACGAAGCGAGGAGCCGAACACGATGTTCGTCAGCGACACGCATCCCGCGAACGCCCCGTACTGCTCGTAGCCGTTGTCCCCGCTCGTGTCCGTGCTGTCGTTGCCGTGCCCGCCAATCCCGGTCAGCCCGTCCCCGAGCACAACCTCCCCGAGTGACGTGCAGAACGTGAACGACCCGCCGCCAATCACTGACACTGAGTCGGGGATGACGACGCGCTTCAGCGACGAGCACGACTGGAACGCATACGGGTTAAAGCCCCTCACAG
>CAMOCC010000008.1 GCA_946610035.1 uncultured Verrucomicrobiota bacterium
ACGTGAAGAAGTTCCGCGCGCCGTCGATGAAGTACGAGCCGTAGGTGCCCGATAGCCCTTCTGCGCCCAGCGTCACTTCGCATGCCTCCCCGCCGACGAGCCGAATCGACGTGGGGCCGTCTGCGGCAATCGCCGCCTTGCCCTTTTCGGCACTCTTGAGGGACTTCTTCTTGCCGTCCAACCCGACGACCGTCGCCTTCACCGCAGCAAGCCCAGTCTTCGCGTTCGCCTTCCCGACCTTTACCTGTATCGACCCGGCAACATTGCCATTTGTGGAAACCAAATACCCGTTATATTCGCTTGCCGCCGTCGCAGGCACCACCCCGGCTATTGCCTCCGTCTCTTCGTAAAGTTCCGGCGTATGCGTTGGTGTCGGGGTGGGTTCTGCATTCTTCGTCCACTTCGCCAAGGCAATCGAATCTCCAGCCGTCTCATAAAGGATTGTAGCCGTCAGTTTCATGTCGCCGATATACCAACCGTCAAATGTATAGCCATCAAAGGTTGGATTGGGCAATTCCCCAATCTCTTCTCCATACTCCACCTCCACGGATGCAGGCGAACAATCTCCACCCTGCGCATCCAGAAACAGCGTGTATGTGTTGGCGTCGCAGATTGCGTAAACAACCATGTCGCCCGTCACGACCGTATTGGTCGTTATCGCCACCTTTGGATTGGACACTTCTCTCCATCCTGCGAACGAATAGCCCGCTCCGAATTCAGGCGCATCCGGCAGCGCACCAATGGTCAACCCTTCACCGACGCTGCGGCTTTCGAGCAAGACATGCAATCCTTTGTTGTCGTAAAACGCCACTTCAAACATCTGCCGCCACGAGGCGTACACAGTCATATCCGCCGTTACGATGGTGGATGCCGTCACTTCATCGCCCGACGCCCCGCTACCCATTCGCCAACCGAGAAATTCGTAGCCATCTCGCGTCGCCGCCGGCAATTCGCCTACTGCACACCCGTTTGTCACCGCCCGCGTCGCTTCGCCCGATGTCCCATCCTGAGCATCAAATGTCACAGTCCATTCGCAAGATATCCCGCGGTCATTCCAAATCTCTGGAACGGCAGCCGATATGCCGCCCGACCAGCCGATTGTGCCACCAGTCACATACGAGACGAGCGTGCGCGGCGTTCCCTTGTAGATGTTCTTGCCGGTATCTGGCGCATCACCCAGATAGATGACCGAGGCGAGTGAACTACAGCCGGCGAACGTCTCGTCGTCAAGCCACACGATCGTGGCTGGAATCGTGACAGATCGCAACCCAGAACAGGATTCAAACGCATGGCCTGCGATTGCCGAAACCGTACGCCCCCCGATCGAGGATAAAATATAAATCTCATCCACCGCAATTCCTTTGTATTCCTGCAGTGTCACCGTACCATCGTGGTTTTCACTACAATCAAACGGCGGCTCATCATCTACTCTGTCCAAAAGAACAATCGGTCGTCCGTTCCATATCCCCGCAGAAAGCGCATCAGCCCACCCGCTTCTATATCGAGACACATAGGTTGTCAGATTACTTTGCCCGTTTTCATAGATGGTTGACGACACGCTATTGGGATGGTCTCCCTGAAACATTACCGAAGATAAATTCCGACAACCGACAACTGCATACTGCCCGATGCTCGTAACACTGCTCGGTATCGTCACGCTCGCAAGTCCACTACAGTAGGCGAACGCATAATCCCCAATGCTCGTCACCGAGCCAGGTATCATCACGTCCGTAAGAGAGCTGCAAGCGTAGAACGCAAAATCCCCGATACTCATCACCGAATCCGGTATCGTCACACTCGTAAGTCCACGACAGTCCTCAAACGCAAAATCCCCGATGCTCGTCACCGTGTCCGGGATCGTCACATTGCCGTTCACACCCCGCACAAGAGTATTGCCATCTTTAGACAGCAACAGCCCATTGATCGACTTGTAGTTAGAGTTTCCAGAACCAACAATAAACGCCGTAAGTCTGCCACAACCAGTGAACGCACGATACCCGATGCTCATCACCGAGTCGGGTATCGTCACGCTCGTAAGCATATGACAGTCCTCAAACGCAGAATCCCCGATGCTCGTAACGTTATTACCCATCGTCACTCTCGTAAGAGAACTGCACCAATCGAACGACCTCTCCCCGATGCTCGTCACGCCGTTGCCGATCGTCACACTCGTAAGTGAGTCGCAACCATAGAACGCCTCCTCCCCGATACTCGTAACCGAGTCAGGGATCGTCACGCTCGTAAGAGAGTTGCAATTAAGGAACGCCCCATCCCCGATGATCGTAACCGAGTCAGGGATCGTCACGCTCGTAAGACCGTCACAATTGTAGAACGCCCACCCCCCGATGCTCGTCACCGAGTCGGGGATCGTCACGCTCGTAAGACCACGACAGTCCTTAAACGCAAAATCCCCAATATTGGTGACCGCTGAAGAACACAAAACATTCGTGATTGACCAATCCGCAGACCAGAAGAAAACATTTCTCAGCTGGCGGTCAAGAATGTATTGCGAGACAGTCACATCTTTTATGCCGCTACAGGCATAGAACGCATTATTCCCGATACTTGTAACCGAGTCAGGTATCGTTACGTTCGCAAGCGAGCCGCAACCGTCAAACGCACCATCCCCGATGTTCGCCACGCCTTCGGGTATCATCACACTCGTAAGCCCACGGCAACCCCAGAACGCATAATTCCCGATGCTCGTAACGCTGTCAGGTATCGTCACACTCGTAAGACTGTGGCAACCGCTGAACGCATAATTCCCGATGCTCGTAACGCTGTCAGGTATCGTCACACTCGTAAGACTGTAGCAGTTCTCAAACGCATGTACACCGATATGTGAGATTGTCGTAGAGTACGAGACATTCGTTATTGACGAATAGGCAGACGGGAAAACTCTTCTCAGCATGACGTCAAACGGGACAGTCACATTCTTTATGCCGCTGCAGCCCTCAAATGCAGAACTTCCGATGCTCGTAACGCCGTTGCCTATCGTCACGTTCGTAAGTCCGTTGCAACCGTAGAACGCATCATCCCCGATACTCATTACTGAATCGGGAATCGTCACGCTCGTAAGTCCACTACACTCGTAAAACGCATAAGACTCAATGCTCGTCACCGAATCGGGTATCGTTACGCTCGTAAGCCCGCTGCAATTGTAGAACGCAGAATTCCCGATATTCGTCACACTGTTCGGTATCATCACGCTCGTCAATCTGCTGCAGCCGCGGAACGACGCATCCCCGATTGTAGTCACGCTGTCCGGTATCGTCACGCTCGTCAAGCCGCTGCAACCGTAAAACGCAGAAGACCCGATACTCGTCACGCTGTTCGGTATCGTCACGCTCTTGATCAGAGTGCAGTTGTAGAACGCCCCGTAAGAATAAGGGACCCCACCACGGATGCTCGTCGTACCATCACTGATGACAAGATTCGTAACTGCACCAAATGGTATAGTGCATTTCCATCCTGGAACAACAACATCCGTCACGTTCGTGCAACCGTAGAACGCAGCTTCCCCGATGCTCGTCGCGCTGTCAGGTATCATCACGCTCGTAAGCCCGCTGCAGCCGTAGAACGCCCAATCCCCGATGCTCGTCACGCTGTCCGGTATCGTCACGCTCGTAAGCCCGCTGCAACCGGCGAACGCAGAATTCCCGATGCTCGTCACGCTGTCCGGTATCGTCACGCTCATAAGCCCGCTGCAATAGGCGAACGCGCAATCCCCGATGCTCGTCACGGGCTTACCGCCAAGCGTGGAAGGAATCGTCACGGCACCCGTGGGCTTCGGCGAGATGGCAGGAGTATATGAATATGATGAACGATTCCCGTAAATCTCCGCCGTGTCGCCGTTGATGCGGTATGTCCACGTATAGCCGCCGACCGTATCCTCGTCGGCCCACGCGCCAAACGCCGCGGCAACCGCCGCAAAAGCCATCATCATCAGTTTCTTCTTCGTCATTTCAGCGTTCCTTTCAAATCGTTTTCCGTTTATTCGCCCGCTTCACTTCAACAAATTGCGATTCGTCCGTTTGTGCACGCCGTTCTTTTTGGGCGTTGGCAAGGCGAGATATGTCTCGAATGTTTCCTGCAACACTTCCTTGGGAATCATCACACGCTTGTATTCGGCGACCATCGCTGGACTCATCGTCCGTGACATCGCATACTCCACAACGCTTCGGTCGGCGTTCTTGCAAAGCAGTATTCCAATGGATGGATTCTCGTTTTGGCGCCGAACGTCACGATCGAGCGCCTCAAGGTAGAATTCCAGCTGTCCCATGTCCGATGGGCGAAATTCCCGCGCCTTCAATTCAACCGCAACAAGACACTGCAGCGCCCTATGATAGAACAACAAATCAGCACGGAAATCCTTTCCGCCGACCGTAAGAGTGTATTCCTCATCCACGAACAAGAAATCTTTTCCGATGGACAGGATGAAGTCCTTCATGTTCTTGACTATGCCCCTGCGAAGACGCTTCTCCGTATGCTTCGCTGGAAGGTTTAGGAAGTCAACGAACGCCGCATCCTTGAACATCACAGGCGAATCGGGATATATTGTCTTGAGTGCCTTCGAAAAGTTCTTCTTGCCTCCTCCCAGAAGCGACGCATAGGCGTCGTCAACAATGCATTTGCGAAGCTCCAGCGTTTTCAGCCTCTCACGATGCGCATAAACGATGTAGAATAGACGTTCCTGTGTGGATTTGACGCGGTTGACTATCTCAACGAGATTGCTGAATGTCGTTAGCGCAAGAACTTCCGGCATAGAACGTAATTGTCCAGACGGCATCTGGACAATTTCAAGTCCGCCCGGAAATTCAATCGAGGTATCGGTCTCGTGAGAAATTTGTCCAGACGGCATCTGGACAATCAGCTGCCGAGCATGCTTTTCAGTCAAGCAGATGAATTCTTCCGCTGAAAACGCTTCATAGACACCGACCATGCTATAAAGATTGCTACGTCCATATCCCTTTTCGTCAGGCGCATTCGTATGTATATAATCCACCAGCCTATCGATTGTAGATCTGCCCCATCCGTCCTGTTTGATCTTTGACGAAAGGACGCCGCCAATCTGCCAGCATGACAGCAGATGCTCAACATTGACCGAGGCAAGTGCACAGGCACGATGCTCCTTGATTATGCCAAGTATCGCCTGAAACCAGTGCTTCTCATCGTTCTTTTTCATCTGTATTCTTTTATTATACCATATTTCCCGCCGTGTCACCGTTGATGCAGTACGTCCACGTTTATCACGCAGGCAATCAAGCACCAGGCATCGCGGCGGCATTCGCCGTCTTTCAACCGAACGCAGACACTATACCACACCGTCCCTGCCAAAGTCAAGGGCTTTGAAACACAAGCTCCGAAATGGGCGCACCGAGAGATTTATGCAAGGATACAGTAATTTGCCTGCATCTGCGCATCGTACATATAACGCCGTATGCTTTCGGGGTGGGATAGCCGTGGAGAGGTGGAGGAAGAGGGTTTTGGAGACGCGGCTTCCAGCCGCGTCTATCGAGTGAGTGTTATGCGATTACATTATCGCACTTGACGCGGCTGGAAGCCGCGTCTCCAAATGTGCAGCCTCTCATCCCTGCGGGGATTGTCCCCTCATCCCAGGGATGCGAGGAGGCCGCCGCAGAGGAGGACGTGCCTTTCGCGGGCGGAGAGCGAGGTCTTGAGCGCGACGTCGCCCGACTTCGTCGAGACGACGAGACGCCCGTCTCCCTCGACGGCCGCCCGGACGCCCTTCAGCTCGATGGCGTCGCCCTGCTCGAACTTCCCGTAGTCATCGGGATTCTCGAACGTGAACGGAACGATTCCGAAGTTGATGAGGTTCGCGCGGTGTATGCGCTCTATGGACTTAGCGAAGACGGCCTTCACGCCGAGGTACATCGGGCAAAGCGCCGCGTGTTCGCGCGAGCTGCCCTGCCCGTAGCTCTCCCCTGCGACGATGACGTTGGCAAGGCCCTTCTCCTTGTTCGCCATGCAGTTGTCGTGGAACCCAGGGTCGCAAGGCTCGAAGACGAACTTCGCGTACTGGGGGATGTTCGAGCGGAACTTGAGCCGCGCACCTGCGGGCATGATGTGGTCCGTCGTGATCTTGTCGCCGACCTTGATGGCGACGACCGCCGGAAGGTCCGCCGCGAGCGGAACGCCCTTCGGAACGGGCGCGATGTTGGGTCCGCGGACGATCTCCGTCCCCTCGACGCCCTTCCCCGCCGTGTCGCGGTAGAGGAACATGGAGTCGTCGACCGGGAACTTCTCGGGCGCGGGAACGTCCGCAACCGGATTGTCCGTCGGAAGCTCGACGAAGCCGGTGAGCGCGCTCGCCGCCGCCGTCTCGGGGGAGACGAGGTAGACCTGGGCGGACTTCGTGCCGGAGCGTCCCTCGAAGTTGCGGTTGTTCGTCCTGAGCGAGATCGCGCCCGTCCTGGGCGACATGTGCGCGCCGATGCAGAAGCCGCAGGCGTTTTCGAGCATGCGGCACCCGGCCGCATGGAGGATCGCGAGGGACCCGTCCTTGGCGAGCATGTTGATCACCTGGCGCGAACCGCACGCGATGCCGACCTCCACGTCGTCAGCAACATGCCTGCCCTCAAGGTAGAGGGCGACGGTGCGGATGTCGCGGTAGGACGAGTTGGTGCAGGAGCCAATCATGATCTGGTTGACGCGCGTGCCCTTCATGGACGCGACTGTGACGATGTTGCCCGGCGAGTGCGGGGCCGCCATGAGCGGCTCGACCTTGCCGAGGTCGACGGTGAAGGTGTCGTCGTACGTTGCGTCCGCATCGGGGAGTATCTCGACGAAGTCGCCGCCGCGTCCCTGCGCCTCGAGGAACTGCCTCGTCACGCCGTCGGACGGGAACACGCTCGTCGTTACGCCCAGTTCCGCGCCCATGTTCGTAATTGTCGCGCGCGAGGGGACGTCGAGCGTCGCGACGCCGGGTCCCGTATACTCGAAGATCCAGCCGACGTTGCCCTTCGTGCCGTACTTGGCGAGGACGGCGAGGATCACGTCCTTGGCGCTAACGCCCTTCCTGAGCCTCCCTTTGAGGACTATTGCGCGGACCTTCGGAGTCGGGATGTGGAAGGCGCCGCCGGCCATGGCGACTGCAATGTCGATGCCGCCAGCGCCGATGGCGATCTGCCCGATGCCGCCGCCCGTCGGGGTGTGGGAATCGGAGCCGAGGAGCGTGGTGCCGGGCTTCCCGAAGCGCTCGAGGTGCAGCTGGTGGCAGATGCCGTTGCCGCACTTCGAGTAGACGATGCCGTACTTCTTGGCGACGGACTGGAGGAAGTCGTGGTCGTCGGCGTTCTCGAATCCGATCTGGACCGTGTTGTGGTCCACATACGAGACCGAGACGTCCGTCTTGACCCTCGGAACGCCCATCGACTCGAACTGAAGGTACGCCATCGTGCCGGTGGCGTCCTGCGTCAGCGTCTGGTCGATGTGGATGCCTAGCTCGGGATCCTTCTCCGGATTCCCCTCCACGAGATGCGCCTTCAGTATCTTCTCAACTACGTTCATCGCCTTGAATCCTCAACTCTTCTCTCTCAACTCTTGACTCTTAACTTTTAACTCTTAACTCCTACCTCACACCAGTCCCCTCTTGATGAGGTGCTCGGCGATCTCGACGGCGTTGAGCGCCGCGCCCCTGAGGAGCTGGTCGCCCGAGACGAACATGTCGAGGCCCTTCTTGTCGTCGCGCGAGATGTCCTGGCGGATGCGGCCCGCGAGGACGTCGTACTTCGCCGTCGCGTCGAGGGGCATCGGGTAGCCGCCGTTGAGCGGATCGTCGACGACGCGCACGCCCTCGCTCTTCGCGAGTATTTCGCGCGCCTCCGCCGGGGTGATGTCCTCCTCGAACTCGAGGTTGAGCGACTCGGAGTGGGCGCGGGCGATCGGTACGCGTACGCAGGTGCAGCTGAGGCGGAGCTCCGGGTGGTGGAGCATCTTGCGCGCCTCGTTGCGCATCTTGAGCTCTTCGAGCGTGTACCAGTTGGTCTCGTCGAACTTGTCGATGTGGGGGATTAGGTTGTACATGAGCTGGTGCTGAAACGCCTTCACCGTGAGGGGCTTGCCCTCCGCGTACTCGTGGATCTGGTTCTCGAGTTCCGCGAGGCCGGGCGCGCCAGCGCCGGAAGCCGCCTGGTAGGTCGAGGCGATGAGCCTCTTGAGCTTCTTGGCCTTGTGAAGCGGGGCGACCGCCTCAAGCATTATGGCCGTCGTGCAGTTCGGGTTCGCGATCACGCCCTTGTTCCAGTCGAG
Organism: uncultured Verrucomicrobiota bacterium; assembly: GCA_946610035.1. Lineage (GTDB taxonomy): Bacteria > Verrucomicrobiota > Kiritimatiellia > RFP12 > UBA1067 > UBA1067. Next base: position 8,272 of record CAMOCC010000008.1, read on the forward strand.
GTCCTCGGCATTGACCTGCGGGACCACGAGCGGGACCTCCGGGTCCTGGCGGAACGCACGGGAGTTGTCGATCATCTTTGCGCCCGCCTTGACGACCGCGTCCTTGAGCTGGATCGCAACGTCCGTCTTTCCTGCGAAAAGGACGATGTCGAGCCCGTTGAAGGAATTCTCGGTTGCGGGGAGGACGTGGTACGTCTCGTCCAGGATCTTCTCGTCGCGTTCGCGGCTCGCGAACACCTGAACCTTGCCGCAAGGGAACTTGCGCTCCTTGAGGACCTTGATCATCTCCGTGCCGACCGCGCCGACACCGACCAACCCGACATTGTACTGCTTCATTTCTTTTTTGACTCCTTGGGAGTTGTTTGGCCGTGTATTATACCATATATCGTCCCTTAACGGGGGGATAAAAGCGTTAAAAGACGATATTTTTCACTCCGGCGCTTCAGCCGCGCGTCGCGTTGCGCTCCTCAAGCGACTTGCGGTAGGCCGCGAGGTCCACCCCCGGACGCGCCACGCCAGACTTGACGGCCGCCTCGGCGACTGCGTAGCTCACCTCGACGAAGAGGCGGCGGTCGAACGCCTTGGGGATGATGTAGTCCGTACCGAAGACGAGCCTCTCGTCGGGATACAGCGCCTGCACCTCGGCGGGGACGCTCTCGCGGGCGAGCTTCGCAAGCGCATTCGCGGCTGCGACCTTCATCTCCTTGTTGATCGTCCTTGCGCGGACGTCCAGTGCGCCGCGGAAGAGGTACGGGAAGCCGAGCACGTTGTTGATCTGGTTCGGGTAGTCGCTGCGGCCAGTGACCATGACGTACTTCCTCCCGGCAAGGGCCTTCTTCACCTCGTCCGGCGCAATCTCGGGGTCGGGGTTCGCCATCGCGAAGACGGCCGGGAAGTCCGCCATCTTCCTGACGTCCTCGCCCGTCAGGACGTTTGCCGCCGAGACGCCGATGAAGACGTCCGCCCCGACAAGAGCCTCCTTGAGCGTGAGCGCCTTCGTGTCGACGGCGTGCTTAGCCTTGTATGGGTTGAGGTCCGTGCGGTCCTTGCGGATCGTGCCCTTCGTGTCGCACATGGTGACGTCCATGACGCCTGCGGCCTTGAGCATCTCGCAGATTCGGATTCCGGCCGCGCCAGCGCCGTTCATGACGACCTTGAGTTCGGACATTTCCTTCCCTGCGAGTTCGGCGAAGTTCATGACGCCGGAGAGAGATATGACGGCGGTGCCCCACTGGTCGTCGTGGAACACGGGGATGTCGAGTTCGCGGTCGAGCGTGTCCTCGATCTCGAAGCAGGCGGGTGAGGCGATGTCCTCGAGGTTCACGCCGCCGTACTGCGGGGCGAGCGCCTTGACTGCCTCGATGACGCGCTTGGGGTCGGTCTTCCCCGTGCTCGCACCGCCGACGCGGCAGTGGTCGAGCGGGACGGGCCATGCATCCACGTCGCCGAAGGACTTGAAGAGGACGGCCTTGCCCTCCATGACGGGGATGGACGCGGCCGCGCCGAGGTCGCCGAGTCCGAGGATCGCCGTGCCGTCCGAGACGACGGCGACCAGGTTCGGCTTCGCCGTGCATGCGTAGACGTTCTCCGGGTTCTCCGCTATGGCCTTCACCGCGTGCGCTACGCCGGGCGTGTAGGCGAGGCACAGATCGTCCTTCGTCTTGAGTTCGCGCGGAAGCCTCACCGCGACCTTGCCGCCCTTGTGGTAGGACATCACTTCCTCTCTGCCGTATTTCATGGTATTGTTCCTGTGGTTCCTTGTTTCGTTCTTTTATGAAATCTCCGCCCGCCTACACGTCGCTCTCCTGGAAGGTGAAGTGCGTCACCCTCACGCCCGTCGGGGCGAGCGTGTCCTTTACTATCTTGAGCCATTCGCGTGATATTTCGCACGCGACGACGACCGTGTCGACGTTGAGCCGGTTGATTATCTCGGGGGCCTCGGCGAGCGTCCCCTCGATGCGAATGCCGCCGATGTAGTGTCCGCGAAGGAGTATGTCGTCGTCCAGGAGCCCGACGATGATGCGGGAGTTGACGGAAGTCGTGCGGACGAGTTCCCGGCGGAAGGTGCGGTACCTCAGGCCCGCGCCGTAGACGAGGATGCGCGAGACGTCCTTCCTCCCCTTCAGGCGGGAACAGTCGAGCGCGTAGAAGACGTCCCTGACGACGGACCTCGCAAGCCTCAACGCCGCGAGCAGGCTGAACGAGAGCGCCGCATAGCCGGCTGTGACGCGGAAGATGGCCGACGGATTGATCGACGGCGCGAAGAAGACGCCGCCGCCGCCGAGGAACGAGCCGAAGAAGCAGGCGAAGGCGAGGCGTATGTAGTTCGAGAGCATCGCCCTCGACCAGACGGTCCTGTACACCTTGAAGAAGACGAGGAACACGAACACGCTGAAGACGCGAATGAGGAGCCCGAGCCTCAGCACCGGCGCCGTCAGCGGCTGGTGGACGGCCCACATCATGATGAAGAAGGACGCTATGAGCAGCGCGATGTCGCATCCGAGGTAGAGCGGCACGGCGAGCCTGGCCCTCCGCCGCCTCGCGGCGGTCGTGCGGTTGTGCGCCACGGAGTTGAGCAGCCGCCCCGCGTCGTACAGCTCGATTCGCGCCATGTTCTTGAAGACGACGAAGCAGGCGAAGGCGACCGCCAGGAGCCAGAGTCCGCTAGTGTGCGACTTGAGGGCGGCCGCGACAAGACCTATGCCGACGCCCGTCGCGGTGATCAGGTAGAGCGTCCACGCAGCCTTGCGCTGGTTGAGCCCGGCCGCCCGCAGGATGCGGTGGTGCAGGTGGTCGACGTCAGCCGTCATGACCTTGTCGTTGCCTACGGCGTCAGCCTTGTCGCGGCGGCGGATTATGTGGCGTATCGAGCGCCTGATGATCGCAAGGGCCGTGTCGAAGATCGGGACGCCCATCGCGAGGAGCGGAACGCCGACGGAGACTAGGAACGAGTTAGGCACCTGCGATATGAGCGGCAGTGTCGCGAGGATGAAGCCGATGAACATCGACCCCGAGTCGCCTAGGAACACGCTCGCGGGGTTGTAGTTGTAGCGGAGGAACCCGAGGAGCCCGCCTGCGAAGGCGAAGTAGAAGAGCGTCGACTGGGGGTTCTTTATGATGAAGAGCGTCCCGGCCATGCCGAGCGTCGCGATGAAGGCGATGCCCGAGGCGAGTCCGTCGAGTCCGTCGATCAGGTTGAAGGCGTTGACCGCGCCGACGATCCAGAAGACGGTCAGCGGGCAGTCCAGCCAAGCCGGGAGGTTTGGCCAGAGGCGGCCGAAGCCGAGCCCCACACAGCCCCACGCCAATACCGCCGCGACTATCTGGCCGGCAAGCTTCGCCTTCGGCGAAAGACCGTACTTGTCGTCCGCATACCCGAGCGCGACGACACCCGCCGCGATTGCCGAGAGCTTCCAGAAGGTGTCCGCCGACACGCCGTCGCCCTGGAGGGGCGGACGCCCCGTGGCAAGCGCGAAGATCGAGTAGGATACCATCACGCCGAGGAAGAGCGCGAGCCCTCCGCCGCGCGGGATGGGCACCTTGTTTATCCTCCTGGAGTCCGGCCTGTCCACCATCCCGAACCGGCGGTTCATCTCCCGCACGATCGGCGTGAGGATGAATGTCAGCGCGAGCGCGCCCGCAAAGGCGACGATGTAGTCCACAGCCTTGATCGCGAGCGGCGCGGGATTCATTCGACGACCTCCTTGAGGGACATGAGCACGGACCTGAGCAGCCGCTCGTCGGGAACGTTGAGCTGGACCGTCACCATCACCCAGCGGTCGACGAGATTGCGGATCGTGCGGTCCCACACGTCGCGCAGGATGCGCGACTCGTGAGAGTCCGTGCGGTACCCCTCCTGGTTGAAGAACGTGTAGGCGAAGAGCGCGGCGCCGCGTCCCCCCTTCGCCGAGAGGCCGATGACGTGCCAGACGACGTCGCCGACGCGGATGGACGAGTCGGACGCCATGTCCAGCCCCTGCGAGGGGAGGCACAGCTCAGGACGGTGGAGCGACTGCTTGTTGGGCCCGCTGACCACCGTCGATACGGTGAAGAGCGCCGGCGTGTCGACGTCGACGGCGCCCTGCGTGTAGGAGCGCTTGGAGAGCTTCGCCCCGACGAGGAGGTTCGTCTCCGCGACGGACGGCTCGATCGGCTCGCCCTTGAACGCGACATTGCCCGCCGGGAGCCTGAGGAACCTTTCTCCGTCAAGATTGATGTTGTATGCGGAGCCGAGCGGCACGGCGAGTTCGGCGGGGAGCTCGGCATCCGGCGCCTCCGCGATCACCGGCTTCGGCGACATCGCCTGCCACGACATGGCGGCGACGACGACCGCGAGCGTCATGTACGGAACCGCCACGGCGGCGTTGGGCCTCCCCTCTTCAGGGGCGGACGCCTTGTCGGCAGGCGCGGGGGCGTCTTCACTCCTGCGGCCGCCGTCCTTGAATATCGCGTTGATGATTTCGCCCGCGCCCACCAGCAGCCCGATCGCGACGATGAAGACGACGAAGCCGGCGATGTCGTGGTAGAAGCCGAGCGCGAAGTCCGCATTGCAGAAGCGCGCCACGACGCAGATGGACATGATGCGCAGGACGTTGCCCGCGACCGCAAACGGTATCGCTAGCGCGAAGAGGATCGCGCGACGGCCCCAGGTGGGCTGGTTGAAGTATCCGTAGCCCGCCGAAAGCGCGAGGAGCGCGAGGATGGACCTGAGCCCGCTGCACGGGTTCGCTATGTCGATCACGAACTGCTCGCCGCCGATGACGACGGACGGGAGGGATATGAGGTTCCCCTCCCGCACGATGTCCATCCCGACGCCCGAGAGGATGTCAGCCGACACCGCGCTCACGAGAAGCCTCAGATGGACCGTGATGAGCGAGAGATACGAGTTGAGCGGCATGCAGAAGAGGAGGAACGCCGCAGGGAACAGCACCCTTTCGGCCGTGCGTCGGCCGAAGACGGCCCACGGGATGGAGATGAGGAGCCCCACGAAGGCGATCAGCTCGAAGCGTACCTGAAGCCCGCGCGCGCCGAGGAACCCGAGGAAGATGAACGGCAGCGCGGCGACAAGGCCCGCAAGGGACGGATCGCCGATGGACGCCTTCAGCTTCGCGCGCTCGGAAAAGAGGACGTATAGCGAGAATATCGGCACGAACCACGCGAAGGACAGGTCCTCCTCCGGCGCTTCGAACATGGCTGGGAGGTGCCCGACGAACATGGCCTTCAATCCAGCCAGGACATGCCCGTTCGCAGCGTGGTGCCAGAACGCTGAGACATCGACACTCAACATCGCCCTGAAACCCACGGCAACGGCCGCATAGGCCGCTACCAGGAGTCCAAGTCTAATCGCATTCTTCTGTAGCTTCATCTGAAGGATATTATATCATATCGCGTCAGGAATAGCACTTGAATATCGATTCGACGTGCGACGCCTTGATCTTCGGGGTTACGAGGCTCACGACGGGGACGACGACGAGTCCGCCGAGCATGGCGACCGCGCCGCAGTCGATCGGGTTGAGCGGATTGCCGGCGAGCATGTTGACGACGGTTATGCCGACGCCCCAGGCGAACGACGCCCACACGGCGCCGCGCGTTACGCCCTTCCAGTAGAGCCCGTACATGAACGGCGCGAGGAACGCACCCGCGAGCGCGCCCCACGAAATGCCCATGAGCTGCGCGATGAACTGCGGCGGCTTGAGGGCGATCATCAGCGATATCACGATGAAGAAGACGATGAGCACGCGCATGACGACGACCTTGCGGCGCTCGATCCGCGCCGCGACGGTGTCGTCGAGCTTGCCCTCGGAGACCTCCCCCTCGGCGGACTTCCTGTCTCTGAATATGAGGTCCAGCGTCATCGTCGAGCTCGATGTGAGGACGAGCGAGGCGAGGGTTGACATCGAGGCGGAGAGGACAAGGAGCATCACGAGGGCCATCAGCGCCTCGGGGAGGCCCGAGAGCATGTTGGGTATGATGGAATCGAATGCGAACCTGCCGCGCTCGGGGTTGAACGCCGTGTCGAGGTAGAGGCGCCCGAACCCGCCGAGGAAGTAGCAGCCGCCCGCGACGATGAAGGCGAAGAGCGTCGATATCACCGTTCCGCGGCGGATGGCCGACTCGTCCGTGATCGAGTAGAACTTGCCGACCATCTGCGGAAGGCCCCATGTCCCGAGCGAGGTGAGGACCACCACGCCGAGGAGGCTCAGCGGGGCTGGTCCGAACCATGAGACGAAATCTCCCTTGCTGAAGTTCGCGTAGACCTCGCCGCCGAATTTCACATCGTCCGCGTTCGGGGCGAGCTCGCCCAGCTTTGCAACGGCGGCGGAGAGTCCGCCCTGGTGGTTCAGGACGACCCAGATGACGGCCGCTATGCCGAAGATCATTATGACGCCCTGGATGAAGTCGTTGATCGCCGTCGCCTTGTATCCGCCCAGTATCACGTAGATGGCGGTGAGCACCGCCATCGTCGTCGCCCAGAACTCGTAGGGCACGGCGGACCCGAACCCGAGCTCGAAGAGCTTCGATATGCCCATGTACACTCCGGCCGTGTAGGGGATCAGGAACACGAACGCGATTATGGAGGCGACGACCCTGAGAGACTCCGAGTCGTACCGCGTGCCGAAGAAGTCCGGCATCGTCCGCGACTCGATGTGCTGCGTCATGAGCCTCGTGCGCCTCGCGAGGACGAGCCAGGCGAGGAGCGAGCCGATTACGGCGTTGCCTATCCCGATCCACGCCGAGGAGAGCCCGTACTTCCACCCGAACTGCCCCGCATACCCCACGAACACGACGGCCGAGAAGTAGCTGGTGCCGAACGCAAAAGCCGTCAGCCACGGACCGACGCTGCGTCCGCCCAGCACGAAGCCGTCCACCGATCGCGAGTGCTTGCGGCTGTAGACGCCGATTCCGACCATGACGGCGAGGAACATTAGTGTCAATGCGAGTTTGAGCATTAGGGTTCTCCCAGTACGTTGATTTGACTTTCTGAAGCGAAAGGCCCGGTTCAGCGAACCAGGCCTTTGGCTTACTTGTTTTTATGACGCTGCGCCTTCATGCGCTTGTCGTATTTGTGCTTCGACATTTTTTTGCGTCTTTTCTTCTTGATGGAACCCATGGTTTACTCCTTAGTTTGTTGTCGGCCGGCCAGGCCGTTTTCTGATCAGAAAATGATTTTGTTGAGGGGAAGTTCGATGATTCCCGTCGCCCCCGCCTTCGTGAGCTGGGGGATGATGTCGCGCACGACGCGCTCCTCGACGACGGACTCCACCGCGTACCACTCGCCGCCGTGCAGGCGGTTCACCGTGGGCGCATGGAGCGCGGGCATGACCTTCACGATCTTGTCGAGGCTCTTCTCGGGCGCGTTGCACTTGAGAAGGACGCGGCGCTGGGCCTCGAGCGCACCGGTGAGGAGCATCTTGAGCTGCTCGATCTTCGCGCGCTTCGCGGCGTTCTTCCAGCTCTTCTTGTTCGCGATCATGCGCGTCGTCGAGGTGAGGATCGTGTCGACGATGCGGAGGTTGTTCGCGCGAAGCGAGCTGCCCGTCTCGGTCAAATCGACGATCGCGTCGACGAGCTCGGGCGCCTTGACCTCGGTCGCGCCCCAGCTGAACTCGACGTCGGCCTTGACGCCGTGCTTCTTGAGGTAGCGCTTCGTAAGGCCGATCGCCTCGGTCGAGATGCGCTTGCCCTGGAGGTCCTTCACCGTCTTGATCTTCGAGTCGTTCGGGACCGCGAGCACCCAGCGGACCGGGTTGGATGTCGCCTTCGAGTAGTTGAGCTCGCAGACCTCCTCGACGTCGCTGCCGTTCTCGAACACCCAGTCGTAGCCGCAGATGCCTGCGTCGAGGAGACCGAGCTCCACGTAGCGGCTCATCTCCTGCGGACGCAGAAGACGGCACTTGATTTCCTCGTCGTCGATCGACGGGATGTAGCTGCGACTCGAGCAGGAGACGTTGAAGCCCGCGCGCTTGAAGAGCGCGAACGTCGACTCCTGCAGACTGCCTTTAGGAAGACCTAGTACGATTGCCATTGTTCTCTCTTTTTGTGGTGAAAACTCGTAAAGTATATCATATTTCGGGTGGTTTTGGCAACCCCGTATGGAGATTATTTTACGGCGGCTGTGTGTCCGGCAGCGAGATCAACTCGCCCTAGGGAACTGATTGAGAAGCCCAGTCGGCAAAGCCATCGGCAATCGCGGCGGCGATCCTGCGGCGACGCGCCGGATTCCATATCGCCTCCTCGCCCTCGGGCGTGGTGATGAAGTCCGTCTCCACTAGGCAGCTAGGCACCTGCGGATTGCGCGTCACGGCGAAGTTGGCGTGCATGACGCCGTTGTTCGGGATGTCGCCTTCAAGGACGCCGCCCATGCGGGCGTTGATCGCGGCGGCCAGCGATGCGCCGATGTCGTTCCACTTGTACACGGCGGTGTAGCGGACGATGCGAGGATCCTTGTCGCAGGCCGTCGCATTGTGGTGGATCGAGATGAAGGCGTCCGCCCTCTTCTCGCAAGCGCCGCGAGCACGGTCGTACAGCGGAACGGCCACGTCGGACTCGCGCGTCATCTCGACGCGGTAGCCAAGCGCCACGAGCGCCGCCTTCACGTCCCTGGCGAGCGCAAGGTTCGCATCCTTCTCGAAGAAGCCGTGCGGACTCACCGCGCCCGTGTCCTTCGGTCCGCCGTGCCCGGGATCTATGACGACGAGTACCTCCGCCGGCGACTTGCCAGCCGGCGGCGTCTGCGCCTCGTCCGCCGCATACGCAAGCTTCTCGTACACCTTCGGCGGAGGCGGCGGAAGCGGATTCCCCTCCGCGTCCAGCTTCGGCTTTGGCTTGCGCTCGACCATCACAACAACGTTCGTCGCAACGCCGTCCGCCACTATCTCCACTTCGTTCTCCCCTTCCGCAAGGTCCACCATCGTGACCCATCCGCCCGTCCTGTATATCTCGACGGGTTTCCCCTGTACGACGAGGTTCGTCACCCCGCGCGGGACGGCGCCGCTCATGTACGACGCCGCCACCGGCGGAAGCGTTTGCCCCGGACGCGGAAACGCGACCGTGACGGCGAGAAGCGCTGAAGCTATCATCTGCTCAGGTTCTTGAAGATGGCGGCGAGGAAGTCGTCGTACGTCTCGAAGGCAGGGATGTCGGGATTGTCCTTCTTGATCTGCTCAGTGGAGCGGAAGAGGAACCCCGCCTTGGAGGCGCGGATCATCCCGAGGTCGTTGAAGCTGTCGCCGGCGGCGATGGTTTCGAAGCCGCAGCTCTGAAGCGCACGGACGGTCGTGAGCTTCGACTGCGGGCAGCGCATCTTGTATCCGATGACACGTCCCTCGGGCGACACTTCAAGCGAATTGCAGAAGATCGCCGGCCAGTTGAGCTTCTTCATGAGCGGACGCGAGAACTGGTCGAAGGTATCCGACAGGATCAGGACCTGCGTCCTCTCGCGAAGCTGGTCGAGGAACTCCTCTGCGCCGATCAGCGGACGCATCCCGGAAATCACCTCCTGAATCTCCTTCAGCCCGTACCCGTGCTTGTCAAGCAGGTCGATTCGATAGTGCATCAGCTTGTCGTAATCCGGCTCGTCGCGCGTTGTGCGGCGGAACTCCGGGATGCCGGTGGCTTCGGCGAATGCTATCCAGATTTCGGGTACGAGCACCCCTTCAAGGTCGAGGCAGACTATTTCCATTTCTTTGCTCTTTGCGTTGTGATATTTTTTGGTTGGCCGATATTATACCATATTTCGGGGCGCCGGTGTGGAAATCACTCGGGCTTGTCGGACGCGGGATCCTCGGCCTTGGCGGGCGCGGACGCGGGCTCCTCGGCCTTTGCGGGCTCAGCCGCGGGCTCCTCGGCCTTAGGCTCAGCCTCGGATTTCGCCTTGGGCTCGGCATTCTCCTCCGCCTTGGGCTCTTCCTTGGGCTCGGGCTTGGGGAGGAGCTTCTCGACGGAGTAGGACGGCACTATGAAGACCCACTTCTCGTTGTCGAGCCTGAGGTAGCGCTCGCTGCCGCCCTTGACGACGTTGCCGACGGTCGCGACGCGGTTCGTGTCGCCCGCGACGGTGACCTTGGCGACGACGCCCGTCGCAAAGCCGAGTTCCTCCTCGGTCAGCTTCGGGTCCGCAAGCTCGCGGAACGACACGTAGGGCTCGTCCACGATCTTGGTCTCGACCCAGCGCTTCGAATCGGTCCCGAAGTCGTCCAGGGTGTCCGAGACCAGCACGGACTGGTCCTTGTACTGCACATACCTGCCGTGTCCCCACTTCTCGTGGCGGTCGCCGAGGACTACGGACGCGAGCTCCTTGCCGGACGAATCCCTGAGGACGACGGGCGTCTTCTCCTTCAGCTCGCGGCCGCGGACGACCTGGCCGACCTTCAGCTCCTGCAGCTTGAGGAGGTTCTCGCGGATCTTCACGAGGTCGGCGGGATAGTCCTGCATGGACGGCACTATCCAGCCGTCGGGACTGTCCGCAAGCTTCACCTTGTCGCCGATCTCAACGGACGAGACGAGCGACATGTCGAACTTCGGGACGATCTTCTCGCCCGTCAGGCGCGGGGAGCTTGCGCTCCCCTTGCCCATGAACGTCGCGGCAACTGCAAGCGCAACGGCGACTACGCCCAGAACAACCAGATTCTTCGTTGTCATCTTATTTCCTCCCTTTCGACCTCTTGAGCCCGCGCAGGATGCCGAACAGCACCACGAAAAGCGGCACGAGCGCGATGTTCATCCATTTCAGTTTCGTTCCGAGCGCGCGGATGTCGGCGGTGAGCCCCTTCCGGACCTCCTTCAGCTCCCTCCTCGTATCCGCCGCCGCCTTGCGGGCGTTGGCGATCTCGTCCTGCTGCTCGCGGGAGAGGATCATGCGCTCCTTGCCGGTCTTCTGGCGCTGGAGCTCGTTGATGCGCTGCTGCGCGGAGTCGAGCTTAGACTGGAGTTCGGCCTCCTTCTGCTGCCACTTGGACATCGCCTCTGCCTCGAGCTTGTCGACGACGTCGAACGGCCTTGAGCTCGCCCCGCGCGTCCTGAGTCCGATCAGCTCCTCGCGCCCCGCGAACTGCTCGATGATGTTCGAGAAGAGGCCGAGGTTGTCGTTGAGCGGCTGGGCGACGTTGCCGAACGGAGTGCGCAGGACCCTCACGCAGAGCATGTCGGCGAGGAAGTCGGAGTCGGCGATGAGCATCACCGTGCTCCTGCCCGACGAGAGCGCCTTCGAGACGTCGTTCGTCCCGTCCGGGCCCTTCGGATACGCCGTCTTGAACTCGCCAGCGAGGCGGGCCGCGACGACGCGCGCCCTGCCGTCAGGCACGGCCTCCTTCGAGCCGCCGCCCATCATCATCATGGAGCGGTCGGTCTCGGCGGACTTGTCCTTCGACGTCGTCACGACGGGCTCGAACTTGAGTCCCTCGCCCTTCTTCTCGTCGAAGGTGAATGCGCCCGCGTAGCCGAACATCATCTGCGAGATGTTGGCCGAGAGCATGTCGCCCTTTGCGAGGTTGTCGGGACGAAGCGTGAGAACAGCAGGCTCCAGCTCCGCGCCGCCGCGTCCGTTGCCGAGCGTCGTCGCCGCCGAGAGGTCGCATGTGACCTTGCCCGTGTCGAAGCCGACCCCCCACGCGTCGAAGAGCTTGCCGAGCGTGGAGGGCTGGGGGCCGCCCATCATCATCATCTGCTGGTTCTGCTGGCCCTCGACCGCCTCCTTGACGCTCATGGGGTCGACGCACGCGACGAGCCTGCCGCCGCGCAGGACGAACTGGTCGATCGCGTACAGCGCCTTGTCCGAGAAGTCCTTCGGATGCACCACGACCAGCGTCTTCACGTCGTCGTCGATCTTCTCGGCGTCGGCGGGGATGGAGCGGACGTCGTAGTCCTTGCCGAGCTCGGTGAACGCGGCCCATCCCTGCGGGGGACGGCGGCCCATCTGCATCATCATCGGGTTCATCGCGCCGCCGACGATGTCGGGGAACGACGACATGACGCCCACGACCGGTCTCTCGGGCCACGCGACGCGCGTCACGAGGCGCGTGATGTCGTACTCGAGCGTCGCCTCGGTCCTGGGCGAGAACGCGCCCAGGGTCTCCTCGCGGTCGCCGCAAACGGCGACCAGCCCGAAGTAGACGGGCGAGCCGAAGGGATTGACCGTCTGCGGCTCTACGCCGTAGCGCTGGGCCCACTCCTCCGCGTCCGAGTCGGGGGTCGGGTCGTACTTCTCGAGGACGATGTTGCCCTTTGCGGCGCGGACGTATTCGTCGATGAGGTCGGAGACGCGCTTCGCATACGTCTTGAGCGCCTGCGGCATTTCGGCGGACTCCTGGCTCACGTAGTACTTGAGGGTGACTTCGCCCTCGAGCTGTCCGAGCACGGCCTTCGAGCCGTCGGAGAGCGTGTAGAGCCTCTCCTCCGTGAAGTCGGCCCGAAGCGGGAGCTTCGCGAGGATAACGTCAGCCGCGACTGCAATCGCCGCGATCATGACGAGACCGGCGACGCCCCGTGACGCACCGCGGCGTCCGTCCACGACCGTCTTCGCAGCCGCGAGGAAGAGGACCGAGACTCCGGCGTAGTAGCCGACGTCCGCAAGGTCCACGACGCCGCGTCCGAGGGACGTGAAGTGCGTGAGGAGCGAGCAGTTCGCGATGCCGTCCACGATCGTCATCGGCACGCCCCAGGACGCTATCGCGCCGACGACGGGGTCGAATCCGATGATAAGAAGGAGGAAAACGAGGACAAGCGAGACGACGAATCCGACGACGCTCGAACGCGAGAGGGTGGAGGCGAAAAGGCCCACGGCCGCCGCAGCTCCTGCGAGCAGGAAGGACCCGATGTAGCCGCTGAACACCGCGCCCCAGTCGGGCGCGCCGAGGTACCCAGCCGTGATGGCGACGGGGAACGTGAGCGCCAGGGCGATTCCGAGGAACGCCCATGCGGCCAGGAACTTGCCCACGAGCGCCTCGCACGTGGTGAGCGGGAGGGTGAGGAGCAGCTCGGCCGTTCCGTTCCTGCGCTCATCGGCCCAGAGGCCCATCGTGGCCGCGGGGACGAGCAGGAGGTACACCCAGGGGTGCCAGAAGAAGAACATGCCGAGGTCCGCCTGACGCGCCTCGTAGAAGTTGGCGACGCCGAAGGTGAGGAACCCGACAAGCACCAGGAACGCCGTGAGGAACACGTACGCGACCGGCGTGTCGAAGTAGGACTTGAACTCGCGCTTGAAGACGCTTATGACGTTTTTCATTTCTCGCCTCCGTTGGTAAGGTTGCGGAAGACGACGTCGAGCCTGCCGCTCGCGTCCATCGCCTTGAGTTTGGCGGGCGTGCCGTCGGCCTTGATCTCGCCGTCGGCGATGATGACCGCCCTGGTGCACACGGCGTCCACCTCCTCTAGGATGTGCGTCGAAATGACGATCGCCTTCTCGGCGGACATCTCCTTGATCATCTCGCGGACGGTGTGCTTCTGGTTCGGGTCGAGTCCGTCGGTCGGCTCGTCCATGATGAGGACCTTCGGATCGTGGATGATCGCCTGCGCGAAGCACGTCCTCTGGCGGTAGCCCTTGGAGAGCGTGTCGATCGCCTTCTTCGCGACGGGCGCGAGGCGAGCCTTCTCAATGACAGCCTCGACCTTCTCCTTCGCGACTTTTCCGTGGAACCCGCGGATCTCGGCGATGAACTTGAGGTACTCCTCGACGATCATGCCGCGATAGCTGGGGGCGGACTCCGGCAGGTACCCTATGCAACCCTTTGCGCCCACCGGGTCGGACCCGATGTCGTGCCCGCAGATGACGGCCGTTCCCGACGTCGGCGGGAGAAAGCCCGTTATCATGCGCATTGTCGTCGATTTCCCGGCGCCGTTCGGCCCCAGGAAGCCCAGCACCTCGCCCTTCGGGACCGTGAAGGAAATCCCCTTCACCGCCTCGAAGTCGCCGAAGCGCTTCTTCAGGTTCTTTACTTCCAGCATGGCTCTTTCTTCTCTTTCTCTGTTTGTCGTTTTACCTCAAATGTCGCCGTGTACGGACGCCCCGGCGCCCGCTCTTGACGAATATCGTACCATTCATTTGTTAACGGTTTGTTAACGAAGGACGATTTGCCTCCACGGCACCGCGGCGGCGGAAGCGTCCCTTCGACATCATGGCACCCAGCAGAAGCAGCGCGAGACCGGGGATGAGGAACCACTGGTACTTCTCACCGAGCTTCTCCTCCTCCTCGTTCTGCTCCTTCGTGGCGACCTGACGCAGGAAGTCGCGGTAGATTACGCCAAGCGTCGTCTCCGCCGTCTGCGCCGTCGCAAGCGGGACGTATCGTCCGCCCGAACGCTCCGCTATCGTGCGCAGGGTCGCGGACTCCAGCTTCACCTTCACGGGAGCCCCCTGCTCGTCGCGTATCACGCCGCCGTCGGGCGAGGGGATCGTCGACTCCTTCGAGGGGTCGCCGATTCCGACCGTGAAGACGGGAACGCCGCGCGACTTCGCCCTGTCCGCAAGCTCAAGCGCCTTGCCCTCGAGGTCGCCGCCGTCCGAAATGAGGATTATCGCGCTGTGGTCCGCCTTGACGCCGTTGCCGCCGTCCTCCTCTCCGATGAGCGAAAGCGCCCTCTCTATGCCCGCGCCCAGGCTCGTCGCACCCGGCGCGGCGGAAGCCGTGGAGAGGTCCATCAGCTGCTGCTTCAGGAAGACGCGGTCCGATGTCAGCGGACACACCGTCCGCGCATCGTAGCGGAACGCGACTAGCGCGCAGCGGTCGTTCATGACGCGTCCGGACTCGTTCGTCGAAACGAGCGAATCCACGAGGTCCGCGACATCCGTCTTCGCCCTGTCGAGCCTGTTCGGCCTGACGTCGGCCGCAAGCATCGACCGCGAAACGTCCACCGCCACGACGACGTTGCGGCTGCGGCGAACGAGAGTCGCGGACTCCTTGCCCCATTGCGGACGCGACGCCGCGAAGAACACCAGCGCCAGCCCCAGCAGGAGGCACGTCGCCTGGAGTCCGCCCAACGGCGCCTTCGGCGGCTTGGAGGTGAGCTTTGTAAGCGCCTTCTCCCTCCTCGCCCTGAGGAACGCCCCGACGAGTCCCGCAAGCGGAACCACTAGAATCAACGCGAGAAGATATGGATAGCCGAAGTTCATTCTAGAATGTCCACACCCGCAATTTTACATTTTCCATTTTGCATTTTCCATTCACTTGTCGTGTTTTCCCTCGCCGTGCCAGGGGATGAACGCGGGCACCTTGTCCACGCCTGCGGCGATCCTCTGGCGGACCGCCTCGTAGACGAGGATCGTCGCCGCGGCGGAGACGTTGAGCGAATCGGCAAGGCCGAGCATCGGAATCCTTACGCGCAAATCCGCGCCGTCCATCCACTTCGCGGTGAGTCCGTACTGCTCCGCGCCGAGCGCGATCGCGACGTTCCCCGTCAGGTCCACCTCGAAGTGCAGCTTCTCGGCGTGCGGGGTAGCGGCGAGTATCTGGAAGCCGTGTTCCTTCAGGTAGGCAAGGGCCTCTTCGGACGACGCCTCGACTATCGGAACCGAGAACATCGTTCCCGTCGACGCCCTGACGACGTTCGGGTTGTGGACGTCCGTCGTCCTGTCGCAGACGATGACGGCCGCCGCATTCGCCGCGTCCGCGCTGCGGAGAATCGTCCCGAGATTGCCCGGCTTCTCGATCGCCTCGGTGACGATGACGAGCGCGTTCTGCGGAAGCTTCAGATTCGAGAGCTTGATGGAGACGTGCGGCCCCACCATGAGCAGTCCGTCCGGACGCTCCTTGTAGGCGATCTTCTCGAAGCAGATCTTCGAGCAGGTGTACACCTCCGCGCCCAGACTCGCGCACTCGCGCACGAGCTCGGGTTCGTTCTCGTTCTTCAGGTAGAAGTCGGGGCAGTGGAATATCGCCTTCGGCCTGTAGCCGCGGTCGAGGGCGCGCCTGCATTCGCGGTAGCCCTCGACTATCATCTCGCCGAACTCCTCGCGCGTCGCGCAGCTTCTCAGCTTCACGACGTGCTTCAGTTTCGGATTGCTGGGCGAAGTAAGTTCCATGTCAGTGGTGGTGGTGCCCGCAGGAGCAGTGCTCTTCGACGTCCTTGTATTCGATCTTCGCGTTGGCGCGAAGCTCCGCGACGAAATCGTCCATCGCGCGACCGCGCGCCTCGTGGCGAAGGAGGTCCTTGATCTGGTCGTGGACGTCCACGAGCGTCTGTGCGCCGCCCGCCTTCTCGTCCGCCTTGTATATGATGTGGTGTCCGAACTGAGTCGTCACGACGTCCGAAACCTCGCCCTTCTTCATTCCGAAGGCGGCCTTGTCGAACTCGGGGACCATCATGCCCGGACCGAACCAGCCGAGCGAGCCGCCTTCGCGTCCGGACGGACAGTCGGAGTGCTTGCGCGCCTCCTCGGCGAAGTCGCCGCCAGCGACGATGCGCGCGCGGATTTCCTTGATCTTCGCGAGCGCGGCGTCCTTCTTCTCCTGCGAGTCGCCCGCCTCGGTCTTCACGAGGATGTGCTGGCAGAGGACCTGCGGCTTCACGACGTACTCGGACTTGTGGGCCGCGTAGAACTCGGCGACTTCGTCCTCTGTCGGATCCGCGACGTGCGCACACGCCTGGTTGACGAGCATGTTCACGCGAACGCCCTTCTCGAGCTCCTTGCGGAACGACTCGTCCGAAATCCCCTGCTGCTCGAGCGCCTTCCTGTAGTTCTCCTCGCCGCCGACCTGCGCGACGACCTTTGCGACCTCGGCGTCGATGTCCTTCGCCGTCACCGGCAGCTCAAGCTGCGCGGCGCGGTCCAGGAGGAGCTTCGCCCCGATGGCCTGCTCCAAGGCCTTCTCGCGCAGCTTGACCAGGTTCTTCTTCACCTCGTCGACCGTCATGCCGTGGTTCATGTAGAACTTGACAAGGCGGTCCATCTCGAAGTTAACCGCCTCGTTGGATATGGGCTGTCCGTTTACCGTTGCTGTCTTCATTGGCAAGTTGTGAGTTGTGGGTTTGGAGTTGCGGGTTTATCGACTTTCCATCTTCAGAACAGGTCCTTCACGGCCTGGTCGATGCCGGAGACGTCGACGACCTTCGTCTGAGCGATGGGGAGCCTTTCGAGGTCCCTGAAGCTGGGCGGCGGATTGTCTAGGACATCCGCGCCGAACGCGCGCCTGCACGTCTCGGGGAACTTGTACGGCGTCGCCGTCGCCGCGATGACGACGGGGCGTCCTGACTTCGGATAGCCGAGCTTCCGCGCAACGCATGTTGCGACGGCGGTGTGCGGATCGAGTACGTAGCCGCTCCTCTCGCGCACTGCGCGCATCTCGGCCTCCGTCTCCTCGGGTGTCGCGACGCCGCCCTCGAAGTCGGCGAGGAGCTTCGCCTTCGCCTTTTCGTTGAGTTCGTAGCGGCCCTTCTCCGCAAGGTCCTTCATGAGCCTCGCAGTCTCGGCGCACGCGCCTGCGACGTCGCCGTCGAGTCCGCCGTTGACGAGCCACAGCAGGCGCTCGACGTTGGAGCTCTTTAGGATGTCCATCGAAGGAGAGTTCGTGACGGTGAGCTTCGCGCCCGGATCGTACACGCCAGTCTTGACGAAACGCGCGAGCACGTCGTTCACGTTCGACGCGACGACAAACTTCCCTATCGGAGCGCCGAGCATCTTCGCGTAGTAGGCGGCGAGGATGTTGCCGAAGTTGCCGGAGGGCACTACCAGATCGAACTGCGCGCCGCCGAGCCTGGAGGTCGCCAGGAGGTAGTATCCGATCTGCGGCACAAGGCGGCCGGTGTTGATCGAATTGGCGCTCGAAAGCGTGATGCCGTGCTGCGCAGCCTCGGCGTTGATCGCCTTGTCCGCGAAGATTCTCTTCACCGCCGCCTGGGCGTCGTCGAAATTGCCGCGTATCGCTATCGCGTGGACGTTCGCCTCGGACGGCGTCGTCATCTGGAGGCGCTGGATGCGCGACGTGCCGACGTTCGGGAAGAAGACGGCGACTTCCGTGCCTTCCACGCCGGCGAAGCCCTGCATGGCGGCGGAACCCGTATCGCCCGAGGTGGCGGTGAGGACCAGGACGCGCCTGCCGCCCGCCGCATGCTTCATGAACACGGGGAGCATCGAGAGCGCGACGTCCTTGAAGGCGCCGGTCTTGCCGTGGAAGAGTTCGAGAATCTGCATGCCGTCCGCCTCGACGAGCGGAACGGGGTCGCCTTCGGGGAAGCGGGAGAGAAGACGGTCGACGGCGGCCTTGCGCACATCCTCGGGGATGTCGTCGAAGAGACGCGACAGCACAAACTCCTCGCAGGATCTAAGGTCTTTTAGGGTCAATTTAGGGTCGTTTAGGGTCGAATTAGGGTCAGTTGGGGTCGAGCTGACGCTATTCGACCCTAAGCTGACACTATTGGACCCTAAGACCGGAACATACAATCCGCCATCGGGCGCAAGACCCTGGAACACCGTCTCCGCGCTCGTCGCCTCAATGCCTTTTCTTGTCGATACGTACTTCATCTGAAACCTCTCTCTAGATTTTAATCACTTGCTAAACAGAAACTCCACAACGTCTCCGTCCTTCATCTCGTACTCCTTGCCCTCCGGCCTGAGCGCACCGGCGGCGCGCGCACCCGAAGTGCCGTTGTGGGCCACGTAGTCCTCGAAGGCGACGACTTCGGCGCGGATGAAGCCCTTCTCGAAATCCGTGTGGATGACGCCGGCGCACTTCGGCGCCTTCCATCCGCGGCGGAACGTCCATGCGCGGGACTCCTTCGGACCCGACGTGAAGTAGCTCGCAAGCCCGAGCGTGTGGTACGCGAGCTTGATCGTCCTGTCGAGCGAGGACTCCTCCAGTCCGTAGCTGGAGAGGAACTCCTTCGCCTCCTCGTCGGAAAGGCCCGCGAGGTCAGCCTCCATCTGCGCACAGATCGCGACCATCTCGCAGCCCTGCTTGTCGGCGTATGCCTTGAGCGCCGCGACGTGCTTGTTCGCGAATGGATCGCCGAGGTCGTCCTCGGCGACGTTCGCACAGTAGATGACCGACTTGTCCGTGAGGAAATGGAGCTCCTTCAGGACGGGGAGGATCGGGTCGCCCTCCGCGCGCGGGAAGCTGCGGACGGGGTTGCCGTCCTCCAGGTGCTTCAGGAGCGCCGCGCAGGCGTCCGCCTCGGGACGGAGCGGCGGCTTGGCCTGGGCCTCCTTCTTGATGCGGTCGTAGCGCTTCTGGAGCTGTTCCATGTCCGCAAGGATAAGCTCGGTCTCGATCACCTCGGCGTCGCCGACGGGGTCGATGGGGGCGGACTTGTTGCCGCCCTCCTGGACGTGGATGATGTCGTCGTTCTCGAAGCAGCGGACGACGTGCAGCACTGCGTCGCACTCGCGGATGTTGGCGAGGAACTTGTTTCCGAGGCCCTCGCCCCTGGAGGCGCCCTTGACGAGGCCCGCGATGTCCGTGAACTCGACCGTGGCGCGGATGATCTGCGCGGGATGGTCGATCGCGGCGAGCTTCTCGAGACGGGAGTCCTTGACCTCGACTATGGACGTATTCGGCTCGATCGTGCAGAACGGATAGTTCTCGGCGGCGGCCTGCTGCTTCTTTGTGAGCGCGTTGAACAGAGTGGACTTCCCGACGTTGGGGAGTCCTACGATACCTACTGATAGACTCATTGTTTCACTTCTTCCTTCTTCGGCGGCGTGTAGACCCAGTCGGGATACAGCCGCTTCAGTTCCTTACGGTAGAAATCAGCATCGGATACGCGGTCCGCCTTGACGGACTCGACGTACAGCCTCTCAAGCCGTCCCAAGATGTTCGACCGCGCCGTCGCGGTCGCAAGGTCGATGAGCTCCGCCTCCTCGCGGTGCGACTTGGCGAGGGTACGCGATTCGCGCGGGAGGGTCTTGTCGTTCTCCGGGAGGACGGGACCATCCGCCTTTTCGCCCTCCTTGTCGTCGGCGGCGGTCGTGTCGAGGTCCATGATCGTCTTCTCGGGACGAAGCGCCGCCTCGCGCTCGTCGAGGTCCTGCTTGAGAAGGAGGAGTTCGCGCTCGGCCTCCTCAAGGTTCATGCGCCTCAACTCGAGCGTCTTCGCCTCGGCCTCGGCGCGCGCGGCGATCTGCCGCACACGGTCCGCCTCCAGCTCGGCGAGATGTATCTGCGCGGCCGATTCCCGCTCGCGGTCCTTCGCCTCGATCTTCGCCTTCTCCGCCTCTGCCTTGGCCGTCGCAGCCTTCGCCTGCTCCGCCTCGGCGTCGGACGCCGCCTTCTGCGCATTCGCCTGCGCGGTCGCGCGCTCGGCCTCAGCCTTCGCACGCTCGTCTGCGGCCCTTGCCGCGGCCGACTTCTCGGCGGCGGCCCTCGCCTCGGCCGCCTTGCGGTCCTCCTCGGCCTTCTTGAGCGCGGTGGCGTTGGCCGCCTCCGTCCTCTCCGCCGCCTTCTCGGCCTTTATCTGGGCCTCCTCCTCGGCACGCGCCTCCTCGGCCTCGGCCTGCGCCCTCGAAGCGGCGGCCCTCGCCATGTCCGCCCGGTTGTCCGTAATGCGCATGGCCGCCCACGCGGCGACCACCACCGCGACCGCCACCGCCACTATCGAAATCGTCTTTCCTTTATTCATTTGAAGAATCCCTGCTTACTTTCTCACTCAAGCACAATTGGCACAGCCCCAACCTTTTTGATCAGAGCCGTCCCGTAGCCGACACCGTCGACGACGACACCGGCGACAGAGGCGGTCCGCTTCTTGGACCGTCCGGACTCCGTCACCGAATACACCTTGAAGGAGCCCTTGAACGACCCCGTCTTGGCCGTATAGGAAAGCTTGATTCCGGCGGGATTGCCGTTCTCCACAGTCGTCTCGTACGACTCGTCGTCTCGGACGAACTTCACCCTGTCCGCCTTGGGGAACGTCCATCTGGACCCCGCGACGGCGAACTCCGTTCCGTCAGGCGACAGGTCATCTTCCACCATCTCGCCTGAGGCTTCCAATGCGGAGATGTCCGCCGTGACAGAGTGCTCCCCCTGCGAAAGGGCGCCGACTTTGCCTGCGGCCAAATCACCGAAATAAGCTGTCGCCTCCCCCGATGGCCCGATAAGCGCCGATATCGATTCCACCGAAACCGTTACTTCATCGTCTTCCCTGCTGAAACGGAGGAGCAGTCCCAAACCGCCCGCCTTCCTATACAGCTGGGCGAACACCGGGACAACGACATCGGTATACGAACCCTCCTCGTATCCGTTCAAGACATAGGAAGTGGACGAAAACGAAGTGCCGTCCGGGAGAGTCCCCTTGACCCTTGCCTTTCCGTTCGAGCGCATTTCAACGGACAGGGCGGCGTAACCAGTGTTGTCATCTGTGGAAAGCACAACCGCATAGTTGCCGGAGAAGTCGTCACCAACCGCCCTTGCCGCAGATCTTCGGTTGTAGTCGGAAGATTTCAGCCCGTCATCATAAGCCACAAATTCAGCACTGCCGAACGAGCCTTTCAGAAGGCCTCCTTCATAATCAAAAGAAAGCGTCGCATCAAGGGAAGAGAACTCAACTTCGCCACCTTCCGATTCGGACATCACTCCCCTGGCCTTGAGCTTTTTCGCGTTCCCAAGCAACACAACGGATGCATTGACGACGGCATTCGTTTCTTCATCGGTCGAATTCCAGCTGCCCTTGGCGATCTTCACCTCCGCTATGCCGCATAAAGCATCGTCTTCGACAAGATATCCATGAAACGTCGAGGCCGCTTTAAAATTGTAGGCGTCTTCATCTTCTTCGTCTTCCTCGTCGTCTTCGGCGTCATCGTCGCCATCATCACTTCCTCCGGAACCGTCCTTGAGCCAATGAGCGTACAACTTCATGGATGAACCTACTTCATAGTCATCAGTCACCTCAGACCCGCCGTAGGGAGCCGTGAACCAACCAACGAATGCATACCCCGGCCGGGAGTCCGGCTCAGGAAGATCCTCCAAGAGCCTCCCTCCGTTTGCAACATAGTAGAGATTCGTAGTCTCGCCGGATCCACCCTGGTACGCCAACGTCACCTTGGCTATATCTGCGCTAGTCCACCAGTGTATCTGACGACCAGGCGGTTTGGGGACAGGCCAACGCGAAGGAAGTCCGGGCGTTGATTTTTTAACCGTCGTTGCCGTAGCCGTCGAGTTCGTAGCTGCCTCGTCACTGCCATCGTCGTCATCGCCACCCGATGATTCGTCCACCCAACCACTCCTGAACTTCAGAACGTTTGAACAAAGTGTCGTTTTTGTTCCTACGTATATGTTCGTCGCGACCGTCTCGGGGCAGTCCCCATAGTAGCAGACGCGAACGAGGTTGGAGCAGTACGCAAAGGCGAAATCGCCAATCGAACCGACGTTCTCGGGTATTACAATACAGTCGTTGAACCCGGTGCATCCGTAGAAAGCCTTCTTGCCGATCTCCTCTACGGTGTATGGGATGTCGATGTCGGTGAGTGCGACACATCCTTCAAAGGCGCTGTCGCAGATTTCCGTCGCGCCGTGGGAAAGTTTCACAGTCGTAATCCTGCGGTATGAGTCGGGGAACACCTCGGAAAGCACTAGTGAAGTTCCGAGCGTCACAGTTGTAACTGAGGTACATCCCTTAAAGGCGTTGGTCGCAACGCTTGTTATGTTCGCCGGTATTGTAACGCTCCTGAGCGACTTGCATCCGGCAAAAGCGCCGGCAACAATGTTCGTGGAATCTCCTGAAACGACAATCTCCTCAATGGAGGCATAGGCAGCCGGATAGGCATTTGACATTATCTCATCGCCGTAGACAAACAACTTGTCCGTTATCCCCGTACCATAGAACGCTCCTCTTCCTATGGCAGTGGCCGCCGTGACATCGGCCTTCTTCAACGACGTACAATACGCAAAGGCGTAGTCGCCGACCTCTTGGACCTTATCCGATATAGCCACCGAAGTCAAGCCAGCCCCGTAGAACGAATACGCGCCAATCGTCCGCAGCGAGGACGGGAATGTGACGGACACAATCTCCGTCCTGTTGCTGAACAAGCCGTCAGGTATAGCCGCCAGGCCGGATGGAAGAACGAGCGCACTCGGGCACTTCCCTTTGATTCCCAGAATATAGCCATCCTTGTACACAACGCCATCGGACTGCGCATTCCAATATCCACCTTGGTAGAACGAACTATCCCCAAGTCTGGAAAGCGCGGCGGGTATCTTGAAATCGACAAGAGAGGAAGTGCCCTCGAATGCAGAGACACCTATAGACACGAGATTTGTAGAGAAAGTGACATTGGTAAGCGACGAGCAACCGTAGAAAGCCCTGTCGGGGATGTTGGTCACTCCTGCCGGGATTGCAATGGACCAAAGCGATGAGCAGCCCTTGAACGCTTCACTGCCAATGGACCTAACAGACGACGGAAGCTCGATGGTCTCAAGTTTCGCACAACCCATGAACGCCTCGGCGGCAATGTTCGTCACACCGTCCGCTATGATGATGGTCTTGATCTTGTCATACGATGACGGCTGAAGGTTGGACATTATGTCGTCGCCGGCATAAAGGACACCGTCGACAAACCCGGTGTTGTAGAAGGCGCGATATCCAACTTGAACCGAATCGCTGCTGTATTCGGCCGATGCGAGACAAGTACACTCGGCGAAAGCGTACTCGCCTATCTTCGTCAATGTATCTGGAAGTTCGATGGCCTTCAACCCCGTATTGTAAAACGCATACGCACCGATCGACACGAGATTCGTCGGGAATACGACCTCGGTGACGTTTGTGCAGTCCCTAAGAAGACCTTCGGGTATCTCCTTCATCTCACCGGGGAACTCGACCTTCCCCGATGGCGACCCCTTCATGCCAAGAAAATATCCGTCCTTAAAAACCAGTCCTTCAGGTTCGTTGTTCCAGTACGCCGTATCGGCAAATGCCGAGGAACCGACGGAGATGTCTTTCGGCAAAGCAAATTTGTCGAGCGACGTTGCACCGTGGAAAGCCGATTTCCGGATTTCCTTGAGCGATTGCGGAAAAACAATCGATTCAAGAGAGGTACACGACTCAAAGGCCGATTCGGCAATTACGGTCAAATTTGTTGAAAGGTCCACGGAGGCCAGGTTCTGACATCCGAAGAAGGCAGCTAAACCAACTTCCGAGACGCCGCTTGAAAGCACAAGATTGGTCAGCGAATCACACATGAAAAAGGCATAGTCGCCAATGACTGCGTTAGATGATTTTCCCTCTGCAAAGCGCACGTCAGACAGTCCCGTGCAATCTCTGAAAGCATCGCGCCCTATAGTCGTCAGGGAACTCGGGAGCGTCAACTTGGCGAGGCTACTGCATTTGTGGAACGCCAAGTCCCCAATACTCTGTACACTATCGGCTATCGAAACATTTGTCACCGATGTGCAGTTTTCAAACGCCGACGCTCCAATGGAAGTAACATTTGTCGAAATGTCCAGCGATTCAAGCCCAGAACAGCCCTTAAAGGACGATTCTCCATAGTTCACATCCGCAGATGTTAGAGTGACATCTTTGAGATTAACGGCAGACTGAAACGCCGATTTGCCAAAAGAGATGCTCCTGGCGTCGATGGATAGACTTGTGAGGCTGGTACACACGATGCTGTCAACGGAAACTCTTTCCGCCGAGATGGAAATATTGGTAAGCGAGCTGCAGGCATTAAAGGCCTTTGAACTAATTGTCAATTCAACCTTGGGAGAATTGAGCGAGACGTCTCCAATGAGACTGCAACCACTGAACGCGTATTCGCCGACATTTCTCAAGGTAGTCGGGAAAGACACCGAGACGAGAGAACGACAACCATGGAATGCATGTTTCGCAATATTGGTAACTCCCTCAGGAATGGATACAGACGTAATCGCTGTGCAATTGGAGAATGCGAAAGCTCCGATATCAGTGACCTGAAATCCATTGATATTAGCAGGAATTTCGATTGGTCCTGAAAGCTTCGACGAATCTTCGACTGCGCTTAGGTTGCCGTCTATTATTCTGACATTCTCTATGGCCACAGAGCCTTCGCCTACAGAATGGTAGTAGAGAACTGTGTCCATGAAGCGTGTCGCCAACTGGAGCTCCTCCGCATATCCGCAAACGGACAACAGGAGCACGGTTGCAATAGCCGCAGCCGACTTGCGGGCGAACCCGGGGATGCGGAATCCGCCGAAGACGGCGCGTTTGTGGCGTTCCGACGTGTTGAAGGACGTGGCACGGCGGGGCGGAGCGTCAAGCCCCGCCTCGCGCAGGTTGCGCCGCTTCTCTTCCCGGGAAGAGAGCCACTCGTTCCACTTCAACAGTTGCATCTCGTCGGCATAATGTTTCTGACTTCAACCTTCGGAAAGTTGCTGGAGGAGCGACGCCGTCGTCTCGGCCGGGGCCTCCTCCGCAGGGGCGGGGGCGGGCTCGGCAACAGGCACCTGGACCGCCGGCGCGGGCGCAGGTTCTGCCGCAGGCACCTCAACCGCCGGCACGGGCGTCGGCTCTGCTGGTGTCTCTACCGCAGGTGCAGGTGCTTGCGGCGCGACCGTATCGCCCTTGAACTCGGCGTTTAGCTTCGCGTCCTCGGTCTTGATTGTCGCGTCCGCCTTGCCGAGCTTGTTCTTCTTGATCACCTCGGCAAGCTCCTTCAATTCCTCCTGCGTGTAGTTCTCGACACGCTCATCGAAGGCATCCTTCTCTGACTCCTTGATCAACTCGTCCTTGTGCTGCTCAAGCCAGAACTTGCGCTCCGCCGCGTTCATCCTGTCCAACTCCTTGGCGCGGTCCATCTTCCACTTCTCGATCGCCAGCTTCGTCTGACGGTCGTCGTCGCGCTTCTTCGCCTCCTCCTTGAGCTTCCTCAGGCGCTCCTTCTGGGATACGGGGTCGGCGATGGGCGAATCGGACCACCCGTGCGTGTCGAACGGCTTGGAATCGCTCATCGCATTCTTGCGCCTGAGGGCCTCGGCCTGGGCCATTTCGCCGTCCGTGAGCACGTAGGGCGTCATGAAGACGAGCAGCTCCTTGCGCGACTCGGACTGGCTGACGTGCCCGAAGAGCCACTTGCCGATCCACGGGATGTCCTTGAGGATCGGGATGCCGGTCTCGGACTCCTGGGTGAACGTCTCGGTGAGGCCGCCGAGGACGACGGACTCCCTGTTCTCGAGAAGGACGTCGGCGGACATCTTGCGCGTGAGCGCGGTATCGACGTTCTCCTTGCTCGGGTTGCCGCTCGCGCTGCTCACGAGAATCGTCTGCCCCGCGCCGAGCTGGGAGTATTCCTCCTCGATGTTGAGCATGACCGTCCCGTTCGGGTTGATCTTCGGCGTCACCTTGATCTTGATGCCGATGTCCTTGTCGGAATAGCTGTAGCTCGTCGTCGGGTTGTAGCCGCTCGAGGTCGTCGTCGATCCGCTGTAGAACTTGCGGGACTCGGTCGCCTCGATCGTCGCCTCCTTGTTGTCCACCGTCATGACGACGGGCGAGGCGACGTACTTCGCGTGGCTGTCCGACTTCGACGCCTGGATGACGGCGGCGAGGTTGAGCTTGTCGGACTTCAGGAAGTAGTTGATGCCGCTGCCGATCGGGTTGGCGCCGCCGAAGATCGTGCCGGATACCACGTTCGTTCCGACGTCCATGATCGTGTTGAGGACGGACGAAGCGCTGCCGCCGCCGCCGCCGAGCGCGAAGCTGCCGTTGTTGGCGAAGCCGTCGCGCACAACCGTCGTAATCGTCTTGTACACAGGCAGACCCGAGCTGTCGTCCGTATAGGAAGTGCCGTTGACGTTGCCGTTGTCGTCGAGCGTGTAGTACGCGGCGCGTCCGTACCGGTCCGTCACAGGCACACGGGTCGACGTCCTCTGCCTGCCGCGCATCACCCAGTCGATCCCCGTCTGGAGGTCGTCGCCGAGGGTGACTTCGACGATGACCGTCTCGATGAGGACCTGCGCGAGGCGGACGTCCATCGACTCGATTATGCCGAGGACCGTCGGCATGACGTCCTTGTGGGCCATCACGACGAGCCCGTTGATTCGCTTGTCGGCGAGGATGTCCACGTTGTCCTTCGAGAGCTGCCCGGCCTTCGACTCGCCGCTGCCGCCGCGCTGGCCGGCATTGGCCGTATTGCGCGAAGGCTGGTTGGAGGTGCCGCGCGTGAGGTTGCCGCCCGAGCCGCTCCTGGCCGTCGACGAGGACGGGTTCTGGCTTCCCCTGGAAGAGTTCTTGGAGGCGGAGGAGTTGCCGATGAGGTCGTTTATCATGTCCGAGACGTCCTCGGCCTCGGCGTACTTGAGGCGGACGACCTTGACCTCGACCTCGGGCGTCGTCTCGACGTCGAGCTCGCCGATGACCTTGTCGAAGAAGTCCATGTTCGGCTTTGAGGTGATGACGATGAGCTTGTTCGAGCGCTCGTCGGCCGTGATTAGCACCTTGCCGCGGATCATGCCGCGGTCGGCGTCCGAGACGCTGGTGACGAGGGATTCGAGATTCGCAGCGGGCGCGGGCTGGTTGTTGTTCTGCCCGGGGCGCCTGAGGAGAGAGCCATTGGGCGTGCTCGCCAGGAGCCTCCTGGAGCTGTCCTCGCTGTGCCCGGTCTTGGCCGCGTTGCTTGCCTTCTCGAGTTCCTTCTGGGACTCCTGGACGATCTGCTCGAGCGCCGTCTTGATGTCTGTCGCGTTGGCGTTCTTGATCTGGCGGACGAACACGTTCTCGTTGATCGGGGTCGCGACGTCGATTTCGCGGGCGACCTTGCGCATGGCGTTGATGTTGAGTCCCGTGTCGGTTACGAGCACCTTGCCGATGCGCTCGTAGACGAGGAGGAGTCCCTTTGGCGACTTGAGTCCCTCAAGGACCGTCTTGGCCTCTTCGATGGGGATGTTCTTGAACGGGATCATCACCGAATAGACCGTCGAGGAGTTGGGGATTGCGGCTTCCTCGTCGATGATCACGGGGACGGCCTCGACGCGCGCCTTGTCGCGGGCGATGGAGCGGACGAACTTCCCCTCTTCGCCGTATGGCTCCATGTGGATTCCGTTCATCTCGAAGACGGCCTCGAGCGCGGCGATCTGGTCCTCCTTGGTGAGCTTCTGCCCGGGACGCGAGACGAGCGTTATCTTCGCGTCGGGCGTCGACGGATCCTTGAGGACCGTCTTGCCGACGAGCTGTCCGTAGATCTTTAGCGCGATGTCGAGCTCGGTCCCCGCCGGGATGTAGATGTCGCTCGCCTGGTCGTCGTCGGTCGCGCCGGGTGCGGCGGAGGCGCGCGCGTCGGAGGGAGCGGCCGCGGCGGGCGCGGCTGCGGCGGGCGCGGTCGCACCACGACGTGTAGCAAAGCGCGACTGCGCGTCGACCGTGGCGGCAGCGGCAAGCGCCATTGCGAAGATAATAAGTTTTTTCATCTCGTCTACTTTCTCCTATATATGCACGTCAGCGTCATCTTGCCGGTGAGGAAGCCCGGTCGCTTGCTGTATGGATTGAAGTTTATAGCCTGGATGTCGAACTTGCCCTCGTCAGTCGTCTCGAGTTCGTAGAGGAACTTGACGAGAGTCTCCAGAGCACCGATCCACTCGACGTCGACCGTCATCTTCTTCATTTCGTCAGCCACGCCCTCGCGGCTCGACTTCTGGTTCGTGATCGTGATGTGGTTCTTCTGGGCGATGGACTGGATGAGCCCGTACCAGAACGTATCCGCACCCTTTCCGTCCTCGATCTCCGGGATCTGAAGCACCTCGTCCCTGTACGCCTTGTCCCAGGTGTCCTTCTCGGCGATGATCCGCCTTTCGCGGGCGACGCGCTTGAGCGCATTGTCGTAGCGGCGTGTCGCGTCCTTCCACGACCCGCTGAACGACGTGAACCACAGGAGGACTGTCACCGCATAGAGGGCGATCATCCCCAGGATGCCGAGAACGGCCTTCTCCTTCAACGATACGCCGCCCATCACTCGTCCTCCTCTGGTTGCCTGAAGCTGCATTCGACGTCGAACGTCGCCGCCCTGCCGCTTCTCGTGTTGATCCCCTTCGGCAGCGTCACCTCCGCGAAGAACGGCGTCTCGCCGTCCTCCTCGAGTCCGCTGATCTGCGAAAGCATCAGCGCGTCCAGCTTGTCCTTGAACATCAATATCGCCGCCTGGTCGCCGCTCGCGGCAGTCCCGCTGAACGTAAGGCGGTCGTTTCGCCTGAAGTTCCAGCGCGAAAGCTCCACATCCTCCGGCGGCAGCGCGGATACTACCGCCCTCAGAGTCTCAAGGCCGCCCTGGTCGTGGTTGGAGATGGCCTTCACGGCCTTGACCTGCTCGACCTTGGCGTTCACCTTGTTGTACATCGCCTTCTGCTCCTTCTGGTCGTTCAGGCGGTCCGTACGGTAGTCGTAGATCTTCGGCACGCCGATGAGCACGGCCATCGCAAGCGCCCATACCGCCCCCGCGACGCCGAAGCCGATCTTCATCTTCCGCTTGAAGCGAGTCTCCTCGAGAACCTCGCGCCAGCTGTCCGGCAGGGCGTTGAGCGTCCCCGCGTCGAGCGTCCGCTCCGCAACTCCCCCGATGGCGTCGCCCGAGTCCTCCAGCGCCCTCACCGGCGCGAAGAGGTCGAGGCCTTCGGACGGGACCTCGCCCACCGTGACGACGCACTTCAGTTCGCGCGCTCCCGCGAACTCCTCGGCCTCCAGGAGCGAAAGCATCACCTCGCGGCGCATGTCGCCGCCGGGCGAGATTGCGCGGACCGCCACGGGAAGGTCGTCGTCCAGGACGAAGACTGCTATGTCGTCCGCCCCGCCGACGAGGAGTATCCGCCTGACGATCTCGCCGCCCACGTGAACGAACTGCGGAAGTATGGCGACAAGGCGTCCGAGCGGCAGCGCGTCTATCCGCGTTATGTTCAGACCCGCGCCGTCCAGGGCCGTCGCAATGTCGTCCGCCGACCCCTCCGGGAGCGCCGCCGCAAGGACTATGCGGCCACTTTCCGTCTCGCGAAGCGTCTCGCAGGACACGGTAAGCGGCTCGTCCGGGTACGGGGACATGGCCTTCAGCAACGGTGTCGCGTAGCCGACCGGATCCTCGAGGTTCTCTCCGGGGATCCGGACGATCTTCACGATAAGTCTGCTCAAAGGCAGGGCGAGCACGGCCTCGCGGAGCTTTCCGCCCGCCTCGGGGACCTTCAGTTCGCCGCCTTCCAACCAGGCAATCTGGACGCTTTCAGCCATGTGTCCGCATCAACTTCAGAATTCCAGCGCCTCGTACGCCATCGCCAGGAACTCGGCGGTGGTCATGCGCTTCTGTTCCATCGAGTCGCGCTCGCGCACGGTGAAGGTTCCGTCCTTCGTCGTCTGCTCGTCGACCGTTATGCACCACGGGGTGCCCGCCTCGTCCTGACGGCGGTAGCGGCGCCCGATCGCGCCCGAGACGTCCCACTGCACGTTGAACTTGCGGCGGAGTTTCTCGAAGAGGTCGCGCGCGAACTTCATCTGCGCCTCGTCCTTCTTGATGAGCGGGAAGACGGCCGCCTTGACGGGGGCGACCTTCGGACTTAGGTGCAGGACCGTGCGGATGTCGTCCTTGCCCTTCTCGTCCGTCAGCCTCTGCTCCTCGTACGCCTCGCAGAGAAGCGCGAGCATGAGGCGGTCGACGCCGGCGGAGGGCTCGATGACGTGCGGAATGTACTTGCCGTCGAAGAGGTTGAGGCAGAACTTCTGCGCTGCGGACTTGATCTCCTCGACCTCCTCGGCCGAGAGGACGATCTCCCTGCCCGCCTTGGCGGACAGCGCCTTCTGCCTGCGGTCGACCCATTCCGACTTCGTCTTCTCGATGAAGGCGCTGCGCGCCGCGTCGTCGAGCTTCTTCGCCGCCTGCTTGAGCGGATCGTCGAAGACCATCTGCGAGACGCCGGAGTGCTTCTGGTGCTGCGAAAGGTCGAAGTCGCTACGGGCCGCGATGCCCTCGAGCTCCTGGCGGCCGAACGGGAAGTCGTATTCGATGTCCACGCACGCGCGGGCGTAGTGGGCTAGCTCGTCCGGCTTCTGCCAGTACTCTACGAAGTGCTCGGTCGGGAGGCCGACGGCGTTGAGGAAGCGCTTGCGCTGCTCGACCCAGTACTTGTGCCAGACCTCCCAGCCCCAGTCGTCCTGCACCGGACCGTCGATGTCGGGATTGTCGGCGAGCGTCACGACATGCCCGTACTGAAGCTCGATCGCCTCGTCCGGACGGATGAAGAACTCGAGCTCCATCTGCTCGAACTCGCGCGAGCGGAACGTGTAGTTGCGGGGCGTCACCTCGTTGCGGAAGCTCTTGCCCATCTGCGCGATGCCGAAGGGAACCGCCTGGCGCGAGGTCGACAGGACGTTCAGGAACTGAGCGAAGATCGCCTGCGCCGTCTCGGGACGGAGGTATGCGACGTTGGACGGGTCGTCGATGGGGCCGACAACTGTCTTGAACATGAGGTTGAACGGCTTGGGCTCGGTGAGCTCGCCGCCGCAGTAGGGGCAGAAGAAGTCGCTCCCCGCGACCTTGGGCTGGGGCTTCTTCTTCTGGTCGGCGTATATGTCCTTGATCTGGTCCGCGCGCATGAGCTTCTTGCAGTCCTTGCACATGGTCATCGGGTCCGCAAACGTGTCAAGATGGCCCGACGCCTTCCAGATCTTCGGATGCATGATGATCGTCGCGTCAAGGCCCGCGACGTCCTCGCGGCCGCGGACGGTGAACTGCCACCACGCCTGCTTTACGTTCTGCTTCAGTTCGCAACCGAGCGGACCGTAGTCCCAGAACCCCGGCATGCCGCCGTATATCTCGGAGCTGTGATAGATGAAACCGCGGCGCTTGCACAGCGCGCTGAGTGCATCAAGTGACGATTTGTTTTCTTCTGCCATAGTTTGAATATTATATCACACTTTGGCCTGTGGGGACAAGCCGCAGAAGACGGGAATTTGGCCCGCCGTTGCATTTCGGTGACAATTGAAAAGCCTAGCGGAGCGCGAGGATCTGTTCGCGGACGAACTTGCACGAAAGCGCCGTGGAGCGTCCGGTCGGATCGAGCGGCGGCGAAAGCTCCACGTTGTCCAGGGCGACCACCCGGAAGCGCGAGAGGATGTCCATGACCGCTCTGCGAAGTTCGTCGTAGCGAAGCCCCCCGGCCTCGGGCGTGCCCGTCCCGGGGAACTCGGAGGGATCCAGGACATCCATGTCGATTGTGAGGTAGACGGGAGTCCCCTTCGGCAGCTC
This sequence comes from uncultured Verrucomicrobiota bacterium, assembly GCA_946610035.1. GTDB lineage: Bacteria > Verrucomicrobiota > Kiritimatiellia > RFP12 > UBA1067 > UBA1067. The sequence goes on from CAMOCC010000008.1 coordinate 40,379, forward strand.
GAGCGATCCGAGCGTGCGGCAGGAGAATGGCTCGGTCTGGACGTGCCCCGCCTTCATGAAGGCGAATTCGTCCTTCGTCCCAGACCTGATGCCGAACTGATGTATCCTTCCGTCGCCCAGTATGTCGTACGAGCGGCGCAGGACGGAGGCGTGCGAAAGACGCTCTCCGAGATAGTCCTCCCGGAGGTCCGCATGGGCGTCGAAGTGGATGATGTGGAGGTCGGGATGGACCTTTGCGACGGCGCGGACCGCCCCGAGCGTCACGAGGTGCTCTCCGCCGAGCATGAACGGGACCTTCCCGTCCGCCAGTATCTGCGCGGTGCGCTCCTCGATCATCGCAAGCTGACGCTCGGGGGAGCCGAACGGAAACTCCAGGTCTCCCGAATCGAAGAACGAAACGTCCTCGAGGTCGCGGTCCAGGTACGGGGAATACGTCTCGATCCCGTAGCTCTCCGCCCTGATGGCCGCAGGCCCGAAGCGCGTCCCCGGACGGTACGACGTGGTGGAGTCGGCGCCGGCGCCGAACAACACGACCCTGGACGCCTCGTAGTCCTCCGACGCCCCTATGAATGAATTTCTCGCCGCTTTGTCCATGCCTTTTCCGCCTTTCATCGCCTGCTACCGGACCTCTTCCTCCTTCAGGATGTCGAGGACGTAGTTCGGCAGGGCGAAGGCGCCGCGATGCAGCGCCGTGTTGTAGTAGCGTGTGTTGATGCGCAGCTTGTTCCAGCGCGCCTCGTCGAGGTTGCCTATCGGATGGTACTTCTTCGAGGCAAAGCCGAAGAGCCAGTGTCCCGACGGATAGCTCGGGATGTGGCACTGGTAGACGGTCGAGACGGGGAACTCCACGGCGATGTGCCGGTGGGCGTCGCGGACGGACTTCTGGTGCTCGGCGTAGAACGGCGACTCGTGCTGGTTGATGAGGATGCCGTCGTCCCTCAGCGCCTTGAAGCAGGTTCCATAGAACTCGCGCGTGAAGAAGCCCTCGGCGGGTCCGTACGGATCGGACGAGTCGACGATGATGAGGTCGTACTCGCCCTTCTTGCCGCGCACGTAGCGAAGCCCCTCCTCGAACCAGACCTTGACGCGCTTGTCCTTCAGCTTGCACGAGGTGAACGGAAGGAACTTCTTCGCAAGGAGGACGACCTGCTTGTCAACCTCGACGAGGTCTATCGTCTCGATCGTGCGGTACTTCGTGAGCTCGCGGACGGTTCCGCCGTCGCCGCCGCCGATGACGAGGACGTTCTTCACCCGCGGGTGGACCGCCATCGGGACGTGCGTTATCATCTCGTGGTAGATGAACTCGTCCTTCTCGGTGATCATCAGTCCGCCGTCGAGCACAAGTACGCGTCCGTACGCCGTCGTATCGAGGATGTCTATCTGCTGAACCGCGCTCTTCTTGGAGGCTATCTGCTCCGACACCTTCATAGAGAAGCGGACGTCGCGCGTGTGTTCGTCGGTATACCAGAGTTCGGTCTGCATTTGTTCACTCCACAACCTGGATGTAGTCGAGGTTCATGTCTTCGGTACCGGTCATGAAGCACCCCTTCTCCTTCGCGAAGAGGATGTGCTCGAGGATGTCCGGCGTTATGCGCTCGCCCGGGGCGACGATCGGGATGCCGGGCGGATAGCTCATGACGAACTCGCCCGCGATGTGACCGACCGACTCCGTCATCGCGATGCGGCGCTTCGGCGCGTAGAACGCGTCCTGCGGGCCCATCGCAATCTCCGGGTCGATGTATTCGTGGTCGAAGAGTCCGGCCGGGCTGCGCTCGTGCAGGCGCTTGATCTCGGCAAGGGCGGATATGAGGCGCTCGACGTCCATCATGCGGTCGCCCGCCGAAAGGATCGCGAGGAGGTTGCCGACGTCGCCGAACTCGATCTGAATGCCGTAGTCGTCGCGGAGGTGGTCGTAGACCTCGATGCCGGCGAGGCCGATCTCTCGCGTATGGACCGAGAGCTTCGTCCTGTCGAACGCGAACGCCGCGTCGCCGTCAACGAGCTCCGGACCGAACGCGTAGTAGCCGCCCAGCTCGTTGATCTCCTCGCGGGCGTAGTCCGCAAAGCCCATCGTCTTCTCGTAGTCGGCGTGGCCCTTGTAGAAGAGGTGGCGGCGCGCGATGTCGAGGGACGAGAGGAGGAGGTAGTTGGCGCTAGTGGACTGGGTGAGCGTGATCACCTGACGGACGTAGTCCGGGTTCACCGGCTTCCTTGTGATGAGGATGGAGCTTTGCGTGAGCGAACCGCCCGTCTTGTGGATGGAGCACGCCGCCATGTCGGCCCCCGCCGCCATCGCGGAGCAGGGAAGCTCCTCGTGGAAGTAGAAGTGCGTGCCGTGCGCCTCGTCCGCAAGTACGAGCATGCCCGCCGCGTGGGCGAGCTTCACGATCTCAACTATGTCGGAGCAGATGCCGTAGTAGGTCGGATTGTTAACGAGGATGGCCTTCGCCTCGGGATGGTCCTCGATGGCCTTCTTCACGTCCGCAAGACGCATACCGAGCGGGATGCCGAGCCGGTGGTCCTGGCCGGGGTTGATGTAGATCGGCACCGCGCCGTTCACAACGAGGGCGTTGATGGCGCTGCGGTGGACGTTGCGCGGCAGGATTATCTTGTCCCCCCTTCCCGTCGCGGCCCAGATCATCGTCTGGACGGCGGACGTGGTGCCGTTCACCATGAAGAACGCATTGTCAGCGCCGAACGCCTCCGCCGCGAGCGCCTGCGCGTCGCGGATCACGGATACAGGGTGACCGAGATTGTCGAGCGGCTTCATGGAGTTGACGTCCAACTCCATGCAGAGTTTGCCGAAGTACTCGGGCAGTTCGGGGTTCATCCTGCCGCCCTTGTGGGCGGGCACGTCGAAATGCGCGAGGCGGTTGATCCGCTGCGCGTTCAAGGCCTCTGCTAGAGGCACGGAAGACTGCTGAAGGTCCAACTCATCTAACCCACGAAGATGTTGTTCCATCGGAGGCGTTGCTTCCTGTCGTGCACCCGCACGCGGAGAGTCGTCTTCTACGGAATGAACGGGAATGGATTTTACCATAGACCCCCGCCCATTTCAAGTGCAAATTTAGGCTGCTCAGGCACGGATCAGCGAACGGACAAGGCGAATCCATCCTTGCGGAAGCGCCACCCAAGGCCGTCCAGCGTCCGCTCCAGGCGCCATCCGCCGGACGGCGGCGAACTGAACAGGAGCGACGCCTCCGACGGCAGCGCAGACGCATTCGACGCCGTAACGCGGATGATCGGCACGTTTCTCCTCCCGGACCACTCGACGCCGCTCAAGTCGAATCGGACGGACCCGCTCCACGCGAAGTCCCCCGCAAGCGTCACACACCCCGATCCATCCAGCAACACGACGGCGTCCGCACCGAGGGAAAGCGAGCACGTCCTGCCGGACCCCGCAAGCGAGCGGGTGACGGCCACGACACCTCCCTTCGCCGTCTGCGATATCTCGCCGTGGAGCACAAGGTCCGCAAGCGTGTACGACGGCATGCCGGACGCACCATCGGGAGTCATGACCAGCCTCGCACCCCGTTCGACAGTGAGACTCTGGAAATCGACCAGCCCGGGAGACACAAGCGCAGTGCCTTCGGCGATGCGGGCCGATTGCGCCGAGACGGCTCCCCCGCCCGAGAATACGGCCGTGCCGCCGCCATCGACCGTCAGCCGCCCCTGCCTGTACACACCCTCGACCGCTATCTCCGTGTAGAGGCCGGAGGCGACGCGCACCACGACATCCTGCCAGTCGCACGGAAGCTCGTCGCCGGACCAGTTGCCCGGATCGTCGAACGACGGATTCATCGCCCCTTTCGTCCACATGACGGACGGCGCAGTCGTCGTTCCCGCACCCAACAGCTGTATCGCCGCAACCGCCCCGCATGCATTCGCCGTCGCGCCCGACGCCGTCGAGACAAGCGTCAGCGCACCGGAGAGAGCGTTGATGCGAATCGCATTGACGCCGTATCCGACACCGTCCGACGCCGCGCTGCCCCACAGTGCGGACGCGTTGTTCGTCACGACTGCGGTGCGCATCGCCCCGGACCACGAATAGCGTCTTCCGTTCGCCGTCTTCACCGTGAAACGCGCGTCCGCATTCGTGGACGAACAGTAGACGACAAGGTCGTATGCGTCGTACGGAACGGCCGAGAGCGATATGGAGGCTTCACCGTCGGCATCGCCCAGCGCACCGTCCATGAACCCTCCGCCCGGGGCGCATGCAATGCCGGACGAACGCCATGACAAGACTGACATGCCGTCCGCGAAAAGTCCGCCCAGCTCCCCTTCCGCCGCGTCCGTATGATGCCAGACGCCCTCCTCGAGCGCAGATTCAACGTCCGTCCCGGCAGAAGCGCCGAAGTTGAAGCCGATCACTCCCGGATCGGGAAGCCACGACCGGACGACCGACCCGTTCACAGCGGCGAAGTCGACGCGGTCGAGTCCGTGCGATTCGGGAAGCCCTTCGGCCACAAGGGAAAGGCGTCCGCGGCAGTCGGCCGCGACCGGCACGGCGGAGGCGAGAGGCTCGTCGACGAAGACCTCGGCGCCACGGTCGAAGATGAAGACCACCGCGCTCGCTCCGTCCGGCATCGACGCGTTCATCGCGCTCACCGTCGTGTCGTTCGTCACGGTGACGGTCGCGATTGCGTTCACGTCCACGGACTGCGGGGCGCGGCCCGCATAGCGCGCACGCGCGGCGGCGGCGGTCTTCCGCGGGCCGAACCCGGAGTCGAAGCATCCGAAGTCGGGAAGCCCGTCGTCGCGCACGGCGACGGAAGATACATCCGCCGCCGTAAAGTCGGCAGTGAGGTTGGCGTTCGACGTAATCGCGTATGAGACAGTCTCGTCCAGGGATACGTATACGCGCTCGGGGACCTGTGCGGCCGTCGCCCTTCCGCGATCGGCGATCACGGCGAGGAGCCCGTCCTTGCGTCCGTTGGTGAGCGGGGAAACAGAGGTCGTGGCGCCGAAGAAGTCGTTTATCGCGCATGTGTATCTTTCCGCCACCAGCGTGTCGTGCGAGGACGTCCAGTATTTCGACTCGCCCGTTTCGACCACGAAAAGGCAGTTGGACGACGTCAGGTAGTGGGAGAGCCTGTGGACCAGGCCGAAGTCGTTGCCGTAGACACGGCATCCGTAGAGCCTGCACGACAGCAAATCGCGTGGATCCCCGAAGACGGTCTCCGCGATGTCCTCGAACCATTCCCCTCCCTGGAACGACGGAATCCCGGCGACCCTGTTGCCGGTCACAATGCAGTTCTCGAGCGTACTCGATGCAATCCATCCGTGATGGACGCGTGTATCGTTGCCGGTTATCACGCAATTGCGGCAGACAACGCCGCGCAGGATGCCCGTGTCCCATTCTGCGCTGCTCGTTCTGTTCGTGCCGTTGAAGCCTGTAATGGTGAAGCCCTCGAAGGCGACAATGCTCCGCCCGTCGCCACGGGGGCCCCTGTTGCCGAGGAAGGTGTTCCAATACGTCGCTGAGAGAGGATGGTCTGCGGGATTCCCCTTTATGGCCGTCTTTTCGCTACCCCCGACTGACCTGAACACTATTTCATTCTCGTGTTCCACCGATGGCACCCACGTCCCTGAAGGATATTCGCCATCCGCTACCGCAACGACCACGTCGCCTGTCGCGACCATTCCCTCGGCGATTGCATACGCGTTTGTTATCGATGCAACCGGAGACTCGGGAGCGAGACCGTCGTTCTCGTCGCTCCCGTCGACGGAAAGATACAAATCGGCGTCAACCCCGTTGAAATCGGCCGCCGACGAGGGGAATGCAACAAGCACGGAAAAATAGAGCGTCATCCACTTCACGACAACGCCTATTTTACCATTAACCGCTGCCTTGCGCAAGTCCACCACGGTTGCGCGGATGAGCACAATCCCGTCTGCGACATCGAACGACGGCATCGCGAAGAGGTCCTTGCGCCATCCACCGAAGCGACGGCCTTAGCCGTGTACAGCGGCTGCGTTTTTCGGCGAAGAATTTTTACTTCCGCACACAAAGGCGGCACGATATGGTACAATATCGCCATGAAGGAAATTCTGTTTTTCACTCCGTTCATCTCCCCTCCCGTCGCGGAGAAGCTCGCTGGCGTCTACGACGCCGCACGGACGCTAGACTGGCGCATTCGTCCCGTCGAGCTGGGGAGGAGCGGACGCCGCGCCGCCGACTTCGTACGCCTATGGCGTCCCGCCGGAGCGATCGTCGAGTGTGCGGACTACCTGCCCCTCTCGCCCGCGGACATCAGGGGCGTCCCGGTCGTATGGCTCGACCGCGATCCGGACGCCAAGGGCGGTCTCTCCGTGAACCTCGACGCGGCGCTCTCTGCGGACCTCGCCGTCGCCGAGCTCGTGACGACTTCCCCCTCCGCCATTGCATTCGTCGGCTGGCATGAGGACGTCTGGTGGTCGCGCATACGCAGGGACCGGACGCTCCAGTGCGCCAAGTCGCACTCGCTCCCCTTCCACGCCGCGCCGGCCGGATGCTGGTCGCCAGACGCCTTTGCCGGCGAGGACGAGCCCTTGAAGGCGTTTCTCAAATCGCTTCCCAGGAGATGCGGAATCTTCGCCGCCAACGACCGCACCGCCGAACGCGTCATCGCCGCCGCCGAGCAGTGCCGGCTTTCAGTCCCTGCGGACCTCACCGTCGTTGGCGCGGACAACGACCTCTTCCTTTGCGAGAATTCGCGGCCCACCATCTCCAGCGTCGTCCCCGACTTTCGCAAGATCGGCGAAATAAGCGTAAGAATGCTCGAAAGGCGCCTCGCCGATCCCTCCTTCAACCGCTCCCGCGACTCCGCCCCGCCGAAACGCGTAGTCAGGCGAGAGTCGAGCCGACCATTCCGGGCAATGGACGCCTCCATAGTCAAGGCGTTGGAATTGATCAGGCGGGAATCGGTCAACGGGCTCGACGTATCCGCCGTCGTCGACGCCATGGGCTGCTCGCGACGCACGGCGGAGATGCGGTTCAAGTCCGCACTGGGGCACACAATCCTGGACGAAATCCGCGAAGAGCGGCTCAATGCCGCCATGGACCTCCTGTCGCGTCCGGGACAGGCCATAGAGCCCATCGCCAACCTGTGCGGATGGGATTCGCCAGTGACGCTCAAGCGCCTTTTCAAGGCCCGCACCGGCCAGACCATGCGCGAATGGCGCAACAGCCGCAGGGCATGACGTGCGGTCGCACCGCCAACCGATACAAGCGCCTACTTCTTCTCCTTCACGCCGAGGTCGGCGAGGCGCATGGAGATTATGCGGCTTACGCCCTTCTCCTGCTGCGAGACGCCGTACACGAGGTCGCTGCCCGCGATCGTGTGCTGGTTGTGCGTGATGATGAGGAACTGCGACTGGACGAGGAACTCCTTGAGCTGCTCCACGAAGCGTCCGATGTTCGCGTCGTCGAGAGCCGCGTCCAGTTCGTCCAGCATGCAGAATGGAGCCGGCTTGATCATGAAGATCGAGAAGAGTAGCGCCACGGCCGTCATCGTGCGCTCGCCGCCCGAGAGCAGAGTCACGGACTGCGGACGCTTGCCCGGGGGGCGCGCGATGATGTCGATGCCGCACTCCAGCGGATCCTCCTCGTTCTCCAGGAGGACGAGCCTCGCCTCGCCGCCGCCGAAGAGCTTCGTGAACATCGTCTGGAAGTTCTTGTTCGCCTGCTCGAACGTCGTGCGGAACATGTCTCCCGACGTCGTGTTGAGGTTGTTGATGAGGTCGAGTATCTGCGTCTTCGCCGCAAGGAGATCCTCCTCCTGCGCCTTCTCGCGCGCATACCGCTCCTCCAGCTCGCGGCACTCGTCTATGGCCACCATGTTAACGGGGCCCAGCGCCGCGATGTCGCCCTGCAGCTTCGCGACCTTCGGCTCCAGCTCCTCCATGGACGGCACCACTCCGTGCTTCCACTCGGGATCCGGCTCGCGCAGGACAGCGTCGGCAAACAGACCGTACTCGTCCTGAAGATGGTCGTAGATGTTCTGCCGCCTCATCGTCGCCTCGGCCGCCTGGACCTCCAGCTTGCCGCGGAAGTCGCGCGCCCTGTCAAGGTCCGCACGCTTCGACGCGACCGCCTGGTCCGCCGCGGAAATGCGCTCCATCATCCCGACCCTCTTCGCGCGCTCGTCGTCCATCCTTCTGTGGCAGTCCGCCGCGCGCTCCTTGAGCTCCTCGAGGCTGTCGATGAGGTCCCCGCTCTCCTCCGTCAACCGGCGAATCGAGTCCTCGTAGCCCTTGATTCCGCTTTCGCGTCCCTCGATCGCCCTTTCAAGCTCCTCGCGGCGCTGCGCGGCCGTTTCGGACTGCTGGCCGACGAACGAAAGCTCCTGCTCCATCTGGCTCGCCGCGATCCGGCGCTCCGTAAGGCGCTGGGAGGACGCGACGTTGCCCGTCTCAAGGGCCTGCAGCTCCTCCTGCATCGTCGATATGGAATCGAGGAGCGCGTCGCGCTTGGCGATGACGGACTCCAAATCCTCCGCCAGCGACTTGCGCTTCTCGACGTCCGCCGAATTCGCCTCCGTGACGACCTGCAGCTCCGCGGTGACCGCCTCGAGCCTCGACCTGACGCCCGCCGCGTCGCGCGACACCATCGCCTCCTCGCCCTCGGCCTGCGCCGCCGCGCGGCGCGCCTCCGCTAGACGCGTCTCGGCGCGGGAAAGCTCCTCCGAAAGCGCGGCGCTTCTCTCCGCGCCAGTTTCAAGCGTCTCCTTTGCGGACACTATCTTCGACCTCAGCTCCTCAAGCGTCAACTCCGCCTCGGTGATTGGCGACTTGTGCCCTGAAATCGGCTCGATGGACGTCGAAGGCGACCAGACGCCGTTCGCACCGCCGGCAAGGACCATGTCGCCGAGAAGCTGCTCGGCCGTCTCCACCTGGTCCTCCTTGAGCGCAAGGTGCTCCACAAGGCGGTCGCCCTCCCTGATCGCGGCGCCCTCGCGCCCCGTCTCGACCGCGGCGATCCTGACGTCGCCGTCCGTCGCCTCGAAGATGTTCTCAAGGATCGTCTTGGCCTTCGCCTCGTCCTTGAGCATCGCAAGCTGCGCCTCCTTCGCGGCGGCGGCGGCCTGCATTTCGCCAAGGTGGTCGCGAGCGTCCTGTATCTCGTCGCGCAACGTCTCCAGGGCGGACTTCGCATTCGCAAACGCCTCGCCCGCCCCGCGCTCGACAGCTCGCGCCGCGTCAGCGCGCTCCTTGATCTCCGCGAGGTTCCTGTCCGCCGCCTCGACCGCCTCCTTGAGGCCGGCCTGCTCGGACGCCAACCGCTCGTTGCGGATTATCGCCTCGCGCGCGGCCGCCTCCAGCCGCGCGATCTCGTCGCGATCAGCCGCCGCGCGGCGGTCGCACTGCACGGACTCCATGCGCGCGTTCTGCGCGTTGGTCCTCAAGGCGTCTATCTTCTGCTGGGACTCGTTGAAGACGGCCTCGGCCTCCTCCAGCGCCTCGCGCGCCGCGGCGAGCGAGTCGCCTAGGAGCCGGGTCTTCTGCGCCAGGGACTCGGACTGCATCTTCACCTCTTCGAGCTGACGGCGTGTGTCGGCTATTTCGCGTCCGTCCCTGTCCGCAAAGGCGCGGTACTCCTCGATGCGCTGGCGGTTGACGCCGATCACCTCGGTTGCGCGCTGGTACGCGCCGTCCGCCGCCGCCTGCTCCTGCGCGAGCTGCTGGAGGCGCTCCTCAAGCTCGTGGACCTCCTGATGGAGCCTCTGCTGCTCGGCTTCGGCCTCCGTCACGATGTCCGTCGCCTCGGCGATCGCCTTCTCGACCTCCTGTCGGTTCGCCGCGTTCTGTTCGAGGACGCCGTCGAAATCGTGGATCTTCTGCTTCGATACGTATATGTCGAGTCCGCGCAGTTCGTCACGCAGCTCCTTGTACCTCTGGGCCTTGCCGACCTGACGCTGCAAGGAGCCGATCTGACGCTTCATTTCGCGCAGGATGTCAGCCTCTCGCAGCAGGTTCTGCTCCGTCTGGTCGATCTTGCGGAGCGCCTCCTTGCGGTCGGCCTTGAACTTGGTGATGCCTGCGGCCTCTTCGAATACCGCACGGCGGTCCTCGGGCTTGGACGACAGAATCGCATCGATCTGGCCCTGCGCCATCACGGAGTAGGACGATGTGCCGATGCCCGTGCCCATGAAGAGGTGCTGGACGTCCTTGAGGCGGCTCGACTGCTTGTTGATGAAGTACTCGCCCGTGCCGTCCCTGTAGACGCGGCGCGTGATGGTGACCTCGTGGTACTCGGTGCCAAGCTCCTTCTCGCAGTCGGCGAACGTGATGGACACCTCCGCAAGGCCGAGGGGCTTGCGCGTGTCCGTTCCGTTGAAGACGACGTCGACGAGCTTCGAGCAGCGGAGCGCCGTCGGACGCTGCTCGCCGAGCACCCAGCGGATTGCGTCCGAGACGTTGGACTTTCCGCATCCGTTCGGGCCGACGATGGCTATCAGGCCGGGGTCGAACGTGAGCCGCGTCTTGTCCGCAAAGCTCTTGAAGCCTACTATGTCAAGCTGTTTGAGGTACATCGCGTCCGGCCCTTACGCCCTCTTGAGCTGGGGGAACAGGACGACGTCGCGGATCGAGTCGCATCCCGTAAGGAACATGACGAGTCGGTCAACGCCGAAGCCGAGACCGCCTGTGGGCGGCATTCCGCATTCGAGCGCCGAGATGAAGTCCTCGTCGATCTTCTCCGTGTCCTCGCCGGCCTGGTTCTCGAGCGCCTTGCGCTGTTCGATTGGGTCGTTCTGCTCGGTGTAGCCCGGGCAGAGTTCGCGTCCGGCGACGACGAACTCGAAGACGTCCACGAGCGACGGATCGTCCTTGCACGCCTTGGCGAGCGGGACGAATTCGTGCGGGATTCGTGTCACGAAGGTGGGCTGCATGAGGTTACGCTCTATTAGCTTGTCGTAGACCTCGTGCGTGAGCATGAGCTCGGTCGTGACTCCGTCGAGCTCGAGGTTCGTGTCGGTCTCGCGTCCCTTCGCCTTGGCCTTCTCGAGCTGGGTCGGGAAGTCGAGCTCGAACCAGTCGTCGCCCATCAGCTCCTTCACGAGGTCCTTGTACGCGACGCGGCGATAGGGCGGGTTGAAGTCGATCGGGACCTTCTTCTCCCCGTATTCGATGACGCGGCTTCCGATGACGGTGTCGCAGAGGTGCGGGAGGAGTCCCTCCATGATCGCCTCCATCGAAGTGCGGTCGCCGTATGCCTCGTAGATCTCGCAGACTGTGAACTCGGGGTTGTGCGTGCGGTCGATTCCCTCGTTGCGGAAGTCCTTGCCGAGCTCGAAGACCTTGTTCATGCCGCCGACGAGGAGCCTCTTGAGGTACAGCTCCGGGGCGATGCGCATGACGCAGTCCTTGTCCAGCGCGTTGAAGTGGCTGAAGAACGGCTTCGCGGCCGCGCCGCCCGCCTGGTCCTGGAGGATGGGCGTCTCGACTTCGACGAAGCCCTTGCCCCAGAGGTACTTGCGAATCTCCATGAGGAGCTTCGAGCGGGTGAAGAAACGCTGTCGGGACTCGTCGTTCGTCATCAGGTCGACATAGCGGCGGCGGTAGCACTCCTCCTGGTCCGCAAGGCCGTGGAACTTCTCCGGCGGCTGCTCGAGCGCCTTCGCAAGCAGCGCCCATTCCTTCACGACAAGCGACTTCTCGCCCTTCTGGGTCGTGAAAAGCGTCCCCTCCGCGCCGATGATGTCCCCGAGGTTCAGCTGCTTGAAACCGGCGAACATGGTCTCGGAAAGCTCGTCGCGCTTGAAGATGACCTGGAACTTGTCGGTCCCGTCGTTCATAGTGGCGAAATTCATCTTGCCCATGCGGCGGATCATGAGCAGACGACCGGCGATGCGGACGCTCCTGCCCTCCTCGAAGGTCTCGCGGACCTTTGCGAGGTCCTCGTGGTCGTACTTGAACCCGTAGGGCGTGAAGCCCAGTTCCTTGAGCGCCTGCATGGACGCAAGGCGCTGCTCGCGATATTCATTCGTCTCCATGGGGAATATTATACCAAATCGCCGCCCCTGTAGGCAATGGCAAGTTGGCTCAAAAACAACGTCCGGGGACGAAAAAAGCCCCCGGACGCGTTTGCCCTGCTCTGGAAGAGCGTCAGTTCTTGTACGTGACGATGCCCGTACCCTTGCGGATGACGCCGATCACGCTGTACTGCTGGTGCTGGGCCTTGAGGATGTTCGTCGCCTTCTCGAGCTGGTTCTTCGGGATGATGACTACATAGCCGATGCCCATGTTGAAAACGCGGTACATCTCGTCGCGATCGACCTTGCCCTGGTTCTGGATGAACTTGAAGATCGTCGGCACCTCCCAGCTCGCACGGTCGATCTCGGCGTTCACGGCCTTCGGCAGGACGCGCGGAATGTTGTCCGGGAAGCCGCCGCCCGTGATGTGGGCCATGCCGGAGATCTTGATCTTGCGCTCGAGGAGCTTGGCGACCGGACGGAGGAAGCTCTTGTGGACGGCGAGAAGCGCGTCGCCGAACGTCTGGTTCGTTCCGGGGAGCTTATCCTGCCACGAATACTGGCAGAGGTCGAAGATCACCCTGCGGGCGAGGGAGAAGCCGTTCGTCTGGAGTCCGCCGGACGGGAAGCCGATGATGACGTCTCCGGCGCGGATGGACTTGCCGGTGATGAGCTGGCTCTTCTTGACGCAGCCGACAATCGTCCCGACGAGGTCGTACTCGCCTGCGGGATAGAGGCCGGGCATTTCCGCCGTCTCGCCGCCGAGGAGCGCCATGTGGTTCTCCTTGCAGGCCTTGCAGAGGCCGCTGACGACATTCTTGAACTGATTCGGGTCGACCTTCGCGGTGCCGACGTAGTCCATGAAGAAGAGCGGCTTCGCGCCCTGCACGAGAATGTCGTTCACGCAGTGGTTGACGATGTCCTGGCCGACGGTGTCGTGCTTGTTCATCATGGCAGCGACCTTGAGCTTGGTGCCTACGCCGTCCGTGGACGCCACGAGAATCATGTCCTTACCCGTCGGGATCTTGTGAAGCCCGCCGAACGCTCCGATGTTGCCGATCACGTTCGCGGTCTTTGTTGCGGCGACCATCTGCTTGATGGAGCTCACCGCGTTCATCTTGACGTCGATGTTGACTCCAGCCTGCGCATAGGCCGACTTCGCTTCTTTGGGCATTTAATTACTCCGGATGAGAGTGTGGTGTGATGTAGTTGGGAAACAGAATTGCGCAAGGGGGCGCGTGAGCATTCACGCGCCCCCTGGTGGCTCTTAGAGCTTGTTGTTGGATCCGAGGACCTTGATGATCTTGTGGATGTACATCTCCTTCATCGCTTCACGCGCCGGGGTGAGGTACTGGCGGGGGTCGAAGTGACCCGGATTCTCGGCGAGGTGCTTGCGAATCGCGGCCGTCATCGCGAGACGCGAGTCGGAGTCGATGTTGATCTTGCACACCGCGCTCTTCGCGGCCTTGCGGAGCTGCTCCTCCGGAATGCCGACCGCGTCGGGAAGCTTGCCGCCGTACTTGTTGATCGTGTCGACGCAGTCCTGCGGGACGCTGGACGAACCGTGGAGGACGATCGGGAAGCCCGGGAGCTTCTTCTCGATTGCCTTGAGGACGTCGAACGCGAGCGGCGGCGGGATGAGCTTGCCGGTCTTGGGATCGCGCGTGCACTGCTCGGGCGTGAACTTGTACGCGCCGTGGCTCGTGCCGATGGAGATCGCGAGGGAGTCGCAGCCGGTCTTGGTCGCGAACTCGATCACTTCCTCGGGCTTCGTGTAGTGGCTCTCGGCGGAGCTGACCTCGTCCTCGACGCCGGCGAGAACGCCGAGCTCGGCCTCGACGGTGACATCGTGCTTGTGGGCGTAGTTGACGACCTTCTTGGTGAGCTTGATGTTCTCCTTGAAGGGAAGAGCCGAGCCGTCGATCATGACGGACGAGAAACCAGTGTCGATGCAGCTCTTGCAAGTCTCGAAGCTGTCGCCGTGGTCGAGGTGGAGGACGATCTGGGGCTTCTTGCAGCCGAGCTCCTTGGCGTACGCAACAGCGCCCTCCGCCATGTAGCGGAGGATCGTGGGGTTCGCGTACTTGCGCGCACCCTTGGAAACCTGCATGATCACGGGAGACTTCGTCTCGACCGCTGCCTGGACGATGGCCTGCATCTGCTCCATCGTGTTGAAGTTGAAAGCGGGGATGG